>JAHECC010000071.1 GCA_024641965.1 Rubrivivax sp.
ACGGCATGGTCGAGATGGGCACCTTCGTCGCCATCCTCATCGGCAACGTGGTGGGCGGCCTGTTGATCGCGATGCCCGAGGTCGGCAAGGGGCATGTGGCCGCCGCCTGCGTGGCGCTGGCGCTGCTGGGGCGCGCGGCATCGCACTGGATTCCCGCGTCGCCCGCGGTCGACCCCGGGCTGCGCATCAACTGGAACCCGGTCAGCGAAACCTGGCGCAACCTGAAGCTGGCACACGGCAACATCGTCGTCTTCCGCTCGCTGCTCGGCATCTCGTGGATGTGGTTCTTCGGTGCGGTGTTTCTCTCCACCTTCCCGGCCTTCGCGAAGGAGGTGCTGCACGGCAACGAGCAGGTGGCATCGCTGCTGCTGGTGGTGTTCTCGGTGGGCATCGGCACCGGTTCGCTGTTGTGCGAAGTGCTGTCGCGCCGCCATGTCGAGATCGGCCTGGTGCCGCTGGGCGCCATCGGCATGACCGTGTTCGCGATCGACCTGTACTTCGCCTCACGCGGGCTGCTGCCCTCGGCCGAGCAGACGGCAGCGCAGTTCGTGGGCCAGAGCGCGCATTGGCGGGTGATGTTCGATCTGGGCCTGCTGTCGCTGTTCGCCGGCCTGTACAGCGTGCCGATGTACGCGCTGATCCAGGCGCGCAGCCAGCCGACCCACCGCGCCCGCATCATCGCCGCCAACAACATCATGAACGCGCTGTTCATGATCGCCAGCTCGGCGATCGCAGGCGGCCTGCTGCATGCCGGTGTCACGGTGCCGCAGTTGTTCCTGCTGCTCGGCATCGCCAATGCCCTGGTCGCCGGCTACATCTTCCTGCTCGTGCCAGAGTACCTGCTGCGCTTCATCGCCTGGGTGCTGTCCAGGCTGGTCTATCGCTTCAAGGTGGTCGGCGAGGAGAACATCCCCACCGAAGGCGCCGCGATCCTGGCGGCCAACCATGTCAGCTACGTGGATGCGGTGTTGCTGATGGCGGCCAGCCCGCGGCCGATCCGCTTCATCATGGACCACCAGATCTTCAAGGTGCCGGTGCTGGGCTGGCTGTTCAAGCTCGCCAAGGCGATCCCGATCGCGCCGCGCAACGTCGATGCCCGGTGCTACGAGAACGCCTTCGCCGAGGCCCGCCGCGTGCTCGACGACGGCGATCTGCTGTGCATCTTTCCCGAGGGCGTGATCACGCGCGACGGCACGCTGCAACCCTTCAAGGGCGGCATCATGAAGACGCTGGCAACGCACCCGGTGCCCGTGGTGCCGATTGCGTTGCACAACCTGTGGGGTTCGTTCTTCTCACGCGTCGAGGGCGGCCGCGCCATGCAGCGGCCCTTCCGGCGCGGCGCGTTCAGTCGGGTCACGCTGGTGGCCGGCGAGGCACTGCCGGCTGCCGCCGTGACATTGGACAGCCTGCGCGCGCGTGTGTCCGATCTGCTCGCGGCTTGAGTCGCTGCCGCCTGATGCGGGCGGCGTCGTTCTACATCAGGCGCGCGGCGAGAAACTGCAGCACCTTCTGCGACCACTGGTCGATCTGCAGCTTGGCGTCATGCAACGTAAGCACCTCTTTGTTCCCGATCTGCACGCCTTGGGCCTCCCGCACGAATTTGGCCAACGGTTCGCCGCTCACGCTGTCGGTGATCTCGGCTTCAACGAAGAGCTTCACGTTGACCTTCGACTTGCCGGCGGCTGACTTCGCCGTGGTGGCGGCCAGTGCGACGGGGACAAGCTGGTAGGCGACTTGAAGTCGCTCTCCTTGTCGACCGCAGTGATGGCCTCGCGGATTCGAACCACCCCGGGCCCCGCGGCCGTCGCCGGCGGCGCCACCCTCGAAATAGCCTTGCGCATTTCGCCGTCGATGCAGGTTTGCAGATCCTTGAGCGTTGATTCGGGCACGGTTTCGCTGGGCTGCGGCGGCGGATAGAACTCCACCGGATCCAACAGCACCGGCTTGTATTTGGCACCGGTGATCAAGCCGATACCAAGTACCGCGGCGAACGTGGTTGCCTTGATGCCGCGTGTTATCGATTCGATCATGCTGTGCTCCTGGTGTCGCTGGTTTCCGATGGCTGCAACGAATGCCGTGATCGGCAAGGCCATAGCGGTGGAACCTGGCAAGGGTCAACGCACGCTGGCTGCAGCGGTCAGCGAGAAACTTCGCTGAATCGAAGCGCTTGCGAATGGGACCTTGGTCCCATGTGCCACGGATGGCGTGCTGCCCGGTCGCCGCACCTGCAGTCCGGGACCCCGCTGTTGAGCAACCCAGCGCATCGGCCGCGAGACGCTTCGGGTCGATTGCTTCCACGTCGGGACGCGCTCGCCGTCGCGAATCGGACCAGTTGATCTGGCGCAAGGGCAACGCATGTATTGGCCCACCGTGATGCATTCGGGCCATGCCCGATCGCTATCCTGCGCTGACCAGGATTGCAGCGCCTCGCGCACGATCATGACCATCGAATTCGAGTTGAATGGGACGCTGCAACGCGTCGAGACGCGGCCCGACGAGTGGTTCGTGCACACGCTGCGCGAGCGCTGCGGCATCACCTCCGTCAAGGACGGCTGCAGCCCGCAGGGGCAGTGCGGCTGCTGCGTGGTGCTGGTCAACGGCCAGCCGAAGACGAGTTGTGCGATGCGCGCCAAGGTCGCCGACGGCAAGCGCATCGTCACGCTCGAAGGCCTGTCGCCCGAAGAGCGCGCGACGATCTCTGGCGCCTTTGCGGCCAGCGCCGGGCTGCAGTGCGGCTTCTGCATCCCCGGCATCGCGCTGCGCGCCAAGGCCATCACCGACCGGGATGCGGCACCCACGCGCGAGGCGATTGCGAATGCGCTGGACGTGCACCTGTGCCGCTGCACCGGCTACGTGAAGATCATCGACGCGATCCAGACGCTGGCGGCCGCCAAGCGGGGTGAGCCGATCCCGCCGCCGTGCACGGATGGGCGCGTCGGGCAGCCGCTGGCACGCATCGGCGGCGCGCAGACGGCGCTCGGCGAGAAGTCTTTCGTCGACGACCTGGTGGTGCCGGACATGCTGCACGGCGCGCTGGTGCTGTCGCCGCACCCGCGCGCGCGCGTGCTGAAGATCGACGCCACGCGCGCCCTGGCCCTGCCCGGCGTGCGCGCGGTGGCCACCGCCGCCGATGTGCCCGGCGAACGCTGGGTCGGACTGCTGATGGCCGACTGGCCCAGCTTCGTCGCCGTGGGCGAGGAGGTGCGCTGCGTTGGCGACGTGCTCGCGGCCGTCGCCGCCGACGACCGCCACACCGCACGCGAGGCGGCCAAGCTGGTCGAGGTCAGCTACGAAACGCTGCCGCCGGTGCTCGACCCCTTCGATTCCCTGGCCAGCGGTGCGCCGCAAGTCAACCCGAAGCACGAGAACCTGCTCGAGCGCGCCGTCATCCAGCGCGGCGATGCCGATGGCGCGCTCGCTGCCAGCGCCCATCAGGTGAGCGGGCGCTGGGCCACGCAGCGCATCGAGCATCTGTTCATGGAACCCGAAAGCGCGCTTGCCGAGCCGCAGCCCGACGGTCGCCTGCGCTTGCGCACGCAAGGTCAGGGCATCTTCGACGACCGGCGCCAGGTGGCCGGCCTGCTCGGGCTGCCCAAGGAGCGCGTGTTCGTCGAACTGGTGCCCAACGGCGGCGCCTTCGGCGGCAAGGAGGACATGTCGGTGCAGGCGCAGACGGCGCTGCTCGCTCACGTGACAGGTCGGCCGGTGAAGCTGACGCTGAGCCGCGAGGAGTCGATCCGCATCCACCCCAAGCGCCACCCGCTGACGATGGATTACAGCGTCGGTTGCGACGCCGACGGCCACATCACCGCGGTCAAGGCGCGCATCATCGGCGACTCGGGCGCCTACGCTTCGGTCGGCGGCAAGGTGCTCGAACGCGCCGCCGGCCATGCCTGTGGCCCCTATCGCGTGCCCAATGTCGACGTCGAATCGCTCGCCGCCTACACCAACAACCCGCCTTGCGGCGCGATGCGCGGCTTCGGCGCCAACCAGGCGCACTTCGCGATGGAAGGCTGCCTCGATCTGCTGGCGGCCAAGGCCGGGCTGGATCGTTGGGAGATCCGCTGGCGCAATGCGCTGAGCGTCGGCGACACCTTCAGCACCGGCCAGGTGATGGAGAAGTCGGTCGGCATCCGCAAGACGCTGCAGGCGATCAAGCCGCATTACGACGCCGCCTGCCGCGAGGGCCGCGCGGTCGGCATCGCCTGCGGCATCAAGAACAGCGGCATCGGCAACGGCGTGCCCGAATGGGGCAAGGTGCGGCTGGTGGTGCGCCCCGACGGCCTGGTGGATCTGTACAACGGCTACACCGAGATGGGCCAGGGACTGCTGACGGTGCTGGTGCAGTTTGCCGTGCAGTCCACGGGGCTGCCGGCCTCGATCTTCGTGCCGAAGGTGGACACCTCGCATGAAGTCGATTGCGGGCAGACCACCGGCTCGCGCGCCACGCTGCACGGCGGCAATGCGGTGCTCGCCGCGGGCGCCAAGCTCAAGGCCGATCTCGATGCCGGCCACACGCTGGCGGCGCTTGCGGGGCGCGTCTATGCCGGCGACGTGCTCGTCAACGACACCACCGCGCTGGGCGCGCCGGTGGCCAAGATCAAGACGCACACCACCTTCGGCTATGCCACGCAGATGGTCGTGCTCGACGCGGCCGGACGTGTCGAGCGCGTGGTCGCGGCGCACGATGCCGGGCGGGTGGTCAACCCGGCGCTGTGCTCGGGCCAGGTCGAAGGCGCGGTGCACATGGGCCTGGGCTACGCGCTGACCGAGGAACTGCGCTGCGAGAACGGCATGCCGGTGACCTTCAAGCTGAAGGAGCTGGGCGTGCTGCGTGCGCGCGACATGCCCGTGGTCGAGGTGATCCTGGTCGAGGAGCCCGAGCCCGAGGGGCCGATGGGGGCCAAGGGCGTGGGTGAGATCGGCCTGGTGCCGACCGCCGCTGCGGTGGCGTCGGCGCTCGAGGCTTTCGACGGCATCCGCCGCACGACGCTGCCGATGAAGGACTCGCCCGCCGCACGCGCGATGAGCGTCGGCTTCGCGCTGGGGTCGAGGTGAGTGCTTTGATCAACGCGGTCAACGCACATACGCACCTGTACTCCGGGCTGGTGCCCTTCGGCATGCCGGCGCCGGCCGAACCGCCGCCGGACTTCCTGGCGATCCTGCAACGTGTGTGGTGGCGGCTCGACCGCGCGCTCGATGCGCAGTCGCTGCGTTTGTCCGCGCGCTGGTATGTCGCCGAGGCGCTGCAGCTCGGCACGGCCGGGCTGATTGATCACCACGAGTCGCCGAATCTGATCGAGGGCTCGCTCGACATCCTGGCCGACGTTTGCCAGGCTGCGGGCATGCCGGCGGTGCTGTGCTACGGCGCAACCGAGCGAAACGGCGGGCGCGACGAAGGGCGGCGCGGCCTGGCCGAGTGCCGCCGCTTCATCGAGACCAACACGCGGCCGCTGGTGCGCGGCGTGATCGGCCTGCACGCGTCGTTCACCGTGTCGGACGACACGCTGCGCGAGGCGGCGGCACTGTGCCGCGAGCTCGGCAGCGTCGTGCACGTACACGTCGCCGAGGACCGCGCCGATGTCGCCGATGCCATCGAGCGCGGCTGGGACGGTCCGCTGGAGCGGCTCGAGCGCCTGGGCGCGCTGCCGCCGGGTTCGATCCTCGCGCACGGCGTGCACCTGAGCGAAGCGCAGGTGCGCCGCGTCGAACAACTCGGCTGCTGGCTGGTGCAGAACCCGCGTTCCAACCTGGGCAACCGGGTCGGCTACCCGACGGCCTTGCGCGCCAGCGAGCGCGTGGCGCTGGGCACAGACGGTTATCCGTCGGATTTGCAGGCTGAATGCGCCGCGCTGCGCGAAGAAGCGCCGCGCCACGGCGACGACCCGACAGCGGCGCAGCGGCGCCTCAAATGCAGCCACGCGCTGCTGGCCGAACGCTTCGGCGGGACCGCGCCGATGCGCGCTGAAACACCCCAACTCAACATCGATGCGATCCGGGCGGAGGCCGCTGCCGAGGCCTCCCGCCTATGGTCGCGAATGGCAAGACTATGAGCGACCTTACCCGCATTGCCGACCAAACCGTCTACGAGCGCGCGATCGAACACTTCGCCCGCAAGCGCATCGCGCTGCCGACCTTCGCCGAACTCGCCGATCCGGCGACCATCGACGCGCAGCGCCGCGAACAGCTGTCCGCAGTGGACTCCGACGCCGTCGATCCGCTGAACCTGTTTCGCGTGCATTGGTACAACGATGCCGCACGCACCGGCCTGGCGCAGGTGCCGGCGCATGTCGTGCTGGGCGAGGCGCTGACCGGCGTGAGCGCGCCGATCATCGTCGTGCTCGGCGATCGCTTCCCGATGATCCACGCGCACAAGGTGCTGCCGGCCTACGCCTGCCTGGTTTCGCGCCTGGTCACCGGCCGCTTCGACCCATCGAGCCAGCGCGCGCTGTGGCCCTCCACCGGCAACTACTGCCGCGGCGGGGTGGCGATCTCGCGCACGCTCGGCTGTCGTGGCGTGGCCATCCTGCCTGCCGGCATGAGCGACGAGCGCTTCGAGTGGCTGGAGCGCTGGGTCAGCGAACCTGGCGACATCATCCGCACGCCCGGCACCGAGAGCAATGTGCGCGAGATCTACGACGCCTGCGACGCGCTGGCGCTGGAGCCGGGCAACGTCGTGCTCAACCAGTTCTCGGAGTTCGCCAACTACCTCGCGCACTACGCCGTCAGCGGGCGCGCATTCGACCATGTCTTCGACACCGTGCGAGCGGGTGACCCGGCATTGCGGCTGGCCGCGTACGTCTCGGCCACCGGCTCGGCCGGCACACTGGCCGCGGGCGACTGGCTGAAGGAACGGCACGGCACCAAGATCGTCGCCGTCGAGGCGCTCGAATGCCCGACGATGCTCTACAACGGCTTCGGCGAGCACAACATCCAGGGCATCGGCGACAAGCACGTGCCCTTCGTCCAGAACGTCACCAACAGCGATGCCGCGGTCGCCGTCTCCGATCACGCGACCGACCAGTTGTTCGTGTTGTTCAACGACCCGGCCGGCCACGCGCTGCTGCGCGCGCACGGCGTCGGCGAGGACACCCTCGCGGCGCTGCCGCATTTCGGCCTGTCGAGCATCTGCAACATCGTTGCTTCCATCAAGCTGGCGAAGACGCTGGGCCTGGGCAGCGGCGACGCGGTGCTCACCGTGGCCACCGACGGCGCCGAGCTGTACACCTCGGAAAAGCCCAAGGCGGTGGCCAAGCACTTCAACGGGCATTTCGACGGCACGCACGCGGCCGAGGCCTTCGGCCGGCACCTTGCCGGCGCATCCACCGAGCATGTGCTGCTGACCGGGCCGGTCGAGCGCAACCGCATCTTCAATCTTGGCTTCTTCACATGGGTCGAGCAGCGAGGTGTGACGCTCGACGATTTCGAGGCGCGGCGCGACCAGTCCTTCTGGCGCGGGCTGCATGGCCTGCTGCCGAAGTGGGACGAGATGATCGTGGCCTTCAACCGCCGCACCGGCGTGGCCTGAGCCGACGTGAGCACGTCGCGCCTGGTCTGCGCCGGCTGCGGCTGGCAGCCGAGCGGGAGCACAACCTACCCGTTCCGCTGCGCACACGCCGGCAGCGACGACGGCGACCATGTGCTGGTGCACCGGCTCGGCGCCGGCGCGGTGCTGGACCGCGGCGACGATGACAACCCCTTCGTGCGCTGCCGCGAAAGCCTGTACGCCTGGCACGCGGCGCGTGCGCGCGGCATGAGCGATGCGGCCTTCGTCGAGCTGGTGCACCGTCTCGACGATCGCATCGCTGCTGTCGACGGCCACGGCTTTCGCGTGACGCCGTATCGCGGCGCAGCAGCACTCGGCGCTCGACTGGACATCGAAGTGCAGGTCAAGGACGACACCGGCAACGTTGCCGGTTCGCACAAGGCACGCCACCTGATGGGCATCCTGCTCTACCTGGCGGTTGCCGAAGGCGACGAGAAACAGTCACTGGCACCACTCGCAATTGCCAGCTGCGGCAACGCGGCCCTGGCCGCGGCGGTGCTGGCATGCGCTGCGGAACGCGCACTGCAGGTCTTCGTTCCATCGGACGCCGAGCCGGCGGTGCTGGACCGCCTGCAAACGCTGGGCGCCACCGTCGTGGCCTGCCCGCGAGCGCCGGGCCAACGCGGCGACCCCTGTGTGCACCGGTTCCACGAGGCGCTGCGCGCCGGCGCACTGCCCTTCTGTTGCCAGGGGAACGAGAACGGCCTGGCCATCGACGGGGGTGAGACGCTGATCTATGAAATGCTCGGCGCCGGAATGCCGCCGCTCGACGATCTGGTCGTGCAGGTCGGTGGCGGCGCACTCGCCAGCGCTTGCATGCAGGCCTACGCTCGGGCGCACACGAGCGGGCTGATCGAGCATGTACCGCGCATCCACACGGTGCAGACGCAGGGTGCGGCGCCGCTGCAGCGTGCCTGGGCGCTGTTGCAGCAGCGCTGCGCCAGCAGCGGGGCCAGCGCTGAAGACGCATTGCGCCACGCCGCGGCGCACCGCTCGGCATTCATGTGGCCGTGGGAGCAGGTGCCGCACAGCGTTGCCGAGGGCATCCTCGACGACGAGACCTACGACTGGCTGGCAGTGCTGCGAGGCGTGGCGGCCACTGGCGGCACCAGCGTGGTTGTCGACGAGGACACGCTCCGGCAGGCCAATCAGCTGGCGCTGGAAACGACCGGCATTGCCGTCAGCCACACCGGCTCGGCCGGCTTGGCCGGCGTCATGCACCTGCGCCGCGACGGCCTGATCGGCGCGGGCCGGCGCGTCGGCGTGCTTTTCACCGGCCTAAAGCGCTGAGACCACTTTGTACAGAGCCCTACTGATTCGAGGACAAGCCATGACAACCATCAACCAACTCATCGGGCAAATCGGCAAGCTGAAGTCCGAATCCCACAAGAAGGACCTGCTGCTGACCTGGGAGCAAACGCACGACGAACTCGAGCGGGTGCTGAAGATCGCCGAGGCGCTGAAAGGCATGCGCGGCGAAAACATCGCCACCAAGATGTTCCACAGCGGCCTGGGGATTTCCGTCTTTCGCGACAACTCCACCCGCACGCGCTTTTCCTATGCCTCGGCATTGAACCTGCTGGGCCTGGCGCAGCAGGATCTGGACGAAGGCAAATCGCAGATCGCGCATGGCGAGACCGTGCGCGAGACCGCGAACATGATCGCCTTCTGCGCCGACGTCATCGGCATTCGCGACGACATGTACCTGGGCGCCGGCAACGCCTACATGCGCGAAGTGGGGGCCGCGCTGGACGACGGTTTCGCGCAAGGCGTGTTGCCGCAGCGCCCGGCCCTGGTAAACCTGCAGTGCGACATCGACCACCCGACGCAATCGATGGCCGACCTGGCCTGGTTGCAAGAGCACTTCGGCAGCCTCGACGCGCTGAAGGGCAAGAAGATCGCCATGACCTGGGCCTATTCACCCAGCTACGGCAAGCCGCTGTCGGTGCCGCAGGGAATCATCGGATTGATGACGCGCTTCGGCATGGACGTGCGACTGGCGCACCCCGAAGGCTACGACCTGATTCCGGACGTGGTGGAAGTCGCGCGCAAGAATGCGGCGGCCTCGGGCGGCAAGTTCACGCACCTGAAGAGCATGGAACAGGCCTTCGAAGGCGCCGACATCGTCTATCCGAAATCATGGGCGCCGTACAAGGTGATGCAGGCGCGTACCGAACTCTTGCGCGCCGAGGATCGCGACGGCCTGAAGGCGCTCGAAAAGGAGTGTCTTGCACAGAACGCCAGGCACAAGAACTGGCACTGCACCGAAGCGATGATGAAGCTGACGCAGGGTGGAAAGGCGCTGTACATGCACTGTCTGCCGGCCGACATCTCCGGCATTTCCTGCAAGGAAGGCGAGGTGCAGGACAGCGTGTTCGAACGTTACCGCATCGCCACCTACAAGGAAGCCAGCTGGAAGCCCTACGTCATCGCCGCGATGATCGTGGCACGCAAATATGCCGACGCCGATCGTGTGCTGGACCAGTTGCTGAAAGAAGCGACGCCGCGGTTCAGGTGACAGTTGGAATAAGCATTCAAATCGGAGAAGAGCAATGTCGAAGAGCATCCCGTTCGAACAAATCCTGGCCAAGGCCGAGCACTACAGGGCCGACATGACACGCTTCCTGCGCGACATGATTGCCATCCCCAGCGAGAGTTGCAACGAAGAGAAGGTCGTGCTGCGCATCAAGCAGGAAATGCAGAAGGTCGGTTTCGACAAGGTCGACATCGATCCGATGGGCAACATCCTCGGCACCATCGGGCACGGGCCGCATCTGATCGCCATGGACGCGCATATCGACACCGTCGGCGTGGGCAACATCAAGAACTGGAAGTTCGACCCCTACCAGGGCATGGAGGACGACAAAGTCATCGGCGGACGCGGCGGTTCAGACCAGGAAGGCGGCATGGCCTCGATGGTCTATGCCGGCAAGATCATCAAGGACCTCGGTCTCGACGGCCAGTACACCTTGCTCGTCACCGGCACGGTGCAGGAAGAGGACTGCGACGGCCTGTGCTGGCAGTACATCATCGAACAATCGAAGATCCGCCCGGAGTTCGTCGTCAGCACCGAGCCGACCGATTGCCGCGTCTACCGCGGCCATCGTGGACGCATGGAGATCCGCGTCGAGGTGCAGGGGCGCAGCTGCCACGGCTCGGCGCCGGAACGCGGCGACAACGCGATCTTCAAGATGGCGCCGATCCTGATCGAGTTGCAGCAACTGGCCGGCAACCTGGGGCATGACGACTTTCTGGGCAAGGGCACGCTGACGGTGTCGGAGATCTTCTTCACCTCGCCCAGCCGCTGCGCCGTGGCCGACAGCTGTGCGGTGTCGATCGACCGCCGCCTGACCTGGGGCGAGACATGGGAAGCCGCGCTGGAAGAAATCCGCGCCTTGCCGGCCGTCGAGGCAGCCACCGCCGAGGTGTCGCTGTACCACTACGACCGTCCGGCCTATACCGGCCTGGTCTACCCCACCGAGTGCTTCTTCCCGACCTGGAAGACCGACGAGGACCACGTCGCCGTGAAGACGCTGGTGAATGCCTACGAGGGCTTGTTCAAGAAGAAGCCGATCGTCGACAAATGGACCTTCTCGACCAACGGCGTGTCGATCGCAGGGCGCCACGGCATCCCGGTGGTCGGCTTCGGCCCGGGCAAGGAACCGCAGGCCCACGCGCCCAACGAAATCACCTGGAAGGAGCATCTCGTCAAATGCGCCGCGATGTATGCCGCCATTCCGTTGAGTTACTTGAGCGAGTTGGGCGAGTAGCTGAAGCGCCGCGCCGTCATGAGCAAGAGAATCGTCCTGGCGCTCGGCGGCAACGCGCTGGGTGCCGACCTGGCCGAACAGATGGTGGCGGTGCAGAGCACCTCGAATGCGATCGCCGACCTGGTCGAGCAGGGCCACCATGTCGTGATCACGCACGGCAACGGTCCGCAGGTGGGCATGATCCAGATGGCCTTCGAGGCGGCGTCGATGACCTACGCACACTCGCCCGTCTTGCCGATGTCGGTGTGCGTGGCCTTGAGCCAGGGCTATATCGGCTACGACCTGCAGAACGCCTTGCACGAAGCGCTGCTGAACCGCGGCATCGACAAGCCGGTCGCCACCTTGATCACACAGGTCGAGGTCGATGAAAACGACCCGGCCTTTGCCGACCCGACCAAGCCGATCGGTTCCTTCTTCAGCAAGGAGGAGGCGGATGCAATGGTCGCCAAGGGTGCGCACATGAAGGAAGACGCCGGGCGCGGCTGGCGCCGCGTGGTCGCCTCGCCGCAGCCGATCGACGTCATCGAGAAAAAGACCGTGCGGCTGATGTTCGATGCCGGGCAGGTGGTCATCACGGTCGGTGGCGGCGGCATTCCGGTCACGCGCCATGGCCACCACCTGAAGGGCGCGAGCGCCGTCGTCGACAAGGACCTGGCCAGCGCCAAGCTCGCCGAGATGATCGACGCCGACCTGCTCATCATCCTGACGGCCGTCGAGAAGGTGGCGCTGAATTTCCGCAAGCCGAATCAGCAATGGCTGGATCGGCTGAGCATCGAGGACGGCGAACGCTACCTGGCCGAAGGGCATTTCGCGGAAGGCTCGATGCGGCCCAAGGTCGAATCTGCCCTGTCCTTTGCTAGCTCGAAGCCTGGCCGCCAGGCCCTGATCACCATGCTGAGCAAGGCCAGGGAAGGCATCGAGGGCAAGACGGGCACGGTGGTCGGGTAGCGCTGTAGATCAGATTCTTCGCGAGGGAAAGCATCATGTCCGACCGATTCCAGCCGATCCGCATGGAGCAACTGGCCGCGTGGATATTCACCGAGCTGAAGCGCAACGACGCCATCTTCGGCATCCCGCGCAAGCTGTTCTTCGTGCCGGGAAAGAGCGATCCGTTCGCGACAAGCGTCTACGGCCAGCGCATCGAGACGCCCTACGGCGTGGCTGCCGGCCCGCACTCGCAGATGGCGCAGAACATCGTCGCCGCCTGGCTGTGCGGCGCGCGCTTCATCGAGCTCAAGACGGTTCAGACGCTCGATGAGATCGAAGTCTCCAAGCCCTGCATCGACATGCAGGACGAGGGCTACAACTGCGAGTGGTCGCAGGAGCTGAAGGTGCTGCAGTCCTTCGACGAGTACCTGCGCGCCTGGGTGCTGATCCACGTGCTGCACCGCGAGCTCGGCTTCCCCGGCGACGCACCCGGGGTGATCTTCAACCTGAGCGTCGGCTACAACATGGCTGGGCTGCTGAAGCCGAACATGCAGGAATTCCTGCGGCGGGTGCGCGATGCCGGGCCGCTGCTGCAGGAATACACGGCCATCGCCGCGAAGCATGCACCGGCCGCGAAGGGCATCGCGATTCCGGCGCGCCTGTCGGACAACGTGACGCTGTCGACGATGCACGGCTGCCCGCCGGACGAGATCGAGAAGATCTCGCGCTGGTTGATCGACGACTGCGGGTTGCACACCAGCGTCAAGCTCAACCCGACGCTGCTCGGACCCGACACGCTTCGCCGCATCCTGAACCACGACCTGGGCTTCAAGGACGTGAGCGTGCCCGACCTGGCCTTCGAACACGACCTGAAGTACGAGGCCGCCGTGCCGATGCTGCAGCGCCTGGGCGAGGCGGCCGCGAAGCGCAAGCTGCAGTTCGGCGTCAAGCTGTCGAACACGCTCGAGGTGCTCAACCACCGGCCCATCTTCCCGAAGCAAGAGAAGATGATGTACATGTCCGGCCGCGCGCTGCACGCGGTGACGGTGAACCTGGCCGCCAAGCTCGGCGGTGAGTTCGGCGGCCGTTTGATGATGTCGTTTTCCGGCGGCGTCGACGCGTTCAACGCACACCGACTGCTGGCTTGCGGCATGAAGACCGTGACCGTCTGCTCCGACCTGCTCAAGCCCGGCAGCTACCTGCGCATGCTGCAGTACCTCGAGAACACGGCCGTCGCGATGCAGGCCCGTGGCGCGAAGGACATCGATGGCCTGATCCAGCAATCCGCCGGCGCGGATGAGAGCGACATCGGCGCTGCGGCGCTGGCCAACCTGCGGCGCTACGCCGACGAGACGCTGCACGAGCCGCGGCTGAAAAAGGATGCCGTCGACGCCGGTCGCACGAAGACGGCACGGCCACTCGGTACTTTCGACTGCATCAAGGCGCCATGCACCGACGTGTGCCCGATCGACCAGAAAGTCCCGCAGTACATGAGCGGGGTGCGCGAGGGTCGCTTCGACGACGCCGTCGACCTGATCCGCGACGACAACCCGATGGCGGCGATCCTCGGCCGCGCCTGCAACCACGCCTGCGAGAGCGTGTGCATCCGCACCCACTACGACGAACCGCTGGCGATCCGCGAGATCAAGCGCTTTGTGATGGATCAGGAGCATGAGCCGCACTACCGGCAACGGGTGCCGGGCCGCGGCGTGCGTGTGGCTGTGGTCGGCGCCGGGCCCTGCGGGCTGTCGGTCGCCTACTTCCTGGCGCAGGCGGGTTACCGGGTGACGATCTTCGAGGCGCGCGCCTACAGCGGCGGCATGGTCGCCGGCTCGATACCCGGCTATCGCGCGACCCACGCGTCGATAGAGCAGGACATGCAGGTCATCCGCGAGCTTGGCGTCGACATACGCTACAACCAGCAGGCGGGGCGCGATTTCCAACTCGACGCGTTGCGCGCCGACGGCTTCAAGTACATCGTCGTGGCGGCCGGTGCCCAGCAGGGGCTGCCGCTGGGCATCCCCGGCGAGCACACGCCCGGCGTGCTCGATGGCCTGGAGTTCCTGCGCGCGGCGCGCGAGAAGCGCGTGGCGCCGATGGGCGCGCGTGTCGGCGTGATCGGCGGCGGCGACGTGGCGATGGACTGTGCGCGCACGGCGGCCCGGCTGACCGACGGAGCAGTCACACTGATCTACCGGCGCACGATCGACCAGATGCCCGCCCAGCGCGAGGAGTTGCACGACACGCTGGGCGAAGGCGTCGGCATCGAGGAGCTGGCCGCGCCGCATGCCGTGATGGCCGAAGGCGACCGCCTGACCGCGCTGCAGTGCAAGCGCATGGCCTTGGGCGAGAGCGACGCATCAGGGCGTGCCCGGCCGGTCGAAGTCGCGGACTCCGACTTCGTGATCCCGCTCGACCAGCTCATCGTGGCCATCGGCCAGCGCGCCGACCTGGGTTTCTTCGGTGACCGGAAGCCGGAGCTGACGAGCAAGGGTTATGTGAAGGTGGATGCGCAGACGCTGGAAACCTCGATTCACGGCGTCTATGCCGGCGGCGACATCGTCATGAACGGCCCCGAGACCATCGTGCAGGCGCTCGGCGATGGGCGTCGCATCGCGCGCAGCATCCGCGCCAGGGAAGAAGGTGCGGGCGAGCCGCAGGCCCAGGCCGGCAAGAAGGATGACTTCGACCTGGCCGATCTGCTGCGGCGGCGCTCGCGCCGCGAGGTGCGGGTACCGATCCCGCAACTGCCCTTCGACCAACGCCACAACTTCGACGAAGTCGTGCAGACGCTGGCGCCGACCGAGGCCGAGCGCGAGGCGTTACGCTGCCTGGACTGCGACACGATGTGCAGCCTTTGCGTGGCGGTGTGCCCGAACCTCGCGTTCATGACCTACCGCTGCGCGCCGCTCGGCGTAGCGCTGCCGCAGTTGCGCGTCGAGGGCGGGTCGATCAAGACCAAGGGCACGAAGCCGTTCAACGTGGCGCAGGGCTTGCAGGTCGCGGTGCTCAGCGACTTGTGCAACGAGTGCGGCAATTGCACCACCTTCTGCCCGACCTCAGGCCGGCCCTACCAGGACAAGCCGCGCCTGTATCTCGACCGGACGGAATTCGACGCGCAACGCAGCAACGCCTTCATGCTGTTCGAGCGCGGCGACGCCTGGGGCATGCGCGGACGCTTCGGCGGAACGACGCACGAGATCGTGCTGAACGCGACGCTCGACTACAGCTCGCCGCAACTGTCGGCCCACATCGCTGCGGCGGACTTCTCGCTGCAAAGCACGAGGCTCACCGGCGCGAACGAAGGCGACACCTTGTCGCTGGAACCGGCTGCCGTGCTGCACGTGCTTCTGAAGTCGCTCAGGTCATCGCTGCCACACCTGCCGGTGGCGGACTCGTAATGGTGCCGGCTACCGAACCGGCATCGATAGCCGAGCTGCAATAAGCGCCATGCCCAGAACCATCACCGTCGGCGCCGCCCAGCTCGGCCCCATTGCCCGCGAGCACAGCCGCACCCAGGTGGTGGCGCGATTGCTGGCGCTGATGCATGACGCCAAGGCCTGCGGCTGCGACCTGGTGGTGTTCCCCGAACTCGCACTGACCACCTTCTTCCCGCGCTGGTACTTCGAAGCGCAGTCCGACGTCGATGCGTTCTTCGAACGCGCGATGCCGGGGCCCGAGACGCAGCCGTTGTTCGACGCGGCGCGACGCTTAAGCATCGGCTTCTGCCTGGGCTATGCCGAACTCGTCGAAGCCGATGGCGCTTGCGGCCAGGCGCGCCACTTCAACACGGCGATCACGGTGGACAAGCGCGGTGTCATCGTCGCTCGCTACCGCAAGATCCACCTGCCGGGCCATGCCGAGCACGAACCTTGGCGCCGTTTCCAGCATCTCGAGAAGCGCTACTTCGAGGTCGGCGATCTCGGTTTTCCGGCCTTCCGTGCCAACTTCGGCGAAGGCAAGGCCGGCACTTTCGGCATGGCGATCTGCAACGACCGGCGCTGGCCCGAGACCTACCGCATTCTCGGTCTGCAGGGCGTGGAGATGATCCTCATCGGCTACAACACGCCGGTGCACAACCCGCCTGCGCCAGAGCACGACGCGCTCTCGCATTTCCACAACCAGTTGGTGATGCAGGCGGGCGCCTACCAGAACGGCAGCTGGGTGGTCGGCGTGGCCAAGGCCGGGCTGGAGGAAGGCGTGGAGCAGATCGGCAATTCGATCATCGTCGCGCCCTCGGGCGAGATCGTCGGTGCCTGCACCACCACCGGCGACGAGCTTGCCGTCGCGCGCTGCGACCTGGACCTGACGGCGTCGTACAAGACCACCACCTTCAACTTCGCCCGGCACCGCGAGCCGGAGCACTACCGCATGATCGTCGAGCGCAAGGGCGCGGTGCCACTCGACGACGCCGAATGACGATGAACCGACGAACACCATGGCCACGCTGATCAGGAACGGGCGCATCGTCACGGCCGTCGACGACTATGTCGCCGACCTGCTGATCGACGGCGGGCGCATCTGCCGCATCGGGCTCGATCTGCCCGTGGGCGGTGACGTGACGGTGCTCGACGCGAGCGGGCTGCTGGTGTTGCCGGGTGGCGTGGACGTGCACACCCATCTCGATTCGGCCACGCCGACGGCGCAGACGATCGACACCTTCGGCAGTGGCACGGTGGCGGCGGCCTTCGGCGGCACGACCACGGTCGTCGACTACTGCACGCCGCTGCGAGGGCAAAGCCTGCTGCAGGGGCTGGAAGACTGGCACCGCAGGCGCGAGAGCGCCTGCGTCGACGTCGGCGCGCACATGATCGTGCTCGACGCGGACGCGGCCACGCTGCAGGACATGAAGACGCTGGTGCGGCGCGAGGGCGTCAGCAGCTTCAAGTTCTTCCTGGCCTACCCCGGCGCGCTGATGGTCGACGACGGCGCGCTGCTCGAGGCGATGCGCGTGGCCGGCGCGCATGGCGCCCTGTGTTGCGTGCATGCCGAGAACGGGCATGCCATCCAGGTGCTGGTGCGCGACGCGCTGGCCCGGGGCGACACCGCGCCGAAATTCCACGCACTGACCCGCCCGGCGATCCTCGAAGGCGAAGCGGCGCGGCGGGCGATCGACTTGGCCGAGCTGGCGGGGGCGCCGCTGTACGTGGTGCATCTGTCCACTGCGCAGGCACTGGGGGCGGTGAGCGACGCGCGCCGGCGCGGCCAGCGTGTGCATGGTGAAACCTGCCCGCAATACTTGTTGCTGAACGCCGAGGAATACGAGCGGCCCGGCTTCGAAGCGGCCAAGTTCGTCATGTCGCCGCCCTTGCGCGAGCCCGAACAGCCGCCGCAGTTGTGGCGCGGGCTGCAGCGCGGCGACATCGAGGTGGTGGCCACCGACCACTGCGCCTTCTGCTTCGACGAGCAGCCGAACGGCATGCGCTTTTCCAAGCAGCTGGGCATCGGCAGCTTCAACCGCATTCCGAACGGCGCGCCGGGCCTCGAGGAGCGTCTGTCGCTGCTGCACGACGCCGCGGTGGTGCAGCACGGGATGTCGTTGAACCGCTTCGTCGATGTCTGCGCCACGGCGCCGGCGAAGCTCTTCGGCTTGTTTCCGTTCAAGGGCACGATCGCGGTCGGCAGCGACGCGGACTTGGTGCTGTTCGACCCGGGCGAGCGCTGGACAGTGCGTGCCGCCGAGCATCACAGCCGCAGCGACTACAGCTTGTTCGAAGGCCGCGAACTGACCGGCAAGGTGAAGAAGGTGTTCCTGCGCGGTCAATGCATCGTCGATGGTGCGAGGTGGCTGGGGCGTGAGGGTGGCGGCCGATTTCTGCCGCGCACCGAGTCGACGACGCCGGCATGAAAGTGAAAGGCTTCTTCGAGCGCCGTCTTCTCGTGCTTCGTGCCAAGAAGCGTCACGGCGCGGGGTAGCACGCGCTGGCGTTCCGGTCGCCGCGGAACTACTTGCCGAAGCCGACCTCGCGTGCTCGCAAGATCAAACGCCCTCGCGACTCGATTCCCAGCGCATCGAGAATCGCCGACACCTGATTGCGAACGGTCTTGCCCGACACACCCAGGTGTGCGCTGCCCTGGGCGTTGTCCGAACCCCGAGCGAGCAATTCGAGGATCTGGGCCTGTCTTTCGGTGAGCTTCTCGAAACCGGGCGCGAAGCGCAGCAATGGCACGCGGGGAAGAATGGCCTCGATGGCATCACCCGCCTGGCCGATTGATTCGGAGCGGTGAGGTGGCCTCGAATTTGATCGTCCTGCTCAAGCGGGACCGCGTCGACCTCAACGTGGCGGCGTGTCGCGCCGGTCTGCTGGATACCGTCGCCAGCTGACGGAGTCGGCCGCACCCTGTAGCGGCCCGAAATTGCCGATCTTCGAAGCTGCTTGCAATGCGTACCGTTTGTAACAACCCCCCCCTCGAACGCAGGGCGGTACCCGCCGTGACGCCGTGGACAATCGTGGGGTCGGGGCTCAGGCCCGCTCCATGACAACGCGAAAGGGTGATCACCATGCAAACGAAGACGCTGTTGGCGCTGGTATTGGCATTCGCTGGTGCAAGCTTGATGAGCGCCTGTGGAGGCGGAGGTGCCGAAACGACCGCTGCCGGCGGCACGGGCAGTTCCGCAGGGGGCGGCAGCGCAGGCAGCAGTGGTGTCGGCACGCTGCAGGTGTCGCTTACCGACGCGCCGTCTTGCGGCTATGACGAAGTCAA
>JAHECC010000260.1 GCA_024641965.1 Rubrivivax sp.
CCAGATTGGCGCCGGAGCAAACAACCAAGTCAGCCCAGTGGCCGCAAGGTGACCCATCGCCATGGGCAGTTCGTGGCCGGTTCGCTAAGGCGCGAGAAAGGACAGGTGAGATGCCCGGAAGTTGCTCGTGGCCAGCGACTGGAAGTGGCCGAGACCAGGATTTCAAGATGGACTTTGCGGCAACTTTCGCCGGGCAATCTCGGCATACCGTCCGGCTGCAATCAAGCCGGCACCCGTGTCCTGAAATGCGTGGGCCGCAGGACACTCCAGGCCATGCTCGGCGGCGCGTAGGTCTCTGGCGTGGACGCGCGATTGGATCGGTTCAGGTCTTAGCCTTCGGCCGCTTGTTCACCAGCCATATTCCTGCGCCTACCAATGCCAACGCGGCAAACAGGTTCGCGGAAAGGTGCTCGCGCAACATCAGCCAGCCGAAGAACACACCGAACACCGGCGCAAGAAAGGCGAAGCTCGCTATCTCGGACGCCGGATAGACCTTCAGGATCCAGAACCAGAAGATGTAGAGCGCGCAGACGATGCCGAGCACCTGAAAGGAGAAGAGACCCCACAAGAGAGGTGTCATGGTCCGGAAGGGCTCACCGAAATAGCTGGAAGCCACGAGCAGGATCGGTGCGGACACCGCCAATTGGTACAGCAGCTGCATTTCGGGCGAGGCCCTGGAAAGTTTCGTCACCCGCGCCGTCAGCGCAACGCCTGCCCAGCCGGCTGCGCCCGCCAACGCCATCAAGTCTCCCATCAAGGCAAATTCGGTGGCGGGCTGTTCGTTTCGCCACAAGGCCAGCGCGACGCCTGCGACGGCCAGCATCAGGCCGGCTGCCTTGCGGCGGGTCATCGCTTCGCCGGGAATGAGGAAATTCGCAGCCACCGCAACCCAGATGGGCATGGTGTAGAAGAGCACCGCGGTGCGCGCGACGGTGGTGTATTCCAGCGCCTGGAACAGAAGCAGGAATTCGAAGGCGAAGAACAGTCCGCAGACAATGCCGGGAAGCAGCGTCCCGTCATTGACGGTGATGCTGCGACCACGGTATTTCAGCCAGATCAGAACAGGCAGGAAGGCGCAGGCCGAGCGCAGGCCCGCCTGGAACACCGGGTTCATGCCGGCGTTGATGAGCTTCATGAAGACCTGGTTGAGGCCCATCATGGCCGAGAAGAAGACCAGCGCCGTCGCACCAAAGGCGTCGATCCTGTCCTTGCGCAGCGGCGCTACATACGGCGTGTTCAGCGGAAACCCTCCATCCATCCCAGATCGGCACGGATCTAATGCTGGTTGGCTGAAGTGGTCGGTCCGGACTTGGCCTTGAGCGGGAACTCGATATTCCCTTTGCGGCAGCAGCCGGCAGGCGACTTCGGCAGGGACGCTTCCAGCGCTTGTTCGGACCAGTCGTTCGCGACCTCGACGTTCACGACTCCTGCGAACTCAACACCCTGGAACCACCAAGTCCGAGAAGCGATTCCAAGCTCAGCCCTTGGTCTTGGCCAACCATGCCTTGACTCCTACATGATCACCCACCGCACCATACAGGCGCAGCAGCTTCGGGCAATGATCGAATACCGTAGTAGGCACGTGATCCAGGATTCCTGTGGTCAGCCAACGCACCACCATGTATAGCTTCAGGTCGGCTACCTGCAGCGTCGCGCCGCCAATGAACGGGCCGTCGCCAAGTTGGCGTTCGACCTGGCTGCCCCAGGTGCTGAGTTCGTTGGCCGCAAGCGCCTCGCGTGCCTGGCGCTTTTGTTCAGGGTCGGTGATGCGCAGCGTGGGCGTGATCGTGTGGCGCAGCTCCTCAACGGCACACATCAGCGATTCGTGGCGCGCAGCCTCGAAAGCATCGGCGGGATGAAGTCGATGCTGACGACCGATGAAGACGAGAATGGCGTTGGAATGCGCCAGCGGTGCCTTGCCCGCAAGCTCGAGCACGGGCATGGCGCCGAAGGGCATGTCGGCCTTCATCGTGGGCCAATCGGCGCTCTTGATGCGCACGTCCTCGAAATCGATACCGGCCAGGTGAAGCGCTATACGGCATTCCTCGCCGCGGCTGCCGGCGAAGTCGAAGTAAATCAGGCGGGGCCTACTCATGTGGATTCTCGGGGTTGGATCTGTCATGCGAAGTAGCGTACACCGACGAGCCATATATTCTTCGACCAAGGCAGGTGCCGTACACGGAAAGCTGTCCTCACGTTCCGTTCGCGCGGTACCTCCATGTGCCAACACCCGGGCACAGGAGCCGCCCGTGACGACGGGCACCCTCCCCACCATCAGGCTTCCCGCCGAAGCACGCGAAAAGCACGTAGAGGGCTGCCCATCCGCAGACCAGCACAGCGCCGGCGGCCGACTCCAAGATCGACATCAACGCGGCTGTCGGTCGCCGTCGCGTGACTCCAGCCAGTGGTACAGCGGTGCGGCGCACAGCAGGACCGCGACATAGCGCGTGACGTGGAACGCCGTCACGACGGGCACGCCGAGTTGCAGCACCTTGGCGGTGATGCACATCTCGGCGATGCCACCGGGCGAGGTGCCCAGCAACACGGTGGCCCAGTGCAGCTCGGCAAGCTGCGCCAGCGTCCACGCGAAGCCGGCCGACAGCGCGATGATGGCGAGGGTGCCGATCGCGACGGCCACCATCCAGCGCGGCGCGCTGCGCATGAAGTCGGGCGTGAATCTTGCGCCCAGCGCGACGCCGATGAACAGCTGCCCGGCGTGGGTCACCGCACTTGGCAGCGCCGAGAGCTCGACGCCACTGGCAGTGAGCGTCAGCGCGACGCTCAGCGCGCCCAGCACCCACGGGTTGGGCAGGCGCAGCCGGCTCACCAGCAGCGCACCGAGCAGCGTCAGCGCGCCCAGCAGCCCCAGGCCGCCGAGGTGGACCTGAACCGGCCCCGGCAACGAGCTGTCGAGACCTCTGAGTCCTGCCCATTGATAGGCCAACGGGATCGTCACGACGACGATCAGCACGCGCAGCGAATGGGCGACCGCAATGCGGTCGACGCGCCCGCCGTGACGTTCGCCGAGCAACGCCATCTCCGACGCCCCGCCGATGGCCGCGGCGAAATAGGCGGTGGCGCGCTCTTCGGCATTGCCAGCCGACGATGCCCTGGCCAGTAGCCAGTAGAACGAGTAACCCATCAGCAGCGCCCAGGCGATTCCGGCCAGCAGCGCCGGCCACAACTCGAAGACCGAGCGCAACACCTCGGGCGTGAAGTACAGCCCCAGCGCTGCGCCGATGATCCATTGGCCGACATTGCGCAACGGCGCGGCGGCGTCGATCGGCGCGCCGAGAACGCCGCAGATCGCGGTGGTCAGCAGCGGGCCGATCATCCACGGCAGTGGCACGTGGGCCCATTCGCTGAGCAGCGCCGCAACAAACGCCATGGTCAGCGTGCCGCCGATGCGTGCGGCGCGACGCTTCATCACCGCCGCGGCGTCGCTGGGCCCGGGCCGCAACGCTTCTCGTGGACGCTTGCGTGGACGCATGTGCCGGTGTCGGTCATTTCGCAACGAAGGCTGTGACGGCAACGTAGCGCCGCCGCTGCGACGCGCGGTGGCGCCGCGTCCGACTGCGTCCGACCGTGCGCCCGAAGCCGTCTACGTGGCGCGCTGCGGGTGACGTAGGCTCGCGCACGCGAACGCCCGCAGCGCCCACCGTGAACGCATCCGCGGACGACCGGCAGCGACACGTCGGGTGCGTTCGGATGCGCGCCGACGGATGCTGGCGAAATGGCGATCAATGGGCCTCGCGCAGCCGCCGGTGCTCCGCCGCTTGCAAGTGGCACCACGCGGTACGCAACGGACCGGGGTCGACGCCCGCGGCGCGGGCACGCGCCAACATGTCGCCGACGATGTGCGCGCCCTCGGTGCGGCCGCCGTTTTCCAGGTCGCGCAGCATCGACGCCGTCAGCGGCGAGCTGCGGTCGGCGAACATCGCACGAAAGCCTGCCATTGCCGCCTCGCGCGGCACATGGCCGGCGGCGCGCGCGGTGGCATCGCAGGCGGCATAGGCCTCGGCCATCATGGCCGCGCCGTCGTCGGCCGACAGGATGTCGGCGACGGCCCCGCGCATCAGGCAGGTCATCGCCGCGAGCGTCGCCAGGCCGACGAACTTCTCCCACAGCGCCAGCATCATGTGCTCGGACAGCTCCACGTCCACCGGCGTCGCCTGGAACAGCCGGTGCAGCGTCTGCAGCTTGGCCTGGGCGCCGACGGCGGTGCCCGGCAGGCGGCCGAAGACGATGCGATGGAAGTTGCCGAGCTGCACCACCTCGCCTTCGTCGGTCAACGTCGCCGGTATGCCGCAGCTGCCGCCGGCCACGCGGGCACTGCCGAAGGCCGCTTGCAGGCGCTCGACATGCGCCAGGCCGTTGAGCAGCGGCATCACAGTCGTGCTGTCGCCAACCGCGGGCGCGATGGCCGCGATGGCTGGCTCCAGGTCGTAGGCCTTGCAGGCCAGCAGTACCAGATCGGCGCTACCGCCGGGCGCGTCGCTCGTCACAGTTCGTACCGGTACGTTGAAGTCACCGTGCGGGCTGCGCACCACCAGGCCGCGCTCGGCCAACTGCGCGCGACGGCGTTCGCGCACAAGGAAACTGACGTCGCCACCCGCCTGCACGAGCCGCCCGCCGAAGTAGCCGCCGATTGCGCCAGCACCGAGTACGAGGATCTTCATGTCAAATCTGCCCGAAAGTCGTGTCGCGCGCAGTATCGCGCCCAAGGCTCTATGCGACGGGCAAGCGGCTTCCGGCCGTCAAGTGCGCCCTGGCTCGGGCTCACCGACTGACAGCTCCGGGTTAGCCGCCGACATTCGGCGGCGCCGCTCCGACATCACCTTGCGACCCATCGGCGACACATACGTCGTCAATTTCATCGCCTCAAAGCTGACGTTCACGTCGGAGTGATCGAGATTCTGCCGCTCCCC
>JAHECC010000261.1 GCA_024641965.1 Rubrivivax sp.
CGGCCTTCGATGCCGAATAGGACGCTTGGCCGATCTGCCCGTCCTGTGCCGCCACCGAAGCGGTGGCGACGATGGCGCCGCGCTCGCCGTGCTCCATCGGGTCCAGCGTCATCATGCCGGCGGCGCTCTTGGCGATGCAGCGGAAAGTGCCGACCAGGTTGATCTGGATGATGCGGTCGAAGTTGGCTGTGGGGAAGGATTTGATCTCCCCGGTCTTCTTGTCGCGGCTGGCGGTCTTGATGGCGTTGCCGGTGCCGGCGCAGTTGATGAGGATGCGCTCCTGGCCGATCGCCGCGCGCGCCTTCGCGAAGCCGGCATCGACCTGCTCTTCATTGGTCACGTCGACCTTGCAGAACACGCCGCCGATTTCCTTGGCCAGCGTTTCGCCTGCGTCGGCGTTCAGGTCGAACAGCGCCACCTTGACGCCGTGCTGGGCCAGCCGGCGCGCGGTCGCTGCGCCCAAGCCGGAGGCGCCACCGGTGACGATGGCGGAGATGTCGGAAGATAGCTTCATCGGGCTTGTCCTGTGGTTGAGGTTGTCACTTGTGCGACGCAGCGCGCGCAGGGGGCTCGCGGTATGCTGCGCATACACATTCTGGGGCCCAACGTCGTCGGGCACTGTCACAAAGGAAACGCATCATGGCTGAAGCTTATATCGTCGCCGCCGCCCGCACCGCCGGTGGCAAGCGCGGGGGCCGCGTGTCGGGCTGGCATCCGGTGGACCTGGCCGCGCAGGTCATCGACGCGCTGGTCGAGCGCAGCGGCGCCGACCCGGCGATGGTCGAGGACGTGATCATGGGTTGCGTGCTGCAGGCCGGCGAGCAGTCGGGCTGCATCGGCCGCATGGCGGCGCTGGCCTCGAAGCTGCCGATGAACGTGCCCGGCGTGACCATCGACCGCCAATGCGGCTCGTCGCAGCAGGCGCTGCACTTCGCCGCGCAGGCGGTGATGTCGGGCACGATGGATTGCGTCATCGCCGCCGGCGTGGAGAGCATGAGCCGCATCCCGATGGCCAACCTGGGCAAGGTCTACAAGGAAGCCGGCCTCGGCCACTACATGAGCCCGATCATCAAGGAGCGCTTTCCCGGCCCGCAGTTCAGCCAGTTCATGGGTGCGGAGATGATGGCCGAGAAGTACAAGCTGACGAAGGACGAGCTCGACCGCTTCTCGCTGGGCAGCCACCAGCGCGCCAAGGCGGCGACGTTGGAGGGCGCCTTCAAGGCCGAGATCGTGCCGATCGCCGTGCGCAACGCCGACGGCAGCGCCGGCGACGAGATGCACGACACCGACGAAGGCATCCGCATGGAGGCCACGCTCGAGGGCATCGCCAGCGTCAAGCTGCTGCGCGAGGGCGGCTACATCACCGCGGCCAGCGCCAGCCAGATCTGCGACGGCGCTTCGGGCGTGATGGTCGTCAATGAAAAGGGGTTGAAGGCCTTGGGCGTGAAGCCGCTGGCGCGCATCCACCACATGACGGTGATTGGCGGCGACCCGGTGATCATGCTCGAGGCGCCACTGCCGGCGACGCACCATGCGTTGAAGAAGGCGGGCATGAAGATCGACGACATCGACCTGTTCGAGGTCAACGAGGCCTTTGCCTCGGTGCCGCTGGCCTGGCTGAAGGACACGCAGGCGAACCCGGCCAAGCTCAACATCAACGGCGGCGCGATTTCGCTGGGCCACCCGCTGGGTGCCTCGGGCACCAAGCTGATGACGACGCTGGTGCATGCGCTGCACGCCAAGGGCAAGCGCTGGGGCCTGCAGACGATGTGCGAAGGCGGCGGGCAGGCCAACGTGACGATCGTGGAACGGCTGTAGGGCGATGATCCCGCGCAAGCTGTTCAGCCCCGAGCACGAGGACTTCCGCGCCTCGTTCCGCAAGTTCCTGGAAAAGGAAGTGCTGCCGCACCACGAGGCCTGGGAGGAGCGCGGCTACGTCGACCGCGAGGTCTGGCAGAAAGCGGGCGAGAACGGCTTCCTGTGCCCGAGCATGCCCGAGCAATACGGTGGCGCCGGTGCCGATCGCCTCTACAGCATGGTGATGATGGAAGAGACGGCCAAGGCGCGCACTTCGGGGCTGGGCTTTTCGCTGCACTCGGAGATCGTCGCGCCCTACCTGCTGAAGTACGGCAGCGAGGAACAGAAGGCCAACTATCTGCCGCGCATGGCCAAGGGCGAGATCATCGGCGCCATCGCGATGAGCGAGCCCGGCGTCGGCAGCGATCTGCAGTCGGTGAAGACCAGCGCGGTGCGCGACGGCGACCATTACACCGTCAACGGCGCCAAGACCTTCATCACCAACGGCTGGAACGCCGACCTGGTGATCACCGTGGCCAAGACCAACCCCGCACTCGGCGCCAAGGGCACCAGCCTGATCCTGGTCGAGCGCGGCATGCCAGGCTTCGAGCGCGGCAAGCGGCTGAAGAAGCTGGGGCTGAAGGCGCAGGACACCTCGGAGCTGTTCTTCGACAACGTCAAGGTGCCGGCAAACAATCTGTTGGGCCATGAAGGGCAGGGTTTCGTCTACCTGATGCAGGAGCTGCCCTGGGAGCGCATGCAGATCGCCATCGGCGCCACGGCGTCGGCGCAGCAGGCGATCGACGAGACCATGGCCTACGTGCGCGAGCGCAAGGTCTTCGGCAACGCGGTGGCCAGCTTCCAGAACACGCGCTTCAAGCTGGCCGAGTTGCAGTCGCAGGTGCAGATGGCGCGCGTTTTCGTCGACCACTGCATGAGCCTGCTGCTGGCCGGCGAGCTGGACGCGCCGACCGCGTCGATGGCCAAGCTCAACTGCACCGACCTGGCCGGCCGGGTGATCGACGAATGCCTGCAGCTGCACGGCGGCTACGGTTTCATGTGGGAATACCCAATCGCGCGCGCCTATGCCGACACACGCGTGTCGCGCATCTACGGCGGCACGAACGAGATCATGAAAGAGGTCATCGCCCGCTCGATGGGGCTGGGCAAGTGAATGCGTGGCCCGCGCGGCGGCTTCAGTGCGACAGTGCCGCAGCCAGGGCGTAGACGCTCATGACGGCAATGGCCACCACGCCGAGCGTGAAGAATGTGGCGCGCACCTCGTGGTCGCGCTCGCTCAGGTAGGCATAGGCATGCGCGAGGCGCATGGCAACATAGCCGTACAGCAGCACCACGGCCAACCACAGCGGCGGCGCGGCGGCCACGAAGAGCAGCCCGGCCGCCAGAAACAGCGGCGTGTTCTCGCCCTCGTTGCGATGCATCCTGCGAGCCCGTTCGACGTAGTCATTCGGCGCGATCTGCTGGGCGTCGGGCTGCGGATTGAGCGGCGTCTTGCGCAGGTCTTCCGGGTTCAGGAAGCCGCTGTGGCCATGCATCATGCGGTAGACCGTCAGGAAGGCATGGCCGATCATCTTCAGGATGGCGAGGCTGGCGGCGATGACGTACACCCGGAACACCGGGTTGTCCAAGCTCAGCAGGTCCATCGGTCGCGTTCCCTCGGCTCGTTCGGTCAGTCTGCCCTGCGGCGGTGGGCCGGCACTCGCGCTGGCGCGTTCATGGACTCTATCGCCTCATGTTGCCGCGCCTATGCGGGTAAGCATTGAGGCCGGACCGATATCCGAGCGCAGACGCCCATGGAGCCACCAACCCGCACGATCGACGGGCGCACGCCGGTGCTTGTCGGTTGCGGCGACGTCACCGATACCGACACTGCGGCAGAGCGGGGGCGCTCGCCCTACGATCTGATCGCGCAGGCCGCGCGGCTGGCGCTGGCCGACGCTGCCGTACCGGGCCTCGCCGCCGCGATCGACACGGTGGCGATGATCCGCAGCTTTGCCGATACCTCGTACCGCTTCGCCACGCCCTTCGGCAGCTCGACCAACCCGCCGCGCAGCATCGCCCGCCGGCTGGGGCTGAATGCGGCGCGCCATGTCTACAGCCACAGCGGCGGCAACATGCCGCAGTTTCTGATCAACCAGTTTGCGGAAGCGATTGCAGGTGGCGCGATGCGCGCGGTGCTGCTTTGCGGCGGCGAAGCGCTGCGTACGCAGCACGCGCTGGAGCTGGCCGGCACCAAAGCCGACTGGCACGAAGACCCGGGCGGAGAGCCCGAACTGATCGGCGATCCGCGCCGCGGTTGGAGCGACCATGAAGAACGGCACCGACTGCGCAACGCGATCTCGATGTACCCGCTGTTCGAGAACGCGCTGCGCGGCGCGCGGGGCCGCGGCCTCGACGAACATCAGCGCGCCATCGGCGAGCTGATGGCGCGCTTCGCCGCGGTGGCGGCAGCAAACCCGCTGGCGACGAGGCGCCAGGGCTACAGCGCCGAGCAGCTGATCACGGTGAACGAGAAGAACCGCTGGATCGGCTACCCCTATCCACGGCTGATGAACGCGCATGCCTACATCGACCAGTCGGCGGCGCTGGTGATGACCAGCGTGGCCGCGGCGCGCGAACTCGGCATCCCACGCGAGAAGTGGGTCTTCCTGCACGGCTGCGCCGACGCGCACGACACCTGGTTCGTGAGCCAGCGGCAGGACTTCCATTCGTCGCCCGCCATCCGCGCTGCGTCACGGCTGGCCCTGGCAATGGCCGGCAGGACCCTCGACGACATCGCCTTGTTCGACCTGTACAGCTGCTTCGCCAGCGCGGTGCAGATCGGTTGCGCCGAAATCGGCCTTGACGAGGACGATGCGCGTGGCCTCACCGTCACTGGCGGCCTGCCGTTCTTCGGCGGCCCTGGCAACAACTACGTCACCCATTCGATCGGCGAGATGATGCGCCGGCTGCGCGCACGGCCCGGCGTCTTCGGCCTGGTCACGGCCAACGGCAACTACGTCACCAAGCACTCCTTCGGCGTTTACTCGACCGCCCCGGTGGCCGAAGCC
>JAHECC010000072.1 GCA_024641965.1 Rubrivivax sp.
CCGAACTGAAGCGCCACTTTGCGAGCGCGGCGCGCGACGAATCGGACCATCTGGCCTGGACGCATGGGCGACTGCGTGAACTGGGTGACCATGCCAGCGTGCTGAACCCGCTGTGGTATGCCGGCGCCTTCGGCCTCGGGCTGCTGGCGGGCCGTCTCGGCGAAGCCGTCAGCCTGGGCTTCGTGGCCGAAACCGAGCACCAGGTGGAAGAGCACCTGCAAAGCCACCTGGACCGGCTTCCGGACACCGACCAGGTGTCGAGAGCCATCGTGCAGCAGATGAAGCAAGACGAAGCGCGGCATGCCGCCGAAGCACGCAAGGCAGGCGCCGCGGATCTGCCAGCGCCGGTGAAGTTGGCCATGCGCCTGGCTGCCAAGGTCATGACCCGCACGGCGCACCATGTCTGAGCGCTTCGTCTGAATCGACGAAGGCCAGGCGCGCGCCAGCGTAGTGCAGCGGCGCGACCGCGTGTTTGGAGCACGCTCCCTAGTCGACGTGATCTGGCCGTATTTGATGTTGCGACGCAGCATACCGACTGCTAGACTGCAAAGCATCGGGAGTTAACTCCCTGCAACTTGTCTCCTCCACCTTCAAAAGGGTGGATTCAGCCCAGGGCAGCAATGCCTTGGGCTTTTTTCTTCGCGCCGTGGCGGCCCAGGGGCAGACCGTATCATTCGGCGCCCGTCGGTCCCGTCTGGCGCCTGCTGGTGCCGTGGCGCATGCCGGCCAGCACCGGGCAAACTCGCCGCTCACGACTTGAAACCCTCCGCATCCCCGCCTCCCGCCATGCCACGGCCGACACGTGCTGCGCCGAAAACGCGTTCGCGTGGCCGGCCCGACCTTTCGTCCTACCTGCAACGCATCCTCAATGCACGCGTGTACGACGTGGCAGTGGAAACGGCGCTGGATCCGGCACGCAGCCTGTCGCGCCGGCTCGGCAATCATGTGTTGCTCAAGCGCGAGGACCAGCAGTCGGTGTTCAGCTTCAAGCTGCGCGGCGCCTACAACAAGATGGCGCATCTGACGCCCGAGCAGCTGGCACGCGGTGTGATCTGCGCTTCGGCCGGCAACCATGCGCAAGGCGTGGCGCTGAGTGCACGCAAGCTCGGCTGCAAGGCCACCATCGTCATGCCGGTAACGACACCACGGCTGAAGGTGGATGCGGTACACGCACTGGGCGCCGAGGTCGTGCTGCATGGCGACAGCTACTCCGACGCCTATGTGCACGCGCTCGCGCTCGAAGCCTCGCAGGGCCTCAGCTTTGTGCACCCCTTCGACGACCCGGAGGTCATCGCCGGGCAGGGCACCATCGCGATGGAGATCCTGCGCCAGCACCAGGGGCCGATCGATGCGGTCTTCGTGGCCATCGGCGGTGGCGGGCTCATCTCCGGCGTGGCGGCCTACATCAAGGCGGTGCGACCGCAGATCAAGGTCATCGGGGTGCAGACCACCGATTCGGACGCGATGCTGCGTTCGGTGCGCGCTGGCAAGCGTGTGTCGCTCGCCGACGTGGGCCTGTTCGCCGACGGCACGGCGGTCAAGCAGGTCGGCGTCGAAACCTTCAGGCTCGCACGCGCATTGGTCGACGACTACGTGGTCGTCGACACCGATGCGGTGTGCGCGGCCATCAAGGACGTATTCCAGGACACGCGCAGCGTTCTCGAACCCTCGGGCGCGATGGGCGTGGCCGCGATGAAGCAGTACGTGGAGACGCACAAGCTGAAGGGCAAGACCTTCGTGGCCATCACCTGCGGTGCGAACATGAACTTCGACCGCCTGCGTTTCGTGGCCGAGCGTGCCGAGTTCGGCGAACAGCGCGAGGCGCTGTTCGCGGTGACCATTCCCGAGGAGCGCGGATCCTTCAAGCGGTTTTGCGAGCTCATCGGCACGCCGGCGCACCCGCGCCAGGTGACGGAGTTCAACTACCGCATCGCGGACACGAAGGTCGCCCATGTGTTCGTCGGCCTGGCCATCACGCGACACGACGAGGCCGATCGCATCGCGCGAAATTTCGTCCGCCATGGCTTTGCCACGGTCAACCTCAGCGACGACGAATTGGCCAAGGAACATGTGCGGCACATGGTCGGCGGGCATTCCGAGCTGGCGCGTCACGAGCGGCTGTTCCGCTTCGTCTTCCCGGAGCGTCCGGGCGCGCTGATGCGCTTCCTGGCGGCCATGCATCCGGGCTGGAACATCAGCCTGTTCCACTACCGCAACCAGGGCGCGGACTACGGCCGCATCCTCGTGGGCATACAGGTGCCCACAGCCGACGAACAAGCGTTCCAGTCCTTCCTGGAAACCTTGGCCTATCCGTACGTTGAGGAATCGGCGAACCCGGTGTATCGGCTGTTCCTGCGCTGAACCTACACTGCGCGCCATGGCCGTCAGCCGCTCGCTCATCGCATCGACTTCGAACCCACTGCTCGAGCGGTCGCTGATGGAGAAGCTGGCGCGCCGCGCCGAGGCTGCGGGCAGCCTGGGCGAACTCGAGCCTTTGGCGGTGCGTCTGGGCCTGATGCAGAACAGCCTCAGGCCTCGTTTTCGCGACCCGCAGCTGGTGGTGTTTGCCGCCGACCACGGCATGGCTGTCGACGGCATCCAAGCGCCGGCCCATCGCTCGACACACGGTCAGGTGAATCACCTGTTGAACGGGCAACTGCCCATGGCGGTGTTCGCACGCATCCAGCAGATCGCACTGACGGTGGTGGATTGTGGCGTCGCCGAAGACATCAACGCGCACGAGCGACTGCTGATGCGCAAGATTGCGCACGGCACGCGCAACGCCCGCGTCAGCAGCGCGATGACGCTCGACCAGGCCCACGCGGCCATGCGCGCCGGCATGGAAATCGGGGAGGCGCTGCGCGGCAACATGCTCATCTGTGCGGGCATCGGCGTAGGCTCGCACCTCAGTGCCGCGCTGGTGCTGTCGCGGCTGACCGACTCGCCGGTGCGCGATCTGCTGGTGTCGTGCCCGGGCATGGACCCAGCTGCGCTGGAGCACCAGTTGGTCATCGTGCAGGGCGCGCAGGCCCGGCACCGCGAACTGAGCGAATCGGTGGAGGTGCTGGCCGCATTCGGCGGCTTCGAATTGGCGATGATGGTCGGCGTGATGCTGGTCGCGGCCAGCAAGCGCCACCTGATGATGGTCGACGGCATGGCGGCCTGCGCGGCGTTGATGCTTGCCTCGCGCATCGCCCCGCCGGTCACCGACTACTGCGTGTTCTGCCGCAGCCACGGGCATCCTGGGCTGGACAAGGCGTTGCAACTGTTCCGCGCTTCGGCACTGCTTGAACTGGGCATGGACAGCACGGACGGCACCGGCGCGACGCTGGCCTGGCCGCTGGTGCGCAGCGCGGCGGCGCTGCTGACCGAAGTCGCCGATGGCGAAGATCCGGGGCCGTCGCGGCCGACGCCGATGACCGAGAACACGCGTTCGGCACCGTCTGCGGCCTGACACCTGACGAACAACAGACTGCTATTGGGGTCGCCGCCGCTCTTCGCTGGTCGGACGATTTCCTGGTGGGTCGTCGACGGAATTGTCTGGGCCTCCTGGCGGGACAGGTCGCACGGAGTCCACTATCGCTGGCGCCGGCGATACTGCAGGCATTAGGGCGACTGGCGGCGGCAGCGGTCGTACCTGCAGCGCAGGCGGCGCGAGGCTGCCGATCGATGCCGGTACGCCAGTGGCTGGCGGCGGCAGCGCAGGCAATTCGAGAGCAACCTGCGCGGGCTGTCCCAACGGTCCGAGTGATGCACCACGCGCATGCACCGATTGCAGTACCACGTCACCATCCACCGCCGCGCCCACGCGGTAGGCCCGCGGCGGTTTGTCGTCCAGTGCAATCACCGCCAAGCCTTCGGATCGTGCAGCCTGCGAGCGCGGCGCCACCACGCCGATGAGCCTGAAGCGCGGATCAGTCTGCGGCGGCGGCGCCCCCGCCGCGATCGGCGCCTCTGCATCGGTGCCGAACACGCGGCTCAGATCTCCATTGAAGCCGCTGCCCGTGGCGACAACGGTGGCATGCGCCGGCACGACCATCGGCTTGACCCACAGGCGCATGGCCCAGAACACGCAACTGGCCGCTACTGCGGCCCAGATCACGAATGCGGCAAAACGCGACACCATGCCGCGATTATCATGTACCACGCCACTTCCGCCCCCCTGCGTTCATGACGTCAAAGCCCTTCCTGCGAACCGCTAGCGTGCGCGGTTTCACGCTCATCGAACTGATGGTCGTGCTGGTCATCATCGGCGTGCTTGCGGCCCTGATCGTGCCCAACGTGCTCGACCGCGCCGACGATGCGCGCGTCACCGCAGCTCGCACCGATGTCAACAACCTGATTCAGGCGCTGAAGCTGTACAAGCTGGACAACCAGCGCTACCCCAGCGCCGACCAGGGCCTGGAAGCGCTGGTGCGAAAACCCGGCGTCGGCTCATTGCCGCCGAACTGGAAACCCTACCTTGACAAACTGCCCGCCGACCCCTGGGGGCGGCCCTATCAGTATGTCAACCCGGGCGTGAAGGGCGAGATCGATGTCTTCAGTTTCGGCGCCGACGGTACCGCGGGTGGCGACGGCAACAACGCCGACATCGGCTCCTGGCAGTAGCCTGCGCGCATTGCTGCGAGGCAAGCGCAATGCGGGCAGTGCCTGCGTTGCAAGGTGTGCGCGCGGATTCACGCTGATCGAGTTGATGATCGTGGTGGCACTGATCGCCGTCGCGGCCGGCGTGGTCAGTCTGGCACTGCGCGACCCGGCGAGCATGCGACTCGAAACCGAGGCGGCACGCCTGAGCGCCCTGCTCGATTCGGCCCGGGCCGAATCGCGCGCCTCGGGCCTGCCTGTGTACTGGCTACCGCAGGGCCGCAACGAGGGCGAACAGTTTCACTTCGTCGGCCTGCCCGACACGCCCAACGGCGGCAGCGGTCCGGAGGTGCGTTGGCTCGACGCCAGCGTGAATGCCGAAGTGGCAGGGGCGAACGCCGTCGTGCTGGGGCCAGAGCCCTTGATTGGCGCGCAGCGCATCGTGCTGCGCCTCGCCGACCAGCGCATTGATCTGGCCACCGACGGGCTCGGCCCCTTCACGGTGCAGCCTGCAGGGGACCCGCAGTGAAGTGCAGGCGCGGCGGCTTCACATTGGTCGAGGTGCTGGTGGCCGTGGCCGTGGTCGCGATCACCCTGGGAGCCGGCTTGCGTGCCGCAGGCGTGCTGGTCGACAACGCGCAGCGCCTGTCGGACGTGATCGCAGCACAGTGGTGCGCCGAGAACCACCTGGTCAACCTGCGCTTGACACGGCAGTTCCCCGGCATCGGCGATACCGAATTCGCCTGCGAGCAGCTCGGTCGCAACTACGCCGGCCGCTTGCGCGTGGCCGGCACGCAATGGGTCGATCTGCGTCTGGCGGATGCCAGCGTGGCCGACGATGCCGGACGGCAGCTGGTGCGCCTGTCCACCTTGCTGTACAGGCAATGACGCCATGAAGACGAGGCGTCGCGGCTTCACGCTGGTCGAAGTGATGGTGGCGCTTCTCATCATGGCGGTGCTGGCCACGATGGCCTGGCAGGGCGTCGACGGCATCGTGCGCGCGCGCGACATCAGCCAGGCGCAGATGGAACGCACGACACGCGTGAACACCGTGATGGCGCAGTGGGAGCAGGATCTGCAGTCGATCTACGACAGCCCGGTCGTACCGGCGCTGAGCTTCGACGGGGCGACCGTGCGTCTGGCCCGCGTCGCGCCGGGCGGCGTACAGATGGTCGCATGGTCGTTGCAGGGCGGCCAGTGGCGGCGCTGGACGGGCCCGGTCGTGACGCGCGCAGCCGAGTTGCTGGAAAGCTGGATGCGCAGTCGGCAACTGCTTGGGGACGAGCCGGAGCAGTTGCTGCTGCTCGAAGGCGTGACCGAGGTGCAGTTGTACTTCTATCGCGGCAACGGCTGGAGCAACGCGCAATCCAGCGGCGACGTGACACCGGCGACGGCCGGGGCAAGCACCCAGCAGCGTGAAATGCTGCCCGAAGGCGCGCGGCTGGCGCTTGCCTTTGGCGGGCAGCGCCTGGTGCGCGACCTGCTGCTCTCGCCATGACATCCATGAAGTCACCGTCGCGGCCCCGCCCGGGCGCAGCACTGTTGCTGGCCATGGTCATCCTGACGCTGGTCAGCACACTGGCCGCCGGCATGGTCTGGCAACAACGCCGTGCCGTGCATATCGAGGCCGCAGAGCGTGCCCGTGCCCAGGCGGCATGGATCCTGACAGGGACACTCGAATTCGGCCGCGTCATCCTGCGGCTGGATGGTCGGCAACCCGGCGCGGACCATCTGGGCGAGCCCTGGGCCTTGAAGCTGGAGGAGTCATCGCTGTCGGGACTGCTCGCGCAGGACCGCAACAACAGCTTCGAGGGGGCGCCCGAAGCCTACATGCGCGGCAGCATTCGCGATGCGCAATCGCTCTACAACCTGCGCAACCTGGTCGATGCGCAGTTCAAGGTCGTCGACGCGGAGCTGGCAACGCTGAAGCGCTTGTGCGAATCGGCGGCCGTGGCCCCGGAAACAGCCGACCTGATTGCGACAGGCCTGCAGGCGAGCTGGCTGCCCCCAAGCGACGCGGCGCAGGGCACGCCTGCCGATGTGCCGCTGCTGCCGCACAAACTGGCCCAGTTGGTCTGGCTCGGCCTCGACGCCGATACAGTCAAGCGCCTGCAGCCCTTCATCATCTTGTTGCCGGAACCCACCCCGCTGAATCTGAACACCGCCTCGCGCGAGGTCCTTGCCGCCGTCGTGCCCGGCATGGACCTCGGCAGTGCCGAGCGCTTCGTGCAGCGGGTACAGCGCAGCCATTTTGCGAAGCTGGAGGATGCGCGATCGGATCTTCCTGCGGACACGCCACTCGATGGCAAGCGCCTGAGCGTATCGTCCAACTACTTCGAGATCGTTGGACGCTTGCGCATGGAGGGGCGGGTGGTGGAAGAACAAATGCTGGTGGTACGTCGGAACCGTCAAGTCATTCCACTGTTTCGTTCGCGCCAGGTGCCGCAACCCGCGGGCTCCTGAACGAAAACGGCAACGTTCTGCTCCAAAGCTGCGAACAAGCTACAGATAACCGAGCTAAGTCGTTGATTTACATGAAATCGGAGTTGATATAACCGACCGCACACGCTAGCCTAGCTGCCCCATGTCTGTCCTCGTGATCATGATTCCGCGGCGGGCGCGCCTGAGCGCGCCCGCCGCGGACGAAAGTGAATCGCCAACCGCAGTGCGGAGCGAGGGCTACGCCTATGTGCTCAGCAACGATGGCCAGATGGCAACATCGCATGGCCATGCGATGGCAGCTCTGCTGCCCCGCGCCGACAACGTGGTCGCCGTGCTGGCCGACAGCGACATCAGCTGGCAACGGCTGACGCTGCCCAAGTCGCCGGCAGCCAGACTGCGCGCCGCTCTGGGTGGCGTACTCGAGGAGCACCTGCTCGAAGACGACGACAGCGTGCATCTGGCCCTTGCGCCGGACGCAGTCGCGGGCCAGCCCACTTGGGTTGCAGTGATGCACAAGGCCTGGTTGCGCGCACAGTTGGAGGCACTCGAGAAGACCGGCCTGCGCATCGACCGCGTGTTGCCGAGCGTGTGGCCCGGCGATGCACCGCAAGGCCACTTCTTCGAGGCGGGGGCGGTGGCGGCCGGCAGTGCCCGCATCATGCTGTGTCACGCCGGCGAGAACGGCCTGAACCTGCTGCGTCTGGACGGGAGCCTGGCGCGCGCCCTGCTGCCGCAGATGACGGCGCTGCCGACACGCTGGACAGCCACGCCACCGGTCGCCGCACCCGCCGAACGCTGGCTGGGCGCCAGCGTCACCGTGCTCACCGAGCCCGAACGCGCGCTGCAGGCGGCGCGTTCGTTGTGGAACCTGCGCCAGTTCGATCTGGCGCCGCGCCGCCGCGGCACGCGCGCACTGCGCGACCTGGCGCGACGCTTGATGAGCCCGGCATGGCGTCCGGTGCGATGGGGTGCGGTCGCGCTGGTGCTGCTGCAGATCGTCGGCCTGAACGCCTGGGCCTGGCACCAGCGACAGGCCATCAGCGACAGACTCGCCGCACAGGAGCAGCTGTTGCGCAGCAGCTTTCCGAAGGTTCGCGCCGTGCTCGACGCCCCGCTGCAGATGCAGCGAGAAACCGAGGTGTTGCGTGCCGCCGCCGGACGCACCGGCGAGTCGGATCTGGAGACGCTGCTAGGCGCCGCCGCAGCGGCCTGGCCCGACGGACAGGGCCCGGTCCACACCTTGCGCTTCGAGCCCGGCCGGCTGACGCTGTCGGCCTCGGGCTGGTCCGACGAACAGGTGGCCCAGTTTCGCGAGCGGCTGCGCCCAGGGGGTTGGGCCGTCGAAAGCAGTGAGGGACGCGTCACGCTCAGCCGCGCGGCCACGCCGGGGTCACTGTCTTGACCGCCGTCCCGCGCCCGACCGCGCTCAGCGCCCAGTGGGCGGCGTTGCGCGCACGCTGGCATGCCGCGGGCGCGCGCGAACGGCAGCTCATCACGCTGGCCATGGCCGTGTTGGGCGCCTTCATTTTGTGGTCCGCGGCCGTGCAGCCTGCCTGGCGCACGCTGCGCAGCGCGCCAGCGAAACTCGATGCACTCGATGCACAGTTGCAGCAGATGCGTGCCCTGGCCAGCGAAACGCGCGAATTGCGTGCCGCGCCTGCCCTGGGTGCCCAGCATTCAGCAAAGGCGCTGCAGGCGGCCAGCGAGCGCTTGGGCGGCAAGGCGCGCCTGTCGTTGCAGGGCGACCGCGCGGTATTGACACTCAATGGCGTGAGCAGCTCCCAGTTGCGCGAATGGCTGGCCGAGGCCCGCGCCGGCGCCCGGGCGCGGCCGACCGAAGCCCAGTTGTCGCGCAATGCGCAGGGCTTCACCGGCAGCATCGTGCTCAGCCTCGGGGCGACGCGGTGATGGCGAAACCGGTGCGGCGGCAGGCATGAAGTTCGGCTGGCGTGGCCGCAGGAATGCCAGCGCGGTTTCGCGCTGGCCGGGCAGCGGTTTTGCCGAATCCACGCTGGCCCAGTTGGCCTGGGAACGCACGCGCAATGCCGTGGCGCGATGGGGCTGGGCCGGCGCACTGGTCGGCACAGCCTGCGCGGTGGTGGTTTTCGCCCCGGCTGCCTGGCTGGCAAAGGCGGTGGCGGCCGGGTCGCAGCAGCGCCTGCTGTTGGCGGATGCGCGTGGCACGGTGTGGAACGGCAGTGCCGTGCCGGTGCTGACCGGCGGCGCCGACAGCCGCAGCGCCGCGGTCCTGCCCGGTCGGGTCGACTGGACCCTCGGTCTGCACGGCCTGGGTCTGGAATTTCGCTTGCGCCAGCCTTGCTGCATGACCAGCGAAGTGGTGCTGCAACTGCGTCCCGGGCTGGGTCGTCTGGGGGTGCAACTGGTGCGTAGCGCCGACGCGCTGGGCGAATGGCCGGCCGCTTGGCTGGCGGGTCTCGGCGCACCTTGGAACACGCTGCAGTTGGCCGGCACACTGCGCCTGTCCAGCCCCGGCCTGAGTCTGGACATGGCGGCCGGGCGCTGGCGCATCGTCGGCCAGGCCGACCTGGAGCTGAATGACATTCAATCCCCATTGGCGACGCTGGATCGACTGGGCAGCTACCGCGTGCAGGTGGTCGGTGCCGGCGCTGCAGACCAGGGCCCGACGCTCACATTGAGTACGCTGGACGGCACACTGCTGATGAGCGGCCAGGGCCAGTGGACCGGGACGCATTTGCGCTTTCGCGGCGAGGCGCGCGCGGCGCCGGGCTTCGAAAGCGCACTCGACAATCTGCTCAACATATTCGGCCGGCGCCAGGGTGCGCTGTCCCTCATTTCGATCGGATGACCATGACACAGCGGCGACCCGCACGTGCGGCGCGAAACCAGCGGCCACACCGGCTGCGCCTGAACTGCCTGTTGCTGGCCGGCCTGCTGGCCTGCGGCCAGACGCCGCAGGCGCAGACTGCGGAACAAGGCGGCGCGCGGGCGCGAGCCGCCAATGCCCCGGCCGGCCACAGCCCGGAGCTGAAATCGAGCGCGAAGGTGACAGTCAACTTCGTCAACGCCGATGTCGAGGCGGTAACCCGGGCGATGGCCGCGATGATCGAGCGTCAGATCGCCGTCGACCCCCGCGTGAAGGGCACGATCACGCTGTACAGCGACCAGGCGCTGAGCGTGCGCGAGGCCTATCTGAACTATCTGTCGGCCTTGCGCGGACTGGGCTTCACGATGGTCGAGAACGGCGGCCTGCTGAAGGTCGTGCCCGAGGCCGAAGCCAAGCTGCAGACCGGCACGGTGTCGGTCGGCGAACCGCGTCTGCGCGGTGATCAGATCCTGACGCAGATCTTTACGCTCAACCACGAAAGCCCGAACAACCTGGTGGCCGTGCTGCGCCCGCTTATCAGCGCCAACAACACCATCAACGCCAGCATGGGCAGCAACTCGCTGGTCATCACGGACTACGCCGACAACCTGCAGCGCATCGCCAAGATCATCGCCGCGCTGGACCGGCCGGCCGGCAGTGACATCGAGGTCATACCCCTGAAGCATGCGTTGGCCAGCGACCTGGCGCCGATGGTGCAGCGCCTGGTCGATGGCAGTTCGGGCAGCAGCGTCCAGCCGGGGTTGCCGGTGGCCGGCGGCAAGCTGACGGTGCTGGTCGACTCCCGCAGCAATGCGCTGATCCTGCGCGCCGCCAACCCGGCGCAACTGGTGATGGCGCTGTCGATCATCGACAAGCTCGATCAGCCCACACATGCCGGCGCGGCAGCAGGCAACATCTGGGTGGTCTACCTGAAGAATGCCGACGCCGTGAAGCTGGCGGCGGTGCTGCGCGCAGCCTTTGCGGCCGGCGCCGCGACGAGCGGCACAGGCGTGTCCGGTACGGGCGCTCCGACGCCAGTGGTGGCGCGTGCACCCGATGGCGGCGCAGGGGGCGCCACGCCGGCGACGACACCCGTTGCGGCCTCGGCCAGCCCCTCGACCGGCGGCTTCATCCAAGCCGATCCGGCCACCAACTCGCTGATCATCACTGCGGCCGAACCCTTGTACCGGCAGATTCGCAACGTCATCGACCGTCTGGACACGCGGCGCGCGCAGATCTATATCGAAACGCTGATCGTCAAGGTCGACGCCGAGAAGATGGCGGAAATCGGTGTGCAGTGGCAGGCCATTTCCGGCAACCAGAACAGTGCCACCAACTATGTCGGCGGCACCAACCTGGGCCGGCCGGGCATCGTCGACCTGACCAGAGCGATCAACTCCGGAAGCGACGGGCTGGCGGCACTGGCGATACCGTCCGGGTTGAATTTCGGCATCCTGAAGAAGGTGGGCGACCTCTACAACATCGCCGCGCTGGCGCGCTTCCTGGAGACGAAGACCGACGCCAACGTGCTGGCCACACCGAACATGGTGGCGCTGGACAACGAGGAAGCCAAGATCATCGTCGGCCAGAACGTGCCCTTCCTCACCGGCTCGTTCACCACCAACACCTCGGGCTCGAACAACCCGTTCCAGACCATCGAACGCAAGGACGTGGGCCTGACATTGCGCATCAAGTCGCAGATCGGCGAGAACGGCACCATCCGGCTGATCATCTACCAGGAGAACTCGACGGTCGTGCCCTCCAGCCGCCTTTCGCCGCAGGGCCTGACCACCGACAAGAGCGCGATCGAGACCACGGTGGTGGTCGACGATGGCCAGATCATGGTGCTCGGCGGCCTGCTGAAGGACGAATACGGCGGCAGTGTGGAGCAGGTGCCCTGGCTGGGCAGCCTGCCCATCGTCGGCGCGCTGTTCCGCTATGACAGCCGCACCCGCACGAAGAGCAACCTGATGGTCTTCCTGCGGCCGATGATCATCCGCACACAGGACGATTCGAACGTGCTGACAATGGACCGCTACGACCTGATCCGCGCCGCACAGCAGGGCCCGGGCCAACCGATCATCCGGCCGCTGCTGCCGATCAACGATGCCCCGGTGGCCCCGCCGGCACCTGCCGCGTCGGCGGGCTCGCCGTTCCGCGACGGCAAGGTGCCACCGCCGTTGTCGTGGCCCGAGCCCTCGTCCGGTGCCGCGAGCGCGCCGGCGGCCGCAAACACACGCGATCCAGAGCCGACAACCAGCGACAACCTGCCGCCGCAGGTCCGCCCATAGCCGCACCGCATGGGCACGCGCCACCCTCTGCCCTACGCCTTTGCGAAGGCGAACACGTTGCTGCTCGAGAACGACGGCACGCAGCTCGTGTTATGGGCCGCCGAAACGACGCCCAGCGCGGCCCTGTCCGAGGTGAACCGCCTGTTCGACGTGGACGGTTTCGAACGCGAGCTGGCCTCCACGCTGGTCAATCGCATTGCCGTGGCCTATGCCGGCGCCGAATCCAGCGCCGCGATGGTGGTCGGCGAGGTCGAGAGCGCGGTCGACCTGAGCCGCCTGATGCAGGACCTGCCGGCGGTGGAAGACCTGCTCGAAGCCAGCAACGACGCGCCCATCATCCGCATGCTCAACGCACTGCTGACGCAGGCGGTGAAGGACGGCGCCAGCGACATCCACATCGAGCCCTACGAACGCAGCAGCGCGGTGCGCTTTCGCGTCGACGGCAGCCTGCGCGAGGTGGTGCAGCCGAATCGCGCGCTGCACGCCGCGCTGATCTCGCGGCTGAAGATCATGGCCGAGCTCGACATCTCCGAAAAGCGCATGCCGCAGGACGGGCGCATCAGCCTGCGCGTGGGCGGGCGCGCCATCGATGTGCGTGTCTCGACGCTGGCCAGCGCGCATGGTGAACGCGCGGTCCTGCGCATTCTGGACAAGAGCGAATCGAAGTTCACGCTCGAAGGTCTGGGCATGAGCGGCGAGGTGCTGAAGTCCTTCGACCGGCTGGTGCGCCAGCCGCATGGCATCGTGCTCGTCACCGGACCCACCGGCTCGGGCAAGACGACCACGCTGTATGCCTCGCTGGGGCGCATCGACACCAGCAGCACCAATCTGCTGACGGTGGAAGACCCGATCGAATACGAGCTGCCGGGCATCGGCCAGACCCAGGTCAACGCCAAGATCGACCTGACTTTCGCCAAGGCGCTGCGCGCCATCCTGCGCCAGGACCCGGACGTGATCATGATCGGCGAGATCCGCGACTACGAAACCGCGTCAATCGCGATCCAGGCCTCGCTCACCGGCCACCTGGTGCTGGCCACGCTGCACACCAACGACGCGCCGAGCGCGGTGACGCGGCTGACGGACATGGGCGTCGAGCCTTTCCTGCTCAGCAGCAGCCTGCTCGGCGTGCTGGCGCAGCGCCTGGTGCGCAAGCTGTGCGTGCATTGCCGGCGACAGGACGAGCGCGGCCATTGGCACCCGGTGGGCTGCGGCCAATGCATGGACACAGGCTACAAGGGCCGTACCGGTGTGTACGAACTGATGGTGGCAGACGACAAGATGCGCTCGTTGATCCACAACCGCGCGGCCGAGAGCCAGCTCTTCGTCGCCGCCGAGGCGGCCGGGCTGCGCAGCATGCGTGAGGATGGCCAGCGCCTGATCGACGACGGCATCACCTCGCCCGAAGAGGTCATGCGCGTCACCAGGGACTGACGACGGCCGATGCCCGCCTTCAAGTTCGAAGCGCTGGACGCCGCCGGCAAATCCAGCACCGGATTGCTCGAGGCGGAGAACGCCAAGGCCGCACGTTCGCAGCTGCGTGGGCAATCGCTGGTGCCGCTGTCCGTCACCGCGGTCGCCGCGGCCAGCACGCAGGGCGTATCGGCGCGGTTTTCGAGTCGCGTCTTCGACGCTACCGCGCTGGGAGTGTGGACTCGGCAGATGGCCGGGCTGGTGGGCGCCGGGCTGCCGCTGGAGCGGGCATTGAGCGCGCTCGCCGATGAGTCCGAGAACCCGCGCCAGCGCGAGCTGATTGCCCACCTGAAGAGCGAGGTCAATGCCGGCGCGCCCTTCGCCCGCGCGCTTGCCGGCGCACCACGCGAGTTCGACGAGGTCTATCGCGCCGTGGTGGCTGCCGGCGAGCAGAGCGGCGCGCTGGGCAAGGTGCTGGAAAAACTCGCCGACGACCTCGAAGAGCGCCAGGCACTGCGCACCAAGTTGCTGGGCGCGATGCTCTACCCGGCCATCGTCTCGCTCATTGCCATCGTCATCGTCATCTTCCTCGTCACCTATGTGGTGCCGCAGGTGGCGGCGGTATTCACCAGTTCGAAGCGCGCGTTGCCCGGCCTGACAGTCGCCATGCTCGCCATCAGTGCGTTCGTGCGCAGCTACGGCTGGGCCCTGCTCGCCTTGATCGTGGCCGGCGTGGCCACCTTCACCATGCTGCGCCGCAGCCCGTCCTTTCGCGAACGCAGCGATGCAGCCATGCTCACGCTGCCGCTGGTCGGCCGCTTGGCGCGTGGCTACAACGCGGCGCGCTTTGCCAGCACGCTGGCCATGCTGGCCGGGGCCGGCGTGCCGATCCTGAAGGCATTGCAGGCGGCGGCCGAGACGCTCGGCAACCGAGCCATGCGCGCCGACGCGATGGACGCACTGGTGCAGGTGCGCGAAGGCGCGCCGCTGGCCTCGGCCCTGCAGGCGAAGAAGCGCTTTCCCGGGCTGCTGGCGATGTTTGCGCGGCTGGGCGAACAGACCGGCCAACTGCCGGTGATGCTGGGTCGGGCGGCCGCGCAACTCAGCGCCGAGGTGCAGCGCCGCGCGATGGCGCTGGCCACGATCCTCGAGCCGCTGCTCATCGTCGTCATGGGCGTGCTGGTGATGCTGATCGTGTTGGCGGTGCTGCTGCCGATCATCCAGCTCAACACCTGGGTGAAGTAGCACTCGCAACGGCTGACTGCTGCCGCCGCAGCAAGAAATGGCGCGATGACAGGTTATTTCCCTATCTGACCAGGGCACGTTGTTTGCTTGAATGCATCCAGGCCAGTCATCACCCGTGTGAGGAGATCTTGACATGAGCACCTGCAGCGATCTGGTTCCGATGGTCGCGCCCGGCGCGCAGATCCCGATCGCGCAAATGCGCAGCCTGTACCAGGTGGGCGATGTCGAAAAGCGCCTGGACAAGCTGCCGGCACGCGAGCACGAGCATCTGCGCGCGACCTATGAACGCATGCTCGAAAAGGGCCCGCAGCGCTTCCAGGTCAAGCCTTCCGGACTGCCTGCAATGGACCATCTGTACAACGAACTGCCCAACTTCACTGAGGTGCTCGACGACCTGAAGCGCCAGCTGGCGCTGTGCCACGACAGCCGCGACGGGCTGGAGATCGCGCCGATGCTGCTGCTCGGGCCTCCGGGCATCGGCAAGACGCATTTTGCGCGCCGCGTCTCGCAGCTGCTGGGCACCGGGTTGGGCTTCATCTCGATGAGTTCGCTCACGGCCGGCTGGGTGCTCAGCGGTGCGTCCAGCCAATGGAAAGGCGCGCGCCCCGGCAAGGTCTTCGAAACCCTGGTCGACGGCGCCTATGCCAACCCGGTGATGGTGGTGGACGAGATCGACAAGGCACGCGGCGAGCATGCCTACGACCCGCTGGGCGCGCTATACGGACTGCTCGAGCACGACACCGCCGGCACATTCACCGACGAGTTCGCCGAGGTCTCGATCGACGCCAGCCAGCTGATCTGGGTGGCCACCGCCAACGACGACCGCGCCATCCCCGAACCCATCCTCAACCGCATGAACGTGTACGAGGTGCAAGCCCCCGACCGCGATGCGGCGCGCGCCATCGCGCTGCGCCTGTACCAGTCGATACGCGCCGAGCACGACTGGGGTCGCCGCTTCGACACCGCGCCGAGCGAAGCGGTGCTCGAGCGGCTGGCCGGCGTCGCGCCGAGGGAGATGCGCCGTGCCTGGATGACGGCCTTCGGCAACGCCCGGCTCGACGGCCGTGCCACGTTGGCGCTGGCCGATCTTCCCGACGCCAGCGCCCGGCGCGCGCCCATCGGCTTCACCAACTGACACTTCGGGGCGTTCCGCCCGATGCGGCACAATGCCCCCCCTAGGAAAGGGGCTGCCATGCGTCGTTTGTTGTCGAGTTTGTTTGCCGCCGTGCTGGCCGTTGCCGTGGCACTGCCGGGTTGGGCGCAGAGCGATCCACCCACCTTCAGCAATGAGCAACTCGACCAGTTGCTGGCACCGATCGCGCTGTACCCGGACTCGCTGCTGACCCAGGTGCTGATGGCCGCGACCTATCCGGCGCAAGTGGCCGAAGCGGTGGACTGGTCGAAGGCGCACCCCAACGACAAGGGCGATGCCGCGGTCGAGAAGGTGGCCGGCACCACCGACTGGGAGCCGAGCGTGCAATCGCTGGTGGCCTTCCCCGAAGTCATCAACATCATGGGCCAGAAGCCCGAATGGGTGCAGGACCTGGGCGACGCCTTCCTGGCCCAGCCCACCGAGACGATGGATTCGGTGCAGCGGCTGCGCAAGCTGGCGCAGGACGCCGGGCAGCTGCAATCCAACGAGCAGCAGAAGGTGGTGGTGCAGCAGGCTACGCCGCAGCAAAGCGTGATCGTCATCGAGCCGGCGCAGCCGCAGGTGGTGTACGTACCGGCCTACAACCCGACGGTGGTCTATGGCACCTGGCCTTACCCAACCTACCCGCCCTACTACATGCCGCCGCCTTACGGCTACTACCCGGGCAGCGCGCTGTTGCGAGGCATGGCCTTCGGCGCCGGACTGGCGATCACCAACTCGCTGTGGGGTGGCTACAACTGGGGCCGCAACGACGTCAACATCAACGTCAACCGCTACAACAACGTCAACGTCAGCCGCAAGATCAGCAACACCAACAACAACTTCAACCACAACAACAGGGGCCGCAAGGGCGTGCCCTACCGCGACAACAAGGTCAACGCAAAGTACGGCAAGAACGTCGCCGGCAAAGATGCGCGCAACGACTACCGCGGCCGCGGCAACAGCCGCGATGCGCAGCGCGATGCGGCACGGCAGACGATGGAAAAGCGTGTCGATCCGCAGGCGCGGGACAAGTTGCAGCGACAGGCCGGCGAGCGGCCGGGCGCGCAAGACCGCACGGCTGCGGGCAGGAACCGACCCGGTGCCGGCGCCGAAGCCAAGGACCGCATGGCCGGCACGAAGAATCGTCAGCCCGGCGCCGGCAATGCCCAGCGGCCGTCGCCAGCGAGCCGCGACAACGCGTTGAAGGGCGCCGGCAACGGCAACGCCGAGCGCGCGCAGGTCAATCGCGGCCAGGCCAGCCGCCAAGCCAGCCGCCAGGCGGCGGCAAGGCCCCGGCCCGCACCGGCCGCCCGTGCCGCGCCAGCGGCACGCCCCTCGCCCGCCGCCCGACCGGCACCCGCTGCGCGCGGCGGCGGTGGCGGCGGCCACGGCGGTGGCGGCGGTGGTGGCCACCGAGGGCGTTGATCATGTTGCAGACCATTCCACGCACCGGATTCGAGGTTGCCATGTCCCGTTCGCTGTTTCGCTGGTTGGGCGCGTGCTGCACCGCGCTGCTGTTTTCCGCGTGGCCCACCCTCGGGCATGCACAGATGCCCTTCCCGAGCGCCGAGGCCGCGGCGGATGCCTTCGTCGATGCAGTGGCCCGCAGTGACGACGAGGCGGTGCGCAAGATCCTCGGCGCCAACTACAAGAAGGTGCTGCAGCTGGGCGAAGTGTCCGGGGACGACAAGCTCGACTTTCTGGCCGCCTGGGCCAAGACCCATCGCGTCGTCATGCAAGGCAGCGACAAGGCGGCGCTGGAAGTGGGCGAGTCGAACTGGACACTGCCGGTACCGATGGTCAAGAGGGGCGAGGCCTGGGTCTTCGACACCTACGCCGGGGCCGACGAAATGACCACGCGCCGCATCGGCCGCAACGAGCTGGCGGCGATGGAAGCGGCACTGGCGTACTTCGACGCACAAAGGGAATACGCCAGCGCCGTGCGCCAGCCGGGCCAGGGGCGGGTGTACGCGCAGAAATTCCGCAGCACGCCCGGCAAGAAGGACGGTTTGTATTGGGACACCGCGCCGGGCGAGGAGCCGAGCCCGATCGGCCCGGCCTATGCCGCCACAACAGCCGATGGTGCGTATCACGGCTACTTCTTCCGCATCCTTACTGCCCAGGGCAAGAACGCGCCTGGTGGTGCCTACGACTACCGCAGCAAAGGCCGCATGAATGCCGGCTTCGCGCTGATCGCCTGGCCGGCGCGATGGGGTGACACCGGCATCATGAGCTTCCTGGTCAGCCACGACGGTGTGCTCTACGAGAAGAACCTGGGGCCGAACAGCGGCGCGGTGGCGCGCCACATGCAGCGCTTCGATCCGGACAGCAGCTGGCAAGCGGTGCAGGCACCCTCGCAGATCGCGGCGGCCGGCAGCAAGTAGACCTGCAGCAACACGGCGCGGTCACGATGCCCGCCACGCTGGACGGCCAGCTCGTCGTCGCGGTTTCTTCGCGCGCGTTGTTCGATTTCGAGGAAGAGAACCGCCTCTTCGAAAGCAGCGAAGACCAAGCGTACATGCAGCTGCAGCTGCAGCGCCTGGACGTGCCGGCGCCGCCGGGCGTCGGCTTCTCGCTGGTGCGCAAGCTGCTCGGCTTCAACGCCGACGCGCCGCGTGTGGAGGTGGTCATGCTGTCGCGCAACGATCCGGTTTCCGGGCTGCGCGTGTTCCGCTCGGCGCAGCACTACG
>JAHECC010000073.1 GCA_024641965.1 Rubrivivax sp.
CGCCGCGGTGGCTTCGGTGCGTCGCGGCGGCGCTTGTCGGGGGCGGGCGGCAGCGCGGCGGCGGGGGCCGGCGCGGCAGCGGAGCGCGGTGCCGTGCTGGCACGCACGCGCAGCCGGCGCGGATCTCGTGTCTGCGCGCCGGGCTTGAGTTTCAGCGTGGGTCGATCACTCATCGAGCCGCGATTGGACCACGGCCGCTCGCCGGGCCCGTGCCGAGGCCGAACAACTCGGCAATCGCCTCGCGGTATTGGGCTTGCCCCACGCTGTTGGTGTTGTGGTGCGAGCCGCCGTCTACCAGCTCGAAGCGCTTAGGCGGCAGCGCCTGGTCGTACAGTGCGCGGCCCAGTTCGGGCACGATCAGCGTGTCGCGTCCGCCATGCACCACGAGCAGCGGCGAGCCGATGTGAGACACGCGCGAGGCCGCGTCGAAGCGCTGCGTGATCAGCGGCCCCACCGGCAGCCAGCCCCACTTGAAGCTGCTGACCACGTCCGGCAGCGACGTGAATGAGCCTTCGACCAGCACGCCGCTTTCGTCGTCGGTCTCGCTGGCCAACTGCACCGCAATCGCGCTGCCCAGCGAATGGCCGAAGATGTAGCGCGGCAGGCCGGGATGCGTCGTACCCAGCCAGTTCCAGGCGGCGCGCGCGTCCTCGTTGGCCAGCGTTTCCGACGGCAACGTGTCGGTGCTCTTGCCGAAGCCGCGGTAGTCGACGCCGAGCACCGCGAAGCCGAGTTCGTGCATGCGGCGCATGCGAAAGGCACTGCTGCGCACGTCCCAGCGCGCCCCGTGCAGGTAGAGCAGCAAGGGCGCGTTTGCGTCCGGCTGCGGCAGCCACAGCGCGTGCAGTAGCACCGGCTCGCCGGACTCGACCGATGTGAACTCGATCCAGCGGTCTTGCATGCCCTCGGCCGCTGAAGCCCCCCACCAACTCTGCTTGCTCGGCTGGAAGACCCACTTGCGCTGCTGCTCGTCAAGTGTGGCGCAGCCGGCCAGCACCAGCGGCACCAGCATGACCAGCGCCAGGGCCCATCGATTCCAGTTCCGCAGCATGGCCGTAGATTGCCACAAGCCGTCGTTCGGCTGCCGGCGCAGGGGCTTGTCAGCGCGGTGCCGACGCGGCCGGTGCAGCCCGTCGCGCCTCGAACTCGAGCGGCTTGGTGCTGCTGTGACCGCCGCTGCTCTGCAGGCGGATGGCCAGCATCTCGTTGGGCGGTGCGCCACGCAGTTCGGCCGCATAGCTGTGCGTGACCTGCTTGGTCGATTCGCCCATGCTCTCCTGGCTGTGCGTTTCGAAGTGCAGGTTGTTGCCGTCGAGCTTCAGGTTTTCGACGGCGCGCGGATACTTCAGGAAGCTGGCCGTGCCGGTGAGTTGCCCGGCATGGCGCTTGAACTCGAAGCGCTCGACGTAGCGGTCGCCCCAGTCGTAGCGCACCTCGGCGCTCCAGTGGCCGATCAGCCGCTCGCCGGCGTCGACACTCGCGCCGGGGCGCAGCGTGCACCAGGTGGCGACCAGTGCCGCCGCCACGGCAGCACCACCCAGCGCCCAAGGCCACACGGGCCGGCGCGATGGCACGCCGATGCTCGCCGCGAGGCGTTCGATGTCGGTCGACCAGTTGGCATCGCTGAGGGCCATGGCGTTGCGCCGCGCCATCGGCTTCAGCGGTGCGGGCAGATCGTTCTCTGCCGGCATGCTGGCGCCGGGCAGCAGCACCGGCACCACGCGCACGCTGCTGTCCAGCGCCATCGACACCTCGAGCCGCACGAAGTCGTTGTCGTCGTCGATGCGGCGTTGCCCCGCAACGTCGCCGCCGGCCCAGCGCGGTCCGATCAGCACCAGCACCGTGTGGGCACCGCCGAGGCGCGTGCGGATGGCGGCGACGAAGTCCTCGCCGGGGGCGATGTCGAGCACATCGCGGAACACGCTGCCATGCCCGAGGCGCCTTTCCAGGTCTTCTTCCAGCCGTCCGGCATAACCTGCCGCATCGTCGCGCCGGTAGGAGATGAAGACCCGGTTGGCGCTGGCGTTCATCACCTTGGCTTCAGCGCCCGCGCAGGAACATCGCGTCGAGCTGCTTCAAGCTCACCTGGCGCCAGGTGGGGCGGCCATGGTTGCACTGGTCTGCGCGTTCGGTGGCTTCCATCTGGCGCAGCAGCGCGTTCATTTCGGGCAGGCTCAGTTGCCGGTTGGCGCGCACCGCGCCATGGCAGGCCATCGTGGCCAGCAACTCGTCGCGCTCGCGTTGCACCACCTGGCTGCTGGGCATCTGTGCCAGATCGGCCAGCACCGACCGCACCAGCTCGGCCAGGTCGGCATCGGGCAGCGCACTGGGCCGGCTGCGCACGGCCAGCGTGCCGGCCGACAGCGGCGCCACGTCGAGCCCCAGTTCGAGCAATTGCTGTTGCTGCGCCTGCGCGGTGGCCATCTCGTCGGGGGTGGCGACAAAGCTCAGCGGGATCAGCAACGGCTGCGCCTGCAGCGCGGATTCGCCGAGGGTGGCTTTCAGCCGCTCGTAGACCACGCGTTCGTGCGCGGCATGCATGTCGACGATGACCAGGCCCTGCGCGTTCTGTGCCAGCACGTAGGCGCCGCCCAGCTGCGCCAAGGCCTGGCCCAGCGGAAAGTCATCGGCATTGCCTTCGTCGGCAGGTCTCGCCACTGCCGGCGCAGCGGCCGGCACCGCGACGTTCCATGGCGCGGGCGATTCCTGCGCATACAGTGTGGCCAGGTTGTGCAACGCCAGGCGGCCTTGCGCCGCCGACGCAGCGTAGGACGCGTTCGCGAGAAAGGGGTTGCGCGCCGTGGGCACGAATGCTGCACCGGCGTCGTTCGTTTCGCCTGGCATGGCGGCGCGTGTCGGTGCCAGCGCGTTTTCGGCGGCACGCCGCACACCCTGGTGCAGCTCGCGCGCGTCGCGAAAACGCACCTCGATCTTCGTCGGATGCACGTTCACGTCCACACGCGCCGGGTCGATGCCGATGAACAGTACATAGGCCGGCTGGCGGTTGCCGTGCAGCACATCTTCATAGGCCGAGCGCAGGCCGTGCGCGATCAGCCGGTCGCGCACGAAGCGACCATTGACGTAGACGTATTGATGGTCGGCGCGTGCGCGCGCCGCCTCGGGTGTGCCGACACGACCATGCAACCGCAAGGCGCCGACTTGTTCTTCCAGTGGCCGACTGTGCGCCAGGAAGTCGTCGCCAAGCACGTCGCGCAACCGCTGCTCGGCACTGCCGGCGCGCCACTGTGCCACCAGCTTGGCGTCGTGCCAGACGGCAAAACCCACGTCGGCACGCACCAGGGCGTGGCGGCGCACGGCTTCGATGCAGTGTGCGGCCTCGGTGGCGTCGGTCTTCATGAACTTGCGCCGTGCCGGCGTGCTGAAGAACAACTCGCGCACTTCGACGCTGGTGCCGATGCTGCGCGCCGCCGGTGTCAGCTCACCGCTGCGCGCGTCCAGCCGCATCGCATGCGGCGCCTCGGCGCCGCGGCTGGTGATCGACAGATCCGACACCGAGGCCACCGCGGCCAGCGCCTCGCCGCGAAAGCCCATCGTCGCCACGCGCTCCAGATCGAGCAGCGAGCCGATCTTGCTGGTGGCATGGCGCTTCAGCGCCAGCGGTAGCTCGTGTGCCGGAATGCCGATGCCGTCGTCCTCGACGACGATGGCGCGCACGCCGCCCGCCATCAGGCGTACGTTCACCTGGCGGGCGCCGGCATCGAGTGCGTTGTCGATCAGCTCGCGCACCACCGAGGCGGGGCGCTCCACCACCTCGCCGGCAGCGATCTGGCTGACCAGTTCGTCAGGCAGCTCACGGATCGCGCGGCGCTCGGGCGGCAGGGTGAAGGCGGGCACGGCGCTCATCGGCGCATTGTAGGAAGCCGCGGTGCCGCAGGGTACGCGCGGCGTCAAGTCAGCCCGGCTTGGTCTCCAGCACGGGAAACAGCGCGCTCAGGCCATCGGCCATGATCTCCACCGCCAGTGCGGCCAGGATCAGTCCCATCAGCCGCGTCATGATGTTGATGCCGGTCTGCCCGAGCAGCCGGGCGATGCGCCCCGAGGCCATGAAGGCCAGGTACACCACCAAGCCCACCACCACGCCATAGCCGACCAGCGTCGCTTGTTCCCACCAATGCTGTGTGCGCTGGGCATAGATGACCATGGTCGAGATCGTGGCCGGCCCAGTGAGCAGCGGGATGGTCAGCGGCACCACGGCAATGCTCGCGCCGGCATCGAGCTTGGCATCGCCCTCGCTGACATCGGTGGGCTTGGTCTCGGCCGGCTGGGCGTTGAGCATCTGCAGCGAACTGATCAGCAGCAGCAGACCACCGCCGACCTGGAACGAGGCGATGGAGATGCCGAAGAACTCGATGATCTTCAGCCCCGCCAGCGCGCTGACCGAGATGACGACGAAGGCACTGAAGGCGCTGACGCGCATCGTACGCACACGTTGCGCGCGGTTGAAGCTCTGCGTGAAGTGGATGAAGAAGGGCACCACGCCGATCGGGTTGACGATCGCGAGCAGCGCAATCAACGGTTTCATCAGATCCATGGGTCGATGCTACGCGCTGCGCGCAACCGCTGCGCCTGGAGTACTCGCAAATCGACGCGCTGGTTCTACGGTCTAACCCTGTCGGCCTATCGCCATTCCTGTGCAACGCTCAGTGCTGCCGATCGACGCGCGTCGCGCGCCAGGGCGAGGCGATGCCGCAGTGCATCAGTTCATATTCAAAGAGATCAGGAGACAGGGCATGCTCAATCGACTATCCGCTTTCAGACTGGCCGTGGTCACGGCGACGCTGCTCGGCGTTGTGACCTCGGCCTCGGCACAAGGCATCGATGCCGCGGTCGACAAATTCTTCAACGACTATCTCGGCTGGTTCGCCGCCCTGATCTTCACCTCGGTGCCGGTGGGCGGCACGGCCTTCCCGCTGATCGCCGGCTGGCTGCTGGTGGCGGCGCTGGTGTTCACGCTGTACTTCGGCTTCCTGCAGTTCCGCAAGTTCAAGCTGGCTGTCGACATCGTGAGCGGCCGTTACACCGACCCGAACAGCAAACACGAGGGCGAGGTCTCGCACTTCCAGGCGCTGGCCACCGCGCTGTCGGGCACGGTCGGGCTGGGCAACATCGCCGGCGTCGGCGCGGCGCTGGCCATCGGCGGGCCCGGTGCCACCTTCTGGATGATCATGGTCGGCTTTCTCGGCATGGCCTCGAAGTTCACCGAGTGCACGCTCGGCGTGAAGTACCGCACCGTGCTGCCTTCGGGCGTGGTGTCGGGTGGCCCGATGTACTACCTGAGCCGCGGCCTGGCCGAGCGCGGCATGGGCGGCCTGGGCAAGTTCCTGGCCGCGGCCTTCGCCATCATGGTCATCCTGGGCGCGCTCGGCGGTGGCAACATGTTCCAGGGCAACCAGGCCAACGCGATGATCGTGCAGACCTTCGGGCTGCCTGACGGTTACGGCTGGGTCACAGGCCTGATATTGGCCGCGTTCGTGTTCTCGGTCATCGTCGGCGGCATGCCGTCGATCGCCTCGGTCACCTCCAAGCTGGTGCCGATCATGGCGGTGATGTACATCGCCATGTCGATCATCGTCATCGTCATGAACATCGGCCAGCTCGGTGCCGCCCTCAGCGCCATCATCGACGGTGCATTCACTGCCGAGGGCGTGGCCGGCGGCTTCATCGGTGCGCTGATCCAGGGCCTGAAGCGCGCCACCTTCTCCAACGAGGCCGGCGTCGGCTCGGCAGCGATCGCACACTCGGCGGTGAAGACCAACGAGCCGGTGACCGAAGGCCTGGTGTCGCTGCTCGAGCCCTTCATCGACACCGTCATCATCTGCACGATGACGGCGCTGGTGATCACCATCGCCGGGCTGAACACCGGGCCGTACCCGAACCCGCAGGGCCTGACCGGCGTGAACCTGACGGCGGCGTCGTTCCAGGCCACCTTCGACTGGTTCCGCTACCCGCTGGCGCTGGCGGTGCTGATGTTCGCGGTTTCGACCATGATTTCATGGTCGTACTACGGTCTAAAGGGCTGGACCTACCTGTTCGGCGAGGGCCGTACCAACGAGCTGATCTACAAGGCCATGTTCTGCGTGTTCGTCGTCATCGGCTGCTCGATCGGCTTCAGCGCGGTGATCGACTTCTCCGACGCGGCCATCTTTGCAATGGGCATCTTCAACATCATCGGGCTGTATTTCCTGATGCCGATCGTGAAGGCCGAATTGGCCAAGTTCCTGGCCAAGGTGGATTCGGGCGAGTTCAAGCGCTACACCTGAACTGGCACACACCAGGCGCGGCGTCGGGCGCCGCGCCTGGTGTCACGTCGGTTGGCGCACGATGGGCTGGCGTGAGCCCGATCCTGCTTACGCATCAGTCTCGTCGACTTTGCCCGCGTTGCCTGTACTCAGCAACTCGTCGATCAACACGTCCTTCTCACGCCATTGCTGCTCGACCCAGTCGCTGATGCGCTGGCGATAGGCCTTGTCCGCGACCGGGTCGCCACCGAGCACCGTGGCCGGGATCTCGCGCTGCAGCACGCGCACCGTCACGGCATCGAGCCGGCCGCAGAGCAGATCGCTGAATTCCGGCGTGCCGTGCGGATAGACGATCGTCACATCGAGCAGCGCCTCGAACTGCTCGCCCATGGCCGCCAGCGCGGTGCCCAAGCCGCCGATCTTCGGCTTCAGCAGATGCCGGTACGGGCTTTGCTGCACGTCATGCTTGGCCACCGTGAAGCGTGTGCCCTCGACGAAGTTGATCACCGTGGTCGGGATCAGCTTGAACTTCTCGCAGGCCTCGCGCGTGGTCTTCAGGTCGTTCTGGCGCGCGCCCGAGCCCTTGCCCCGTTTCATGAACGGGAAGTCCAGCGCCCACCAGACCATGCCGATCACCGGCACCCAGATCAATTCCTGCTTGAGGAAGAACTTCAGGAACGGGATGTGGCCGTGAAAGATGCGTTGCAGCACCAGGATGTCGACCCAGCTCTGGTGGTTGCTCGACACCAGATACCAGCCGCGCGGGTGCAGCCGGTTCACGCCCTGCACATCCCACTTGGCAGGGTTGACCGCGCCGATCCAGGCGTTGTTGTTCGCCACCCAGCGCGAGGCCAGCGCGTTGAGCATGCGGTCGCAGACGCGCCGCACCGCGGTGGCCGGAATCAACACCTTCAGCAACGCCGCCGGCACCATGCAGGAGGCAAAGACCAGCGTGTTCAGCACCAGCAGCACGCCGGTGATCGTGCCGCGCAAGGCGGCGGGCAGTCGCGTGAGCATCGACGCTGTCCGTCAGCGCCGCGGCAACCGAGGCCCGTCGTCCGGCCACCATGCCGGCGTGAATGTCATCGATGTGCGAACGAGGCTCATGTGCGCTCCTGGGTGATTGGGCGACCGGCAGCGTACCAGCCGGCTGCGTCCCATTGCACGCGCCCGTGCCCGCACCGCGGGTAAGTCCTTGGTGCGCGCGCGATATGTGTCGCCGCACGGGCCGGGCCTGCTGGTAGAGTGCCCGCCGCATGGACCTTCTGTCTTTCGCCCTCGACTTCGTGCTGCGCATCGACAAGCACCTGGCCGAGTTCGTGACGCTGTACGGCGCGTGGGTGTATGCGCTGCTGTTCGCGATCATCTTCGTCGAGACCGGCGTCGTGGTGATGCCTTTCCTGCCGGGCGACTCGCTGTTGTTCGTCGTCGGTGCGTTGTGCGGCCTGGGACTCATGGAACTGGGCATCGTCATTCCACTGCTGGTGGTGGCCGCGGTGGCTGGCGACCAGATGAACTACACCATAGGCCGCTACTTCGGCCCGAAGGTATGGCAGTGGGAGCATTCGCGCTACTTCAACAAGCGCGCCTTCCATCAGGCGCACGACTTCTACGAGAAGTACGGCGGGATCACGATCATGCTGGCGCGCTTCCTGCCGTTCATCCGCACCTTCGTGCCCTTCGTGGCGGGTGTGGCGGCGATGGGCCGGCGCAAGTTCACGCTGTACAACATCGTTGGTGCGCTGATCTGGGTGATCAGCATCAGCACCGCAGGCTATCTATTCGGCAACCTGCCGTGGGTCAAGGCGCACATGAGCCTGATCATCTGGGCCATGATCATCGTGCCCGGCCTGATCGCGATGTTCGGCGCGTGGCGCGCGCAGCGCAAGAGCATGGCCTCGGCGGGTTGATATACCGGCATGCATTTGATTGGCTTGCCCATGGGGCAGGTGCACGCTGTTTCGTCGATGCAAATGCGGTGCTGCGTGCCGATGCCGCAAAGTTCACGCCGCGCGTTTGTCGGTTTCCGTGTCGGCCAGGCGTTCGGCCGCCGTCGGACCCAGGGGTGCCAGGGCCGCCGCATAGCGCCGAATGCCGGGCAGCGTGCTGAGCCCGTGCGCGAAGATGCTCAGCATCACGGTGGCCATCACCGCCAGCCGGATGGTGGGCTCGCCCGGCAGGCTGACGGCATTTTCAAGGTAGAACAGGCCCAGCACGATCGACGCCAGGCCGCGTGGGCCGAACCAGCCCATGAAGAGCACGGTCGAGGGCTGCAGCCCCGCGCCGCGCAGCGCCAGGGCCACCGGCAGCATGCGGATCAGGGTCAGGCTGAGCACGGCGTAGAGCAGGATCATGACGCTGAACTGCGACCAGGCCTGCGCCACCAGCAGGCCGAAGAGGAAGAAGACGAAGTTGTTCAGCAGTTGCCCCCAGTCCTCGGTGAATTCGATGCTGTGCTGGCCCACCTTGCGAAAGCCGACCTGCGTCGCCAGCCCGGCGATGAAGGCGGCAATGAACATGCTCGCGCCGCTGGCATGGGCAGCGAGCACACAGGCCAGCGGCAGTGCGACGACGCCGAGCTGCGTCTGCGCCGCATCCATCCATTGGCGGCGACGCGCCAGGCCGATCAGACAGCCGCCCGCGAGCCCGACGCCCAGGCCGACCAGGGCCCCGTAACCGAGCTGCTCGACCAGAAAATGGCTCAGCACGCTGGCGCTGCCGGCGCCTTGCTGTTCGGCGGCGGCCAAGGCGATGAAGAACATCAGGAACGGCACCGCCAGGCCGTCGTTGAGCCCGGCTTCGATGTTCAGGGCCTGCCGGATTTTGCTGGGCACATCGGGACTGCTGACGATGACCTGTCCAAGCCCCGCATCGGTCGGCGCCAGGATCGCGGCCAGGATGCCAGCCTCCCACCAGGCGAGCTTGCCCAGCAGCACCATCGCCAGCGATGCGCCCAGCACGATGGTCAGCAGCATGCCCGTACTCAGCAGGCGAAGCGGCAGGTTGGTGCGGCCCTTCAGCATCTGCAAACCGATGCGCGACGCGTCGGTGAACAGCGTCATCACCAACCCCAGTTCGGCGACCAGCAGGAAGGCCTGGCGGTCGAGTGACAACGCGGTCGTCACTTCGGGCGAAAAGCCCATCAGCGCGCCCACGGTGGTGAACACGATGGGCCCGGTGATCACCGTGCGCTGCAGCCGGCGCGAAACCAGGCTGTAGGCAAAGACGAGCGCGACGAAGGTGGCAATCAGCAACATCCGGCATGTCTCGGGTCTGGCCATGCGAGCGCGGGCTTCACGATCCTGCGTCCGAACCGCCCGCTGGAGCCGCGGTTCAACAAGAATTGGCGGCCGGGCGGCGTCGAGTTGCGGAACCGAATGGGGGCCGCACTCAGCGCGACGGCTTCGTGTCGAGAAAGGCCTCGGCGCCTGCCGCCCACGGAATGAGCACGCCTTCGCGCGCGGTGCGGCGGTGGATCTGCGCGGCGGCCGAGCCTTCGGCACGCGGTGGCGCTGCGCTGCCGAACAGCAGCCCCAGCATCTGCTCGGTGCGGGGCTGCGGCACATCGGCCAGCGTGACCATCAGCGCCGTGGCGGCCAGCGTCTGCACGGCCTCGGCTTGCCGTGCGTAGGTGCGCGCCGGCAAACGCAGCGGCACCAGTCCGCCCTCGCGCAGCGCGTCGGTGGGCAGCAGGTCGATCCAGCGCAGGGGCAGCCGCGCAGCCAGGCTTTGCAACGTGTGCGCAGGTGCATGCACGGTGGTGAACAGCGCGTCGATCTTGCCCGCGGCCAGTAACGCCGTGGCCTCGCCCAGACCATGCCCGCTGCTCTCGGCCAGCGCGTCGAGCGAGATGCCGTTGGCCGACAGGATGGCCAGCGCATTCGCGCGTGATCCCGAGCCCGGCAGGCCCAGGTCGACGCGTTTGCCCTGCAGGTCGGCGATGGCGCGGATGGGGCTGTCGGCGCGCACCACCAGTTGCACCGCTTCGGGGAACAGGCTGGCCAGCGCGCGCAGTTCGGGCTGCGCCGCACCGCCGAAGCGCCCGCGCCCCGCGAATGCCGCGGCGGCGACGTCGTTCTGCACCAGTGCGAATTGCGCCAGCCCGTCGGCCAGCAACCGGATGTTGGCCACGCTGCCGTCGCTGTCCAGGGCTTCCAGCGCGATGCCCGCCTTGCTTGCGCGCCGCGCCAGCGACTGCGCCACTTCGGCATAAGCACCGTCGTCCGGCCCGCCGGCCAGCACCAGGGTGTCGGCCGCGCGCGCCAGGCGCGCCTGCGCCGTGCGGTAGGCAGCCTCGATTTCCTGCGTGACGATGGCCTGGCGCTGTGCCGGCGACAGCGTGGCGTTGGCCGGCGTGGCGTCGAGCAGCGATTCCAGTCGCTGCATGGCCAGTTCGGCCGCTGTCGGCAGGGGGCTTTCACGGGCCTGCGGGCGCACCGAGGCGCCGGCCGCTGCCGGTTGATCCAGGTCGGCCAGCTCGGGCGGCGGTGCCGAGGGCAGCAGCGTCCAGCGCCGGCCCGGCTCGACCGCGAAAGCCGCACTGCCGTACACGCCGATCAGGTCGCCGGCGCGGTTGCCGTCGGCGTTCAGCCCGAACACGCCCTTGGCGCCGGCACCGAGCAGGCTGGCCAGCGTGGCCACGTTGTGCGCGTCCCACTGCGTGAAGTCGTAGTCGCGCAGCAGTTTCATCTGCGCGTTGAAATACACCAAGCGCCCCGGCGGGTCGCTCAGCGGCTGCGAGCCGGCGCGGCGGAACGCGTCGATTTGCAGCACGCCGTTGCCCAGCGCGGCGTCGATCTGCTGCTGCATCACCTCGCGCACCGACAGCGCGTCGGGCTGGCGGTCGCAGCCGGCCAGGCCGAACAGCAGCCCGGTGGCCACGATCGCGGCCAGGCGGCGCAACGGGGTCACCAGCTGAACCATGGCAGCAGCAGGAAGCCCTGGATGATCAAGGCGTTGGCGATGTCGATCAGGAACGCACCCATCACCGGAATCACCAGGAAGGCCAGCGGCGAATGGCCGTAGCGTGCCGCCACCGCCTGCACGTTGACCATCGCGGTCGCCGTCGAGCCCATGGCGAAGCCGAGGTGTCCGGTGGCCAGCAGCGCGGCGTCGTAGTTGCGGCCCATCACGCGGAAGGTCACGAAGACCACGAAGCACAGCATCGCCGCCAGTTGCACCAGCAGGATGGCCAGCACCGGGCCGGCCAGGTCCACCAGTTCCCACAGCTTGAGCGTCATGATGATCATCGCCAGGAACAGCGACAGCGACAGCCCGCCCAGCAGTTCGAGCGCACGATCGTCGATGCGGTACAGCCCGCTCAGCGACAGCACATTGCGCAGCACCACGCCGACCAGCAGCGCCCAGATGAAGGACGGCAGCGTGATGCGCGCGTCGCCGATCCACGCATACACCGCGAAGCCCAGCGCCATCGAGCCCATCATCAGCAGCAGGGTTTCGATCAGCGTGCGTTCGGCCACCGCCTCTTCGACGGGCGCCTCGGCTTCAGCCGGGGTATGCGCCACGTCGCTGCCGCTCAACTTGTGGCGACGGATCAGCCAGCCGGCCAGCGGCCCGCCGGCCACGCCGCCGGCCACCAGACCGAAAGTGGCGGCGGCCACTGCCAGTTCCACCGCGCCCTGCACGTTGCGTTCCTCGAAGAACTTGCCGGCCCAGGCGGCGCCGGTGCCATGCCCCCCGGACAGCGTGATCGAGCCGGCGAGCAGGCCGTTCACCGGGTTCAGGTCGAACAGCAGCGCCAACGACACGCCGATCGTGTTCTGCATCACCAGTCCGCAGGCGACGATGATGAAGAACACGAGCAGGGTCTTGCCACCGCGTGCCAGCGCACGCGCATCGGCGGCCAGCCCGACCGAGGTGAAGAAGGCCACGTTCAGCGGCGTCAGCAGCGCGTTGTCGAAGGCCACCTCGACGCCGCCCACGCGCATTGCCGTCAGCGCCGCGGCGAAGAGAAGGCCGCCGACGACGGCGGCGGGAATGCTGTAGCTGGACAGCAGCTTGATGCGGTCGATGAGCAGGTAGCCGACCACCAGCGCCAGGCAGGCCAGCGACAGCGTGGTGTAGATGTCGACGCCGAGCTTCATCTGCGTCGCATCATAGGTGTTATGTCAGCGCACGTTGCAGCGCGGACGCACAAAGCGCGACGGCGTCGTTGGCCTCGTCGATGACCCGGCCCATGGTGATGAACCCATGGATCTGCCGCTCGAACAGGATGTGCGTGGCGCGGTTGCCGGCTTGTGTGAGCCGCTGCGAATATTGCAACGCCTCGTCGCGCAGTGGGTCGTAGCCGGCGGTCAGCACCAGTGCGGGCGGCAGCTTCGACAGGTCCTCATGCAGCAGCGGTGAGGCGCGCCAGTCCAGGTCCATCGCCTTGTCGGGCAGGTAGTGGTCATGAAAATAGTCCATCGTCTCCGCGGTCAGCAAGTAGCCCTGCGCGTTGGTGGTGTGCGAGGGCCAGCCGCGGCGCTGATCGGTGGCCGGATAGATCAGCAGCTGAAACGCGATCGGCAGATCACCGGCGTCTCGTGCGGCGATCGCCACCACCGCCGCCAGGTTGCCGCCCGCGCTGTCGCCGCCCACCGCCAGCCGCGTTGCATCGACGCCCAGCTCGGCGGCGTGCTCGTGCACCCAGCGCGTGGCCGCGATGCAGTCGTCGACCGCCGCGGGAAAGCGATGCTCGGGCCCCATGCGGTAGTCCACCGCCACCACTGCCGCGCCCGATGCGATGGCCAGCTGCCGGCACAGCGTGTCGTGTGTGTCCAGGTCGCCGATGACCCAGCCGCCGCCGTGGAAGTACAGCAGCACCGGCGGCGCTGTCTTGCGCTGCGCGGCGGCCTGCGCGTGATACAGCCGCAGCGGGATCGGCCCGTGCGGCCCCGGCGCGCTCAGATCGCGTGTCTCGGCGATGTCGGGCGGATCGGGCTGCGTCACCGCGCGCCGCTCGCGGTAGAAGCTGCGCGCCTCGGCGGGCGTCAGCGTGTGCGTCGGCGGGATGCCGCGCTCGACCATGAAGTCGAGCAGGGCCTTGGCGTGGGGGTGCAGCATCGTCGATTCCTTTGAAGTCATAGCCAGTCGTTCAGCGTCAGCCCGATGCCGAAGGTCGACTGGTTCCAGTTGTAGTCGATCAGCGTCTCGCCATAGCCGCTGAAGATCTTGACGTAGCCGCGCAGCGGGCCGAGCAGCGGTACCGTGGTCCAGGTGAGTTGCCCGGCGCCTCTGCCGGTGCTCGGGTTGCCGCGCACCGTGACGCTGACACTCTGGTCGCGCCACTTGTAGATCGCCGAAAGGTCGCCCCAGCCGTAGTAGTCGGAGATCGTCGGGTTGTCGTCCGTCTCGCTCGATTCGGGGATGCGCCACCACAGCCGCGCCAGAACGCCCAGGTTCTGGTGTTCGAAACCGAAGCTGGTGATGAGTCGGTTCCAGCTGCGCGAGATCGTGTCGGAGCGGCCGTTCGACTGGTGGTTGAACGCGAAGTTGAACAGGTTCCACTGCACGCCTTGCCACTGCAACCCGGGTTTGTGGCTGAGGATCAGCTCGGGCATGTAATTGGTCTCGCGGAAGGGCCTCGAGGCGTTGCCCGAGTCGTTGTAGAGCTGCCATTGGCTCTGCTGCGAGTATGCCGCCCACACGCCCCAGCGGCGATCGTCGGTGGTCCACAGCCTGAACTTGAAGCTCAGCTGGAATGCCGCCTCGGTGGAGTCGAGTTCGCTGCCCGGCGCCAGCACGCCGCCGCCCTGCGGATCGTAGGGCGCCGTGTTCAGGGCGGTGGTGTAGCGGCCGAACAGGAAGTAGTTCGGCGCGTACAGCGTGACGTCGTAGCGCGGTGTGGTCGCATCGAAGCTCCAGGCCGGGTCGTACATCGATCCGCTGCTGTCCGGCGCTGCCAGTGTCGTGTCCGGGGCGTGACTGGCTGCAGCGCCGATGGCCGGCGACGGGTCCTTCTTCGGCGCCGCAGCGGGCCGCGTGGCGCGCCCGCTGATACGGTCGAAGCAGGCCAGTCGCTCGCCGTCGTTGTCGATGCCGACGCATTCGGCCATCGCCGGCGCTGCCGCCTGCGACCGTGCCGGCGCGGACGCGGCGAGCAGCAGCGCGACGACAAGCGCCGCTGGAACGGTCGATGTCGGGAGGCCGAAATACAGGGGCATGGATGGATTCCGAATTGGTTGCGGCGCCAGTTTGCCGTACACGCGGCCGCGGCTTCAGAAGATGCCGGCGGCCAACCCTGCGGCGAGCGCAGCGCCGAGTTCCTCGCAGCGCCGCAGTTCGTCCGAAGCGATGCGCTTGGGCGCCAGGATCGCCTCCGGGGTCTGCGCATGGGTGCACACGATCAGTGTCGGCGCGACCTGCTTCAATCGCCAACCGGTGGCAATGCGTTCGAGCTGCCGCGCGGCGCCGCTGCCGTCGCTGCCGGCGCAGATCAGGCAGACATACGGCCGGCCGTTGAGCCGGTCCAGCGCCGCGTAGTAGCAGCGATCGAAGAAGTCCTTCATCTGGCCCGACATCGAGGCCAGGTTCTCCGGCGTGGCGAAGAGGTAGCCGTCGGCCGCGAGCACGTCCGCCGGGCCGGCGTCGGCGGCATGCAGCAGGCGCAACTGCACATCGCCGTGCGCACGCGCGCCGGCCGCGGCGGCTTCGGCCATCTGCCGCGTGCCGCCGGTCATCGAATGCTGCACGACGAGCAGCGTCTTCATTCCTGCCGGTCAGCGCTCACTCAGCGCTTCTGCGGCGGCGCCACGAGCGCCTGGCGGAAGGCCGCCAGCCGCGCCTGCAGGCGGCGCTGGTTGACCGGGCCCATGCGCATCAGGATCTTCTGCCCGGCCGAGGCCTGCTCCAGCGCCGGGTCGGCGAACTGGTAGTGCACCCAGGGTCGCTCGGACGCCAGCGGCCCCTTGATCTCGAGCAGCCTGACGGCCACCGGCTGTTGCGGCACGGGAGTCTGCAGCAGGTGGTCGATGACCTTGACCAACCGGTCGTTGAAGTAGCGGCCGGGGTAGCCCAGTTCTTCGTAGCTGCGCTGGAACATCGGGTACATCCATCGGTACAGCGCGGCGGCGCGCGACATGTCGACCGATTCCACGAACTGGATGAACGGTGCATAGCGCAGCGCGTTGTCGGCATCGATGACCTGTTCGCCATCCGGGCCGATGGCGGTGAAGCGGCCGGCCGTGGGGTTCACCGGCCACACACGCGCCGGTGCGTGCTTGCGGTCCAGGTTGTCCACGGTGGCCACGGCGCGGCGCACGAAGCCGTCGAGTTGCAGGAAGGTCAGCACACCCTCGCGCCCCGCCAGTTCGACCAGGTCGGTCTGCACGGCGGCGTCGGTGTTTTCCGGCGTCGGCATGACGAAGACCGGCTGCGACGCGCTCTCGGCCGGGGCCAGCGGAAACTCGATGGCCGGCGCCGCGACAGCCGACGCGGCGGGCTCGACCGGCAGTACCACCGGCTGCACGGGTGGCGTGGCCGGTGTGGCGTTCTTTTCGCGCCACCACATCACGGCCAGCGCCACGGCAAGCACGACCAGCGCCACGATCAGGCCTTTCGTCCACGGCTTCATGTTCTGCTGTCCTCGGGTTGTGCGCTGCTGTGCATTCGCACAAATATTACTCCCCAGAGTTGTCGGCGCAGGCAGGGCGGTGCAAGGCTCGGATTCATGGTCATAGCTGGCGGTTGCGCGCCAGCGGCGGGTTCTTCGCGAAATAGCGGCGGATGCCGGTGACCAGCGCGTCGACCAGCTCGGCCTGATAGGCTGCATCGCGCAGCAGGGCCTCTTCCTCGGGATTCGAAATGAAGGCCGTCTCGACCAGGATGCTGGGCACATCGGGAGCCTTCAGCACCGCGAAGCCGGCCTGCTCGACATAGGTCTTGTGCAGCTTGCCGACACGGCCCAAGGGGTGCAGCATTTCCTTGCCGAGCTTCAGGCTGTCCTTGATCTGCGCCGCGGTGCTCATGTCGAGCATGGCGCGCAGCACCTGTTCGTCCCGCACCGACACGTTGACGCCGCCCACCAGGTCGGCAGCGTTCTCGCGCTGCGCCATCCAGCGCGCGGCGGCGCTGCTGGCGCCGCTCTGGCTGAGTGCGAACACGCTGGCGCCGCGTGCTTCGGGGCGCATGAAGGCGTCGGCATGGATCGACACGAACAGGTCGGCCTGCACACGCCGTGCCTTGCGCACGCGTTCGTACAAGGGCACGAAGTAGTCCGCGTCGCGCGTCATCATCACGCGCATGTTGGGCAGCGCGTTGAGCTTGTCGCGCAGTTGCAGCGACACGGCCAGCACCACGTCCTTCTCGCGCAGACCGGTGGGGCCGATCGCGCCCGGGTCTTCGCCACCATGGCCGGGATCGATGGCGACGATGATCAGCCGGTCGATGCGCTGCATCTCGGCGGCGCTCGGCATCGGTGTCGGGGGGGGTGGTGCGCGCGTCTGCACCGGGGCCGATGCGGCGGCACCGCCCAGCGCCAGCACCTCGGCCAGCGGCGGTGCCGGCCGTGGTGGCAGCACCGCCTTGTCGACGCGCGCGATGAACTCGCCCAATGCGTCGCGCACGTCGCGCGCGGCCTGCTTCTCGGCGGCTTCCTTCTCGCGGATCAACGCCAGCAGCGGGTCGTGTTCGTGCGTCGGGTACAGGTCGAAGACCAGGCGGTGCTTGTAGGCCGCCACCGGATCGAGCGCGAACTGTTGCGGCCGCACCGGCTGCTTAAGGTCGACCACCAGCCGCACCACGCGAGGCATGAACTGGCCGACGCGCACGCCGGCGATGTAGGGGTCGTCGGCGCGCACCTTGCCCACCAGTTCGCGCAGCGCGGCGTTCAACTCGAGGCCGTCGATGTCGACCACCAGCCGCGGCGGGTCGGGAACCAGCAGGTGCTGTGCCTTCAAGGCCTGGTCGGATTCGATGGTCACGCGCGTGTAGTCCTCGGCCGGCCACACGCGCACCGCGACGATCAGCTCGCCATGCGCCAGATCAGCCGCGCCCATCAGCAGCACCAGGCTGCCCATGCGGCGCAGCGCGTCACGCCGCGTGCTGGCGTGAACGCTCATTCGAGCAACGCCACGCCGCGGGGCGTGAAGGCTTGCAGCGTGACGCGGCGCTGCGTGTCGTCGACCACTTCGATATTTAGGCGCAGGTCGGGCGCGGGCAGCACGCCCTCGGCCTTCTGCGGCCATTCGGCCAGCTTCAGCCCCGGCGCGGCAAAGACCTCGCGAAAGCCTGCGTCCTCCCATTCGCGCGCATCGGCAAATCGGTAGAAATCGAAATGCGCGATGTCCAGGCCCGGCAGCGCATAGGGCTCGAGCACGGTGTAGGTCGGGCTCTTGATGCGGCCATGCACGCCCAGCGCATGCAGCAGGTGGCGCACGAAGGTGGTCTTGCCGGCGCCCAGCTCGCCGCGCAATTCGACATAGGCATCGCGCAATGCATCTCTTCGGGCCAGGCCGCTGGCGAAGGCGGCGCAATCGTCCTCGTCGTGCCAGACGGTGTGGCGGCTTTCTAGAATCGGCGCATGCAGGAGCGTCATTCCTTCGATGGGCGGCAACTGGTGCAACAGTTGCGGGGATGGGCGCATGAGCTGGGATTGTCCCAGATCGGTGTGGCCGAAGTCGACCTGCACGCTGCCGAGCCTGGGCTGCAGGCCTGGCTGGCGGCGGGTTTCCATGGCTCGATGCACTACATGTGGCGCCATGGCCTGAAGCGCGCGCGCCCGGCCGAGCTGGTGCCGGGCACGGTGTGCGTAATCAGCGCGCGCCTGGACTACCTGCCGCGCGCTACCGCACCCGGCTGGCAGGCGATCGAGTGGCATCGCCAGGCCGATGCGCAACAGGCGACGGTGTCGCTGTATGCGCGCGGTCGCGACTATCACAAGGTGCTGCGCGCACGGCTGCAGACATTGGCCGAGCGGCTGGCGCAGGCGGTGGGCCCGCTCGGGCACCGCGTGTTCACCGATTCAGCACCGGTGCTCGAGGTGGAACTGGCCACGCGAAGTGGCATCGGCTGGCGCGGCAAGCACACGCTGGCATTGACGCGCGAGGCCGGCTCGATGTTCTTTCTGGGCGAGATCTTCATCGACATGGCGCTTCCCGCCACGCCCGCCGTCGAGGCGCATTGCGGCACTTGCAGCGCCTGCATCGACGTGTGCCCGACGCAGGCCATCGTCGCGCCGTACCGACTCGACGCGCGGCGTTGCATCTCCTACCTGACGATCGAACACGCCGGGCCGATCCCGCCCGAGCTGCGTCCGATGATCGGCAACCGCATCTACGGCTGCGACGATTGCCAGCTGGTGTGTCCGTGGAACAAGTACGCGAACGTCTCGACGCT
>JAHECC010000074.1 GCA_024641965.1 Rubrivivax sp.
AACTGGCATTGATCCAGCAGATCAACCCGATGTACCTGAACTTCACGCAGTCCACCGCCGAGGTGCTGCGGTTGCGCCGCGCGCTCGACAGCGGCCAGTTGCAGCGCGCCGGCGGCGGCGAAGCGGCGCGCGTGCGCCTGCGCCTGGAAGACGGCAGCGACTACAAGCTCTCCGGCAAGCTGCTCTTCACTGACTTGTCGGTGGACCCGGGCACGGGCCAGGTGATGTTGCGCGCCGAGGTGCCGAACCCGAGCGGTCTGCTGCTGCCGGGCATGTACGTGCGCGTGCTGCTCGACCAGGCGCAGATGCGCGATGCCATCACATTGCCGCAGCAGGCGGTAACGCGCGGGCCCACCGGCGACACGGTAATGGTCGTCGGCGACGATGGCAAGGTTATGCCGCGGCAGGTGAAGGTGGGCTCGGTGCAGGGTGGCCAGTGGCTGATCCTCGACGGGCTGACGGCCGGCGAGATGGTGATGGTGGACGGCTTCCAGAAGCTGCGCGGCGGCGCGCCGGTGAAACCGGTGCCGTGGACGCCAGGCGGCGCACCGGCGAAAGCCGCGGCGCCGGCCGCATCGGCGGCACCCCCCGCCAGCGCCGCTTCGTCCCGCTGAAGGCGCCCACACCATGGCTGCGTTCTTCATCGACCGCCCGATCTTCGCGTGGGTGATCGCGCTGTTCATCCTGGTGCTGGGCGGCGTGTCCATCACGCAGCTGCCGGTGGCGCAGTACCCGAGCGTCGCGCCGCCGTCCATCGTCATCACCACCGCCTATCCGGGCGCGTCGGCGCAGACGCTGGAAGACAGCGTCATCAGCGTCATCGAGCGCGAGATGAACGGCTCGCCCGGGCTGATCTACATGGAGTCGGTGAGCCAGGCCAACGGCAGCGGGCAGATCACGTTGAGCTTCGAGCCCGGCACCAACGCCGACCAGGCGCAGGTGGATGTGCAGAACCGCCTCGGCCGCGCCACGCCGCGGCTGCCTGCGGCCGTGGTGCAGCAGGGTGTGCGCGTGGACAAGGCGCGCTCGAACTTCCTGCTGTTCACGATCCTGTCCAGCGACGACCCGGCCTTCACGCCGGTGGCCCTCGGCGATTTCGCGGCGCGCAACGTGCTGCCCGAACTGCAGCGCGTGCCGGGTGTGGGCCAGGCGCAGCTGTTCGGCACCGAGCGCGCGATGCGCATCTGGATCGACCCGGCCAAGCTGGTCGGCTACAACCTGTCGACCGGCGACGTCACAGGCGCCATCCGCGCGCAAAACGCGCAGGTCACCTCCGGCACGATTGGCGAGTTGCCCAACCTGCCCGGGCAGGCGATCTTCGCCACGGTGGTGGTCGATGGCCAGTTGACCAGCGTCGAGCAGTTCGGCGACATCGTGCTGCGCGCCAACACCGACGGCGCCACCGTGCGCCTGAAGGACGTGGCGCGCATCGAGCTCGGCGCGCAGAGCTACGGCACCTCGGCGCGGCTCAACGGCAACCCGTCCACCGGCATCGGCGTGCAGCTGTCGCCCACCGGCAATGCGCTGGCCACCGCCAAGGCGGTGCGCGAGCGCATGTCCGAGCTGTCGAAGTTCTTCCCCGCCGGTGTCAGGTACAGCATCCCCTACGACAGCTCGCGCTTCGTCGACATCTCGATCCGCCAGGTGGTGATGACGCTGCTCGAGGCGGTGGGGCTGGTGTTCCTGGTGATGTACCTGTTCATGCAGAACATCCGCTACACCCTCATCCCGACGATCGTCGTGCCGGTGTCGCTGATGGGCAGCTTCGCGGTGCTGCTGGCCCTGGGCTTCTCGATCAACGTGCTGACGATGTTCGCGATGGTGCTGGTCATCGGCATCGTCGTCGACGACGCCATCGTCGTGGTCGAGAACGTCGAGCGCATCATGAGCGAGGAGGGTTTGCCGCCGCTGGCCGCGACGCGCAAGGCGATGGGCCAGATCAGCGGCGCCATCGTCGGCATCACCGTGGTGCTGGTGTCGGTGTTCGTGCCGCTGGCCTTTTTCAGTGGCTCCATAGGCAACATCTACCGCCAGTTCTCGGCCGTGATGGTGTCGTCGATCTTGTTCTCGGCCTTCATGGCGTTGTCGCTGACACCGGCGCTGTGCGCCACACTGCTCAAGCCCGTCGAGGCCGGGCACAAGCATGTCAAGGGTGGTTTCTGGGGGCTTTTCAACCGTGGCTTCACCCGCACCACCCACGCCTACGAAGGGCTGGTCGCCGGCATGTTGAAGCGCGCCGGGCGCATCCTGATCATCTACCTGGCGATCGTCGTGGCGGTGGGCTGGTTGTTCAACCGGCTGCCGACCGCCTTCCTGCCCTCCGAGGACCAGGGCTACCTGATCGTGCTGGTGCAACTGCCGCCAGGTGCGACGCAGAACCGCACACTCGAAGTGATGAAACAGGTCGAAGGCTTCATGCTGAAACAGCCCGAGGTGCAGAGCATGGTCGGCGTGCTGGGTTTCAGTTTTTCGGGCAGTGGCCAGAACGCGGCGCTGGCCTTCGTCACGCTGAAGGACTGGAGCGAACGCAAGGGTTCGGGGCACAGCGCGCAGGCGGTCGCGGGGCGGGCCTTCGGCGCGCTGATGGGCGTGCGCGATGCCTTCATCTTCCCGTTGAGTCCGTCGCCGATTCCCGAACTGGGCACCTCGTCGGGCTTCAGCTTCCGCCTGCAGGACCGCGGTGGGGCCGGCCATGACGCGCTGCTGGCGGCGCGCAACCAACTGCTCGGCCTGGCCGGGCAAAGCAAGTTGCTCACCGGTCTGCGCCCCGACGGGCTGGAAGACGCGCCGCAATTGCAGCTCGACATCGACCGCGACAAAGCGAATGCGCTGGGCGTGGGCTTCGAGGCCATCAACGCCGCGGTGTCGACCGCGCTGGGTTCGGCCTACATCAACGACTTCCCCAGCAGCGGGCGATTGCAGCGTGTGGTGGTGCAGGCCGACGCGCCGGCGCGCATGCAGGCCGAGGACCTGTTGAAGCTCAACGTGCTGAGCAATGCCGGCAAGCCGGTGCCGCTGTCGGCCTTCGCGAGCACGCGCTGGGTGCTCGGGCCGATGCAGACGGTGCGCTACAACGGCTACCCGACGATGCGCATCGCCGGCAGCGCCGCGACCGGCGTCAGCACCGGCGAGGCGCTGGCCGAGATGGAACGCCTGGCCGGCCAGTTGCCGGCCGGTTTTGCCTTCGAGTGGACCGGCCAGTCGCGCGAGGAAAAACTCTCCGGCGCCACCGCCTTCATCCTCTTCGGCTTCTCGCTGCTGTCGGTGTTCCTGTGCCTGGCGGCGCTGTACGAGAGCTGGTCGATCCCGCTGTCGGTGCTGCTGGCGGTGCCACTCGGCGTGCTCGGCGTGGTGCTGGGCGCGCTCACCGCAGGCATCGCCAACGACGTCTACTTCAAGGTCGGGCTGATCACGATCATCGGCCTGTCGGCGAAAAACGCGGTGCTGATCATCGAGTTCGCCAAGGACGCGCATGCACGCGGCAAGGACCTGGTGGCGGCGGTGCTGGAAGCCGCGCACCTGCGCTTCCGGCCAATCGTCATGACCTCGATGGCCTTCATCTTCGGCGTGCTGCCGCTGCTGCTGGCCTCCGGCGCCGGCTCGGCTGCGCAGAACGCCATCGGCAGTGGCGTGGTCGGCGGCATGCTCAGCGCCACGCTGCTGGCGGTGCTGTTCGTGCCGGTCTTCTTCGTCGTCGTGCGCCGCCTGTTCAAGGGCAGCGAGCGCCAGCGGCGCATGTACGCGCACGAGTCCGATGCCGCCCCGGGCGAGGGCAAGGCGTGAGTCAAGGCATCCCGGGCCGGTTCCCGGCCGCGCTGATGGCGCTGCTGCTCGCCGGCTGCACCTCGATGGCGCCGCCCTACGAGCGGCCGAGCGCGCCGGTGCCGAGCACCTTCCCTGACGAGCCGGCACCGGGCACGCCAGCCATCGTGCCGGCGGCCGAGCTTCACTGGCAACAGTTCTTTGCCGATGCGCGTCTGAAGGCGCTGATCCAGATCGCGCTGCGCCACAACCGCGACCTGCGTGTGGCCGCGCTCAACATCGAGCAGGCGCGTGCGCAGTACCAGATCCAGCGTTCCTTCGAGCTGCCTACCGTCACGCTCGGCGCCACCGGCCTGGCCGAGCCGAACAGCTCCGGCGGTGGCACCAGCACCTTCTACACCGCGGGCCTGAACATCACCGGCTACGAGCTCGACCTGTTCGGCCGCGTGCGCAGCCTGAGCGACGTCGCGCTGGAGCAGTTCTTCGCCACCGAGGAGGCGCGCAAGGCAGTGCAGATCAGCCTGATCGGCAGCGTCGCCAACCTGTACTACACGCTGCTCGCCGACGACGAGCAGCTCGAGGTCACGCGCAAGACGCTGACCACACGCGAGACCAGCTACCGGCTGCAGAAACTGCGCCACGACAACGGCGCTTCATCGGCCTACGACTTCGCGCAGGCGGTGACGCTGGTCGAAGGCGCGCGCGCCGCGCTGGCGCTGCTGCAGCGCCAGCGCGCGCAGAACTTCAACGCGCTGGTGCTGCTGCTCGGTCAGGCGCCAGGCACGGCGCTGCCGGCGGGGCTGCCGCTGGAGCAGCAGGGGCTGCTGTCCGATATCCCGGCCGGCCTGCCTTCGGAGCTGCTGGAGCGACGGCCCGATATCCAGCGTGCCGAGCGGCAGCTGAAGGCGGCGAATGCCAACATCGGTGCGGCGCGTGCCGCCTTCTACCCGCGCATCACGCTCACCGGCAGCGCCGGTCTGGCCAGCGACGACCTGAGCGGGCTGTTCTCGAACCGCGCCTGGCAGTTCGCGCCGCGCATCACGCTGCCGATCTTCGATGCCGGGGCGAACCAGGCCAATCTGGAGGTGAGCCAGGTGAACCGCGACATCGCGGTGGCGCTGTATGAACGTTCGATCCAGACCGCGTTCCGCGAGGTCGCCGATGCGCTGGCCGGACGCGCCACGCTGGGCGAGCAACTGCGTGCGCTGCGCGCGCAGTCCCAGGCGGAGTCGAGGCGCTTCGAGCTGGCCGACCTGCGCTATCGCAACGGCGCGTCGAGCTACCTCGACGTGCTCGATGCGCAGCGCGCGCTGTTCCAGTCGCAGCAACTGGTGGTCATCGCGCAGGCCTCGCTGGTGCAGAACCAGGTCAACCTGTACAAGGCGCTGGGTGGCGGCTGGTCCGCCCCCATGCACTGAGAATTTGGCCCGCACGCCGCCCGCGGCCTACACTGCGGCGCATGGACACCCTGTCGCGAGCCGGCGAGCCCCGCGCCTTGCCGTCGACCTTGGTCACTGTCGATGGCTTGAAGCTACAGCTGCGGGCCTGGCCCGCGGCCGAACCGGAGAGCGGCACGGTGCTGATCGTGCACGGCCTGGGCGAGCACATCGGGCGTTATGCGCATGTGGCGGCGCACCTGAACGGCTGGGGCTGGAATGCAGTGGGCTATGACCAGCGCGGCCACGGTCAAAGCGAGGGCGCGCGCGGCTGCCTGAACGGTGTCGACGATCTGCTGCAGGACCTGTCGCTGGTGATTGACACGCTGCGCGCGGCCCGGCCCGGTCCGCTGGTGCTGCTCGGCCACAGCCTGGGCGGGCTGGTCGCGGCGCGCTTCGTCGCCGGCGGCATCGGCGCGGTCGAACCTTGGTACCGGCCGGTGGATGCGCTGGTGCTGTCCTCGCCTGCGCTGGACCCGGGCATGAACGCCGGCCAGAAACTGCTGCTCGCGCTGCTCGGGCGACTGGCACCGAACCTGGCCGTGAACAACGGCCTGAAGCCGGAATGGATCTCGCGCGATGCCGCGGTGGTGCAACGCTATGTGGCCGACCCGCTGGTGCACGACCGCGTCGCGCCACGGCTGGCGCGCTTCATCGTCGACAGCGCCCGGGTGGTGCGCGAGCGTGCGCCGCTGTGGACCCTGCCGACGCTGCTGCTGTATGCCGGCAGCGACCGCTGCGTGGCCCCCGGCGGCAGCGCCGGCTTTGCCGCCGCGGTACCGCAGGCCCGACTGGACACGCACGAGTTCCGGGCGCTGTTCCACGAGGTCTTCAACGAACCCGAGCAGGCGCAGGTCTTCGATCGGCTCGGCGAATGGCTGGCGCGGCTGGGTGTAGACGCGGACGCCTGACGCGCGCGGCGCGACGGCGTTATCGTCGCGATGGACTCAACGAGGAATCGCAGCATGAAGATCGCTTTTTTCGGTACCGGCCTGATGGGCAGCGGCTTCGTGCGCCGGCTGATCGTCAATGGTCATGACGTGAATGTCTGGAACCGCAGCCCAGCCAAGGCCAAGGCGCTGGAAGCCGAGGGTGCGCATGCCTTTGCCGACCCCGCGGCAGCGCTGGCCGGCGTGGAGCGGCTGCATCTGTCGCTGGCGGACGATGCCTCGGTGGACGAGGTGCTGGAGCCGCTGGCCGGCGCGATCCCGGCCGACACCTGGATCGTCGACCACACCACCACCGCCGTCACGCCCACCGCCGAACGCGCGGCACGCTGGGATGCGCGGGGCAACACCTACGTACACGCACCGGTGTTCATGGCTCCGGCCAACGCCGCCGAGGGCACCGGGTTGATGCTGGTGTCGGGGGCCAAGTCCCGACACGACGCGCTGCTGCCGATGCTGCAGCCGATGACCGGCAAGGTCATCTACCTGGGCGAGGAGCCCGAGCGCGCGGCGGCTTTCAAGCTCTTCGGCAACATGACGCTGATCGGCATCATGGGCGTGCTCGGCGACGTGAACCGGCTGGCGCATGCGGTGGGCATCAGCACGCAGGACGCGTTTTCGCTGTTCCAGCAATTCAACCCCGGGCAGATGCTGCCGGCGCGCGCGGCGCGCATCGAAGCCGGCAAGTTCGATCAACCGTCCTTCGAGATGTCGATGGCGCGCAAGGACGTGCGACTGATGATCGAGCAGGCGCAGCGCGGCGGTGTCGAGCTGTTCGTGATGCCCGGCGTGGCGGCGATGCTCGATGCCGGCATCGCACGCGGCGAGGGCTCTCTGGATGCGGCGGCCGCCGCGCGCGCACCCGAATGACGCTGCCGCATCACCCGCCAAGGAGACCGACATGAACGCCCGCGACCCCAAGCTGCCGCTGCAACCCGACGAAGCCACGGCGCTGGCCGCCCATGCAGAGCGCAGCTGGGACGAGCAGATCGTGCCGGCGCTGACCGACTACATCGCCATCCCCGCGAAGAGCCCGATGTTCGATGCCGACTGGGCCGCCAACGGCCACATCGACCGCGTGGTGCGCGATGCCGCAGCCTGGGTCGAAGGGCGCAAGGTTCGCGGCCTGAAGCTCGACCTCATCCGGCTCGAAGGCCGCACGCCGCTGATCTTCTTCGATGTGCCCGCGACCCGTGCCGACAGCCGGGAGACGGTGGTGTTCTACGGCCACCTGGACAAGCAGCCCGAGTTCAGCGGCTGGCGCCACGACCTGGGGCCGTGGACACCGAAGTACGAAAACGGCAAGCTCTATGGCCGCGGCGGCGCCGACGACGGCTATGCGGTGTATGCGGCGATCACCGCGATCGAGGCGCTCGACGCGAAGGGCATCGCGCGGCCGCGCTGCGTCGGCATCATCGAAAGCTGCGAGGAAAGCGGTTCGTCCGATCTGCCGGCCTACCTGGAGCTGCTGCGCGAGCGGCTCGGCCAGGTCGGCCTGGTGGTGTGCCTGGACAGCGGGGCCGGCAGCTACGAGCAGCTGTGGCTGACGACCAGCCTGCGCGGCATGGTCAGCGGCGTGCTGAAGGTGGAGGTGCTGAGCGAAGGCATCCATTCCGGCGACGCCAGTGGCCTGGTGCCGTCGAGCTTTCGCGTGCTGCGCCACCTGCTCGACCGGCTGGAGGATTCCGCCACCGGCGAACTGCTGCCGCAAAGCTTCCATTGCGACATTCCGGCGCAGCGAATCGAACAGGCGCAGGCCACCGCGGCGATCCTGAAGGACGAGGTCTACAGGCGCTTTCCGTGGGCCTGCGGCGCCGACGGCGGCGCGGTGCTGCCCACCACCACCGATCCGGTGCAGGTGCTGCTGAACCGTACCTGGCGGCCCACGCTCAGCGTGACCGGCGTCGATGGTTTCCCGCCGCTGGGCAACGCCGGCAACGTGCTGCGGCCCTACACTGCCTTCAAGCTCAGCCTGCGCCTGCCACCGCTGATCGACGGGCACGCGGCCTCGGTGCGGCTGAAGACGCTGCTCGAGGACAACGCGCCGTACAACGCCAAGGTCAGCTTCCACCCGGACGGTCGCGCCGGTGCGTTGGGTGCCAACGGCTGGAACGCGCCGTCGCTGGCGCCGTGGCTGGAGCGCGAGCTGAATGCCGCGTCAAACACGCATTTCGGCGTGCCCCTGGGATACATCGGCCAGGGCGGAACGATCCCGCTGATGAGCATGTTGCAAGCCGGTTTCCCGAAGGCGCAGATGATGGTCTGCGGCGTGCTCGGGCCGAAGAGCAACGCCCACGGCCCGAACGAGTTCCTGCACGTGCCCTACGGCAAGAAGCTCACCGCGGCGGTGGCACAGGTGGTGGCGGCCTGCCCCTGATTGAGCCGGCGCGTCACGGCGCTTCGTGCCGGTGCGTGCCGGTGCGTGCCAGGGGCCGCGCTCGGGCATTGAAGTCGGGCCGGCTGACATTGCTGGCTCGGTGCGGGCCGCGCCGCTCGACCTGCCCGGTCTCGGCAGGCGTGATGCGCACTTCGTCGACCAAACGAAACTTCGCCAGCGATTGCAGCAGTTGGCCGGCCTGCTGCTGGAGTTGCCCCGCCGCAATGTTGCCTTGCTGCGCCAGCGTGATGCCACGTTGTGTGGCCTGATCCATCTGGCGCAGCACCTCGCCGACATGCGACACGCCGCTGCGCTGCTCGGCGGCAGCGGCGTGGATCTGACCCATGATGTCGGTCACGCGCTGGATCGCGCTGACCACCTCGGTCATCGTCGCGCCGGCCTGGTCGACCAGCGCCGTGCCCATCGCGACGCGCTCGACGCTGGCACCGATCAAGGCCTTGATCTCGCGCGCCGCCTCGGCGCTACGCTGCGCCAGGCCGCGCACCTCGGCGGCCACCACGGCAAAGCCACGGCCCTGCTCGCCAGCGCGTGCCGCTTCCACCGCGGCGTTCAGTGCCAGCAGGTTGGTCTGGAAGGCGATGCCGTCGATGACGCCGACGATGTCGGCGATCTGCTGCGAGGCCTGGTTGATGCCCTTCATCGTGTCCACCACCTGGCCCACCACCTCGCCGCCGCGCTGGGCGATGCGGCCGGCATCCTGCGTCAACTGTTCGGCAGCCCGCGTATGCTCACCGGCCTGTTGCACCGCGTCGCCGAGCCGTGACATCGACGTCGCGCTGCCCTGCAGCAGCGCGGCCTGCGTTTCGCCGTGCTGCGCCAGCAGGGCGTTGTCCTGCGCGATGCAGCACGACGCCGCGCCCAGGCCTTCGGCTTGCTTCCGCGCCTGCTGCACGGCACCGGCCAGCGTGGCCTGCAGCCGGCCGAGCGCGGCCATCAGGCTGTGATCCTCGTCCTCGTGCGCTGTCGCGGGTGCGCTCAAATCGAGCGAAGCCAGGTCTTGTACCCGCGCCGCCGCCACCTCGGGCTCGCCGCCCAGGCGACGCAACAGCGAGCGCCGCAGCGCGGCACCGCCCAGCGCCGCAAAGAGCAGACCCACCGCGATGGCGGCCGTCGAGACACCGCGGAACCGGCGCAGGGCGGCCGTCGCGTCAGCTGCCGCTTCGCCCTGCGGCAACGCCTGCAGAGCTTCCCCGGCGCTGTGCAGGCCCAGTCCGCCGAGCAGCAGCAGCACCGCGGCGAAAACGCCGGCCAGCAGCATCGCCTGCGTCGACAGGCGCAGCCGGCTCACCGGCCGCACCCCGCCACCCTGCATCGCGGCGTGTTCATTGCAGCGTGGACTCGGCAGGGCCCAGGTCGGCGCCCGACAGCAGTTTGTCGATGTCCAGCAGCAGCAGCAGCCGCTCGTCGAGCGTGCCGATGGCCAGCAGGTGCTCGCTGCCGACCCCGGCGTTCAGCTCCGGCACCGACTGCAGTTGCGCGGCACCGAGCGCCACCACGTCGTTCACCGCATCCACCACCAGGCCCACGATGCGGTGCCCGATGTTGAGCACGATGATCACGGTGAATGCGTCGTAGGCGGCCTGCTCGAGGCGGAACTTCAGCCGCAGGTCGATGATCGGCACGATCACGCCGCGCAGGTTGATCACGCCCTTGATGTGCGCCGGCGCATGCGCGATGCGCGTGGGCCGTTCGTAGGAACGGATCTCCTGCACGCGCAGGATGTCGATGCCGTACTCCTCGGCGCCGAGCTTGAAGGCCAGCACCTCGCGCGGCGGCGCCAGGCCCGGCTCGGGACCGATGGCGGCGGGTAGGGCTGCGTTGGGCTGCATGCGGGGGTCCTTCCTCGGATCGGCAAGCTGGGCGCTGGCCCACGGCCCCGGCACGCCCCTCGACGCGGATATCGGCACCGCGGCGCGAATCTTGATGTCTGTCAGCTGCGCGAACGCCGCACCAGCGCGGCAACGTCGATGATCAGCGCCACGCGGCCGTCGCCCATCAGCGTGGCGCCGCTGATGTTGTGCACGCGCGTGAAGTTGGCCTCCAGGTTCTTCACCACCACCTGTTGTTGACCCAGCAGTTCGTCGACGCGCAAGGCGATGCGCGCGCCGTCGGCCTCGACGACGACCAGGATCGAAGCCGCGTCCGGGCCATGCCCAGCACGCGGCACGTTGAACAGCTGCGCCAGGTCGAGCACCGGCAGCAGCAGCTCGCGGTGGCGCAGCAGTTGCCTCTCCCCGTCCGGGCCACCCAGGCCATGCAGCCGGGCCGCGGCGAGCGGCATCGACTCGACCACCGCCGACAAGGGCAGCACATAGCACTCGTCGGCCACGCGCACCGACATGCTGTCCATGATGGCCAGCGTCAGCGGCAGGCGCACGCGGATGGTCATGCCCTGGCCGGGCAACGATTCGATCTCCACCGCGCCGCCCAGGCTCGCGATGTTGCGCTGCACCACATCGAGCCCGACGCCGCGGCCGGAGACCTCGGTCACCTGCTCGGCCGTGGAAAAGCCCGGCGCGAGGATCAGCGCCCAAACCGCGTCGTCGCCCAGTGTGTCCGGCGCGGCCAGGCCGCGCTCGCGCGCCTTGCGAAGCAAGCGCTCGCGTGACAGGCCGCGGCCATCGTCACGCACCTCGATGACGATCGAGCCACCCTGGTGCATGGCGGCAAGCGTGATCGTGCCCGTCTCGCGCTTGCCCGCGGCGACGCGCTCGGCCGGCGGCTCGATGCCATGGTCGAGGCTGTTGCGCACCAGGTGCGTCAGCGGATCGGTGATCTTCTCGATCAGGCCCTTGTCCAGTTCGGTGGCCTCGCCCAGCGTCACCAGCTCGGCTTTCTTGCCCAGCTGGCGGCCCAGCTCGCGCAGCAGGCGCGGGAAGCGGCTGAACACCACCGACACCGGAATCATGCGGATCGACATCACCGATTCCTGCAGGTTGCGCGTGTGGCGCTGCAGGTCGGCAAAGCCGGCGGCCAATTGCCGTTGTGCGGGCGGCTCCAGCGCGGCACAGCGCTGCGCCAGCATGGCCTGGGTGATGACCAGTTCGCCCACCAGGTTGATCAACTGGTCCACCTTGTCCAGCGGCACGCGCAGGCTCGGCGTTTCGGCGACGGCGGCGGCCGCCGCCGGTGCGGCCTGCCGCGGCGTGGGCGCCATTGGCGTAGCAGGCACCAGCCGCACCTGCGAGGCGCTGACGTGAAAGGCGAACAGGTCGTTCAGCTCGGCGTCGCTGCTGCGCGTGTGCACGATGAAGTGGTGCAGGCCCGGCGTGGCCGCCATGCTTGCGTCGGCCTGGATCCGGCCCAGATCGGGAATGTCGGTGAACAACGCCACCACCTCGGCCACGCACTGCGCGTCGTCGATCGGCCCGAGGCGCAGCTGCAACCTGCGCTCGACCGGTACAGGCGTGGCCGTTGGCGCTGTGGTGGGCCCGGTGCCCGGCCCGACCAGGCCGTGCAGTGCTGCGAGCAATGCCGTTGCGTCGTGGGCATCGCCAGCGCCCGACTGGTGGTGGGCCAGCTGGGCTTTCAGCGTATCGCCGGCCTGCAGCAGGGCGTCCACCATTTCCATGCTCGGCGTCATTTCGCCGCGGCGCAGCCGGTCGAGCAGCGTTTCCACCTGGTGCGTCAGCTCGGCCACGTCGGCGAAGCCGAAGGTGGCCGCGCCACCCTTGACCGAGTGCGCGCAACGAAAGATCGCGTTCAGCGCCTCTTTGTCGGGTGCGCCCAGGTCCAGATCGAGCAGCAGCCTTTCCAGGCGCTCGAGGTTCTCGCCGGCCTCGTCGAAGAACAGCGCATGAAACTGCGTCAGCTCCATGCCGGCGGCCGTATTGTCATCGGACGCGTCGTGCATGGGCCGGGGTCTGCAATGGACGGGTCATGGCGGAGAACGTACCGCGCAGTATCCGGTGGGGCACCACGGGCCAATGCTCCGATCTGCGGGGTTATTCCTGCCCAGTGCGCGCCGGCGCTCAATTTCGCGACGCTGCGACCGATATGTCGAAGAGTGCCAAGACCCGAAGGAGCCCCGTGAGCGACCCGACACAGATGAAGTTCCTGATCGTCGACGACTTCGCGACGATGCGGCGCATCGTGCGCGGCCTGCTGAAAGAGATGGGTTGCAACCAGCTTGCCGAGGCTGAGGACGGCGCCGAGGCGCTGAAAATGCTCAGGGCGCAGCGCTTCGACTTCGTCGTATCGGACATCAACATGCCGAACATGGACGGCTTCGAACTGCTCAAGGCGATCAAGGACGATGCCGCGCTGGCCCATCTGCCGGTGCTGATGGTCACGGCCGAGGCGCGCAAGGAAGACATCGTGCGCGCCGCGCAAGGCGGTGCCGCCGGCTACATCGTCAAGCCATTCAGCAAGGCCACGCTGGAAGAGAAGGTGCAGCGCATCCTGCAGAAGATCGGGGTGCCGGCATGACGCAAATAATGCCCGTGCCGGTGATGGATCTGCCGGGCCTGCCCGACACGCCGGCGGCCGGCGCGGCCGAACTGTTCCAGCAACTGGACCTGATCACCCGCCGCCTGCAGCATGCGCTGGGGCAGATCGACGCCATGCCGCGGCTGCAGCACACGGCGAGGGGCCTGCCCGACGCACGTGGCAGGCTGGGCCTGGTCGTGGACCAGGCCGGCGCCGCCGCCGACAAGGTGCTCAACGCGGTGGAACGGGCGAAACTGGAGCGCTCGCGCATCGCCGCCGCGGCACAGCGCCTGATGCACGAGCCGGCCGAAGCGCGTCGTGTCGTGGCGCTGGCAGCCGAGATGGAATCCGCTGCCGCACGCATCGATGCGCAGCTCACCGACATCATGGTGGCGCAGGATTTCCATGACCTGGGCGGGCAGATGCTGCGCAAGGTGGTGGCGCTGATGACCGAGCTCGAAGGCGGATTGCTGCAGTTGCTGGGCGACACGGCGACGCTGGGTGCCGAGTGCTCGGCGCAAGCGAATGCGCAGGCACTGTCCGAACTTGCGCACAGCCAGCGCGAGGTCGACGAACTGCTCGCGAACCACGGCTTCTGATCCTCGTCGGCACCGGCATGCTGAAGAAGATCGGCGTTGGCGAGCTGCGCCTGGGCATGCACCTGCACTCCGTGTGCAGTGCCTGTCGGGAGCATCCCTTCTGGAGCACACAGTTCCTGCTGCGCGACCCGGCCGACCTGGCCCGGCTGCGCGCCAGCGGCGTGGCCGAGTGCCTGATCGACGTTTCCAAGGGCGCCGATGTGGCCGCGCCGGCGGCGTCGCCGGCGATGCCGCTGCAGGCAGAGGATGCGGCGATCGTGGTGTCGAGCCCGCAGACGACCAGCCTGGAGCAGGAGTCCGCGCGTGCGGCCCAGGTCTGCGCCCTGGCGCGCGGCAGCGTGGTGGCGCTGTTCAACGAAGCACGCCTGGGCCGCGTGCTGCAGGTCGAGCCTTGCGTGCCGGTGGTGGACCAGATCGCCTTGTCGATGCAGCGCAACGCCAGCGCGATGCTCGGCATGGTGCGGTTGAAATCGCACGACGAATACGCCTTCATGCATTCGGTGTCGGTGTGCACCCTGATGGTTGCGCTGGCGCATCAACTGGGTTTCGACGATGCCCAAGTGCGCGAGGCCGGCCTGGCCGGCCTGCTGCACGACGTGGGCAAGGCCAAGGTGCCGTTGGCACTGCTGAACAAGCCGGGCAAGCTCAGCCCGGCCGAGTTAGAACAGATCAAGCAGCACACGCGGCAAGGCCAGGAGATGCTGCTGGCCTTCGGCATGCCCGGCGAGACGGCCCTGGACGTGTGTCTGCATCACCACGAGCGGCCCGATGGCAACGGCTATCCGGACGGGCTCAGCGGCAATGACTTCACGTTGCACGCACGCATGGCCGCGGTGTGCGACGTGTACGACGCCATCACTTCGAACCGTCCCTACAAGGACGCCTGGGGCCCGGCGGATTCGATCAGCAAGATGTCCGAATGGGTTCGCCTGGGCAAGTTCGACGCGACGGTGTTTCGTGCCTTCGTCGACTGCGTGGGCATCTATCCGGTGGGCTCGATGGTGCGGCTGCAGTCGCAGCGACTGGCTGTGGTCATCGAGCAGAGCCGGGGCTCGCTGGTGGCGCCGCGTGTTAGGGTGTTCTACTCGATACGCGCACAGATGGCGATCCCGACCGAGACCCTCGACCTGAGCCTTCCCGGCTGCCGCGACCGCATCCTCGGCCGCGAATCCAACGCACACTGGCGCTTCCCTTTCCTCGATGCGCTGTCGACCACGCCGACGGCGCGAAAACAGTAGGAGTGCGCCATGAGCGACTGGCTGGATCGGCTTGATCATGCGTTGCCGCTGCGCTATCTGGCTTGGTTGCTCTGCATCTTCGCTCTGCTGCTCTCGGCTTTTGCCTGGGTGGCCTTCGACACCTCGGGGCTGCTGGTGCTGCTGTTTGGCGGCCTGAGCTTGCTGGGACTGCGCGACACGCGGCAGTCGCGGCACGCGGTGCTGCGCAACTACCCGGTCATCGGGCACCTGCGCTATCTCTTCGAGTACATCCGGCCCGAGATCCGCCAGTACTTCATCGAGCCCGACCACGAGGCCGCGCCCTTCTCGCGCCAGCAGCGCTCGCTGGTCTACCAGCGCGCCAAGGTCGATACCGACAAGCGCCCCTTCGGCACGCAACTGGACGTGCACGCCCATGGCTACGAATGGATCAACCATTCGATGGTGCCGACGGCGCTGGCGACGCACGACTTTCGCGTGACCATCGGCGCCAGGCGCGACCAGCCCTACTCGGCCAGCGTGTTCAACATCTCGGCGATGAGTTTCGGCTCGCTCAGCGCCAACGCCATCCTGGCGCTGAATGGCGGTGCGGCACGAGGTAACTTCGCGCACGATACTGGCGAGGGCTCGGTCAGCGAGTACCACCGCGTGCATGGCGGCGACCTGATCTGGGAGATCGGTTCGGGCTACTTCGGCTGCCGCAACCACGACGGCAGCTTCAACCCGGACCGCTTTGCCGCCACCGCGCGCTCGCCACAGGTGAAGATGATCGAGCTGAAGTTGAGCCAGGGCGCCAAGCCGGGTCACGGCGGCATGCTGCCGGGCGCCAAGGTGACGATCGAGATCGCCAGCGCGCGCGACGTGCCACAGGGCGTGGACTGCATCAGCCCGGCACGTCATCCGGCCTTCGAGACGCCGCGCGAGATGCTGCATTTCATCGAGCAGTTGCGCACGCTGTCGGGCGGCAAGCCCACCGGCTTCAAGCTGTGCATCGGCCACCCCTGGGAATGGTTCGCGATCTGCAAGGCGATGCTGGAAACCGACATCGTGCCCGACTTCATCGTCGTCGACGGCGGCGAAGGCGGCACCGGCGCGGCGCCGCTGGAGTTCAGCGACCATGTCGGCGCGCCGCTGCAGGAAGGGCTGCTGCTGGTGCACAACACGCTGCAGGGCTTGGGCCTGCGCGAACGCATCAAGATCGGTTGTGCCGGCAAGGTGGTCAGCGCCTTCGACATCGCACGCGTCATGGCGCTCGGCGCGGATTGGTGCAACGCGGCGCGCGGTTTCATGTTCGCTCTGGGCTGCCTGCAATCGCAGAGCTGCCACACCGGTGCCTGCCCGACGGGGGTGGCCACGCAGGATCTGCATCGCCAGAAGGCGCTGGACGTGCAAGACAAGGCCGAGCGTGTGTATCGCTTTCACGAGAACACGCTGAAGGCCTTGAAGGAACTGGTGCAGGCCGCCGGGCTGACACACCCCAACGAGATCAGCGCGTATCACATCGTGCGCCGCGCTGCCGACCACGAGGTGCGCCTGCTGGCCAACGTGCTGCCCTACCTGCAGCCCGGCGCCCTGCTGCCCGCCATCAAGGGCCAGGGCGAGTGGCCGCACAACGTGTTCCGCCTGTACTGGCCGATGGCCAGCGCCGAGAGTTTCGCACCGCAGTGCCCCACCGATGGCGTGGTCGACGACGCAGCGGCCTCCAACTGGGGCCTGCTCGCCTGACCCGGGAATTCAGGCCACGGGCGGCTGGGTGTCGATGAAACTCTGGCGCTTGGCCAGCTTCTCGTGCAGCCGCGCCAGATGGGCGTGCTCGCTGCGCCAGTCGATGGCCGGGAAGCGAAAGTCAAGGTAGCCCAGCGCGCAGCCCACCGCCACGTCGGCCAGCGTGAACGAGATGCCCATGCACCAGGGCTTGTCGCCGACGCCCTTGTTCATCGCCGCCAGCGCGCTGTGCACCCGACTCAACTGCCGCTCGACCCAGACGGGCGAGCGCTGTGCGGCGGTGCGCCCGCCCCAGGTCTGCTCGAGGCGCGCGAGGATGCTGGCATCGAGCGCGCCATCGGCCAGCGCCTCCCAGGTGCGCACCTCGATGCGCTCGCGACCGGCCGGTGGAATGAGCTTGCCCACAGGCGACAAGGTGTCCAGGTACTCGACGATGACGCGCGAATCGAAAACAGCCTCGCCGCCGTCCATCAACAGGCAGGGCACCTTGCCCAGCGGGTTGGCCTTGCGCACCTCGTCGGCGTTCCATGGATCTTCGAGCGTGAGCTGGCAATCAAGCTTCTTCTCGGCCATGACGATGCGCACCTTGCGCACGTAGGGACTGGTGAGTGATCCGATGAGTTTCATTTGGCTAGGTCAGTCCCGGTGGCGGCCGATTCTAACGAAGCAGGCCGCCGGCCTTGTCCCGCAACCGAGGGGGTGGTGGAGCCCCCGCCGCGCAGCGTGAACTTCAGGCAAGCCAGTCGACCCGGCGCGCACCGGAAGGCAGGCTCAGTTGCGTCGAAACGACCGGCGAGCGGGCGATCAGGTGGCCGCCTCGCATGACCCACAGGCGGTGCGCGCGCAGGCGCAGGGCCTCGATCGGCGAGCGTGCCTGCAACAGCACGCAGTGCGCCGGGTTCCCGACCGCGATGCCGTAGTCGGCCAGGCCGAGCACGCGCGCGTTGTTCACCGTCACCGCATCGAAACAATCGCGCATCCCCTTCAGCGAGGTCATCTGTGCCACATGCAGGCCCATCGCCGCCACCTCGAGCATGTCGGCCGAGCCCAGCGGGTACCACGGGTCCATGACGCAGTCATGGCCGAAGCCGACGTTGATGCCGGCGGCCAGCAGCTCGGGCACGCGCGTCAAACCACGGCGCTTCGGGTAGCTGTCGTGGCGGCCCTGCAGCGTGATGTTGATCAGCGGGTTGGCCACCGCGTGCAGCTGCGCCTCGGCCATCAGCGGCAGCAGCTTGGACACGTAGTAGTTGTCCATCGAATGCATCGAGGTCAGGTGCGAGCCGGTGACGCGCCCCTGCAGCCCGAGGCGCTGCGTGTGAAACGCCAGCGTCTCGACGTGGCGCGACAGCGGGTCGTCGCTTTCGTCGCAGTGCATGTCCACGCGCAGGCCGCGTTCGGCGGCCAGCTCGCACAGGATCTTCACGCTCTCGGCACCGTCGGCCATGCTGCGCTCGAAATGCGGGATGCCGCCGACCACGTCCACGCCCATGTCGAGTGCGCGCTTCAGGTTGGCCAGCGCACCCGGCGCGCGCAGCAGCCCGTCCTGCGGGAAGGCCACCAGCTGCAGGTCCAGGTACGGCTTGACCTGCTCGCGCACGTGCAGCAGCGCCTCGACCGCAAGCAGCCGCTCGTCGCATACGTCGACATGCGAGCGGATGGCCAGCAGGCCCTTCGCCACGGCCCAGTCGCAATAACGCAGCGCACGCTCGACCAGCGCGTCCTGCGTCAGCGTGGGCTTCAGCTCACCCCACAGCGCGATGCCTTCGAGCAGCGTGCCCGACCGGTTCAACCGCGGCAGCCCCAGGCTGAGCGTGGCGTCCATGTGGAAGTGCGCATCGACGAAGGGCGGGCTCAGCAGCCAGCCGCCGGCGTCGATGACTTCGCAGCCGTCCGGCGTGGGCAGGTCGGGTGCGATGGCCTTGAAGCGGCCGTCATCGATGAGCAGGCGCTGTGCGCTGCCATCGACGAGCGTCGCGTTGGTGATGAGCAGCATGGCGTGGCTTTGACCTCCCGGGTAATCGACCTGCCGACGCGGCGCGCCGAAGATGGCGCCAGGCAAGTCGGCGCA
>JAHECC010000075.1 GCA_024641965.1 Rubrivivax sp.
GCGCCAGCGCACTGGTCATTGGCAGCGCCATCAAGGCGGAGGCGATGGATGCGGCGGTGAGCCAAGGCAGGGGGGGGCGGGTCACGGTGGTGTCTCCTTCAGGCTGCGGAATCGCGGCTCTTCGGGCCGCAAGCTGAGCCCGAATACGCAACGCGCATGCCAGGCGGCACTACATCAGTGCAAACCCGGAAAACACGCGCCCATCCGGCGCCAGAACCGGTGAGTAACGCCTGCGACCGGGACAACACCAGACCCAAGCGCCGCAATTTGTCCAGTTATCAGGCAAATCGAGCGTCTGGTGTTGTTTGATTTGCAGACACTCCGGCGCGTGCGTCAGCCGCCCAGCATGGCCTTGCGCAGGTCGGCCTGCACCGGCTTGTCGGCCAGCCAGATGCGCATCAGCGCGGCGTTCAGCGGCTCACCGGCAATCTTGCCCTTGGTTTGCCCGTTGAATGCGACCAGGGTTTCAGCGCCGACGAAGTCCATTGTCACGATGTCCCCGGTCTTGGCCTGGCCGACGGACTTCATGATCGACAGCAGCTGGTCGGTCTGGGGTTTCACCGCTGCAGCCTGTTCAGACGTGCTGGTTTCCTTGATGCCGTCGACCAGCGCGCCGGCCAGATCGTCGGCCGGCAGGTCGCGCAGCAGGTTCAACTGCACGCGGCGCGGATTCGCGGCCAGTACGCCCGCCAAGTCACCCACCTTGGCCGGCAAGTACAGGCTGGCGACATAGACCTTGAAGACGAACTTGCTGCGGATGCCGGCGCCATTGAGCACCAGCTCCTTGCCGCTCAAGCTGACTTTGTCGTCGAGCTTGACGCCGCCCACCTCGGCTGCCAGGGCCGGCAGCGTGAGCAGCATGGAAAGGCAAACCATCAGGAAGTTGCGTCGCATGTCGAGGTCTCCTTGTGTGCGCCCGGCCGACCTTCGGTCGGTGCTCGGGGCACTCTAGCCGATTGGCCATGAGCGGCTTGTGTCGTGGCGCAAAATGCCGCCGACACAAATCGAAACCCGAGGGGAAAAACGATGCGCGAACTTTCATTGCTCGACCTGGGCTTCTTCATCGCCGAGACCGAAGCCAGCCCCAAGCATGTGGCCGGGCTGTCGATCCTGAAGCGCCCGCCCAAGGCCAAGGCCTCGTTCGCGAAGCAGTTGTTCAAGGAGTTCCTGAGCTTCAAGGACGTCAAGCCGCCCTTCAACCGTGTCATTCACTTCTCGCTGACTGCGCTGCCGCAATGGAGGGACGCCAAGTCGGTGGACCTGGCAAAGCATGTCTTCTTCCACGAACTGCCGCGCGAGCACGACGACCGCCAGGCGCTGTTCGACTTCATCGCCAAGCTGCACGAGCCGATGCTCGATCGCAGCCGGCCGCTGTGGGAATTGCACGTCATCGACGGCCTCGCCGGCGGGCGTTTTGCGCTGTATCACAAGATGCACCACGCCTATGCCGACGGCGTGACGATGACGCAATGGATGGCGCAGAGCCTGAGCGATTCCGCCGCCGACGCCGAGCTCAGGCCGCTGTGGTCGATCTCGCGCAGCGCCTACGCTGCCAGACGCGACAAGCGCAATGCCGACCTGCTGCAATCGGCATGGACGCAGATGTCCGGCGGTGGCCGGCGCGCCCTGGGTGTCGGCCGATTGGCCACGATGCTGGCGTTGGAGGGCATGAAGCTGACGAAGAATGCGATCGCGCTGCCCTTTGTATCCACCGCGCGCACACCGCTGACCGGCCAGGTGAGCTCCGGGCGGCAGTTCACCAGCACGACGATCTCGATGAAGCGCATCGACGACATCCGCAAGCGCACGCGCTCGACGCTGAACCATGTCGCGCTGACCTGCCTGGACGGTGCACTGCACCGCTACCTGGTGGACCTGGGCGTGCAACTGCGCCAGCCGATCATGATCCAGATGCCGGTGAATCTGCGCCGCGAAGGCGACAAGGCCGCAGGCAACAAGATCGGCATCATCCAGGTGGCACTGTCCAGCCCCACCGATGACCCGTACGTGCGGCTGCGCAACATCGGCTTTTCGCTGCGCAACGTGCGAACCATGATCGACAGCGTGGTGCCGGCGGCGATCGAGTCGTACACCGTCATCACCAGCCTGGTGGCGCAGATTGCCGAGACGCTGCAACTGAGCAACGTGCTGCCGCCGATGGGCAATACGCTGGTATCGAACGTGCCGGGGCCAAAGAAGCCGCTGTACCTGAAGGGTGCACCGATGGAAGAGATGCTGCCGGTGAGCACGCTGCCGCCGAGCAACCTGCTGAACATCACGCTGTTCAGCTACGCCGGCAACCTGTTCTTCTGCCTGATCGCCACCGAGGACCTGCCCGAACTGCCGTTGCTGGCGGGTTATGTCGAGACGGCGTTCGGCGAGCTGGAAGACGCGGTGCGAGGTGTGTAAGCAGATAAGGCAACCGGTTTGCATCGCGGCGCTTGACGCCGACGCGATTCAGAGGAGATCCGGATGGACTTGTTGATTGACATGGCGCGGCGCGGCGAGCAGCTCCATGTGGCGGCGCGGCGCTGGCTGCTCGCACTGCTGACCCTGGCCATCGGGGCATCGCCGTTGGCGGCCTTGGGCCAGGTGGGCAACCTGGCCGACCTGAATCACCGTAGCGAAGCCTACGCCAGCGGCGAACTGTCGCGGCGCGGCTACGTGATGAGCCATCGCGAAACGGCGAAGGGCTCGTCGTACTGGGAGTTCTGGTGGACCGCGGCCAGGTCGCAATGCGTGCGTCTGGCGATCAACGGCGGCCAGGTGACGCAATTGATCGACACCGATGCCGGCTCTTGCAAAACGCGGCCATCTGGCGGCAATCCGGCATCGGGCCACGCCACCGACGACCTGGAGTACCAGCGCGCCGACCATGCCAGCCGCGAGATGACGCGGCGTGGCTACGTGATGATCGATCAGGTCGCGGCCGAGGGCACGTCGCATTGGCAGTACTGGTGGAACGCGGCCATCTCCCGCTGCGTGAGCATGGCTGTCGATGGCGACCAGGTGACGCAGGTGATCACCGCCGATTCCCGCCTGTGCCGTAAACCGGCTGGCGGCAGCCCCGGCGGCGGGTATGCGACGGACGACCTGGTCAACCGTGACGTCGATCAGGCCGGCCGCGAGATGATGCGACGTGGTTACGTCATGAGCCACCAGGTCGCGGCGAAGGGTTCGTCCTATTGGCAGTTCTGGTGGAACGCGGCCAGCGGGCAGTGCATGCGTATGGCCGTCAACGGCGGCAGGGTGACGCAGGTGATCGCCGCCGACGCCGGGTCGTGCAGGCGGCAGCCGGACACGGGCGGCAGCCCCGGTGCCGGCTATGGCACCGACGACCTGATGAACCTGAGGGTCGATCAAGCCAACCGCGAGTTGTTGCGGCGCGGCGATGCGTTGACGCACACCGAGTCTTCCAAGGGCGGCTCCTACTGGCAGTATTGGTGGGACTCCCGCCGCGCCCGCTGCACCCGCCTCGCGATCAACGGCGGCAAGGTGACGCAGATCACGCCCACCGACGCGCGGAGCTGCAGGCGATGAGTCGCCGCGTGTCGGCCAAGCGGCCGACGGCGGCGTTCGCACGGGCGCTGCGTGTGCGCGGCGGATTCAGCGCGGCACCAGCTTCGCCCCGGTGAGCTGCTCCTGCGCCTCGACCAGCGAGGGCACGAACTTCGCGCCGTGGCCGAGCGCGCAGGCCAGCACCAGCGACTGGTGCACCGCCTCGCCGACGACCGAGGGTGCGCCCAGGTTTTCGGCCAGGTGGGTGTAGTAGCGCACATCCTTGCGCGCGTTGTTCAGCTCGAACTTCAATGCGTCCATGGTGCCGTCCAAGGTCTTCGCCATGGTCTGGAAGATGCCGGAGTTGACGATGCCGGCCGAGACCAGCTCGACCAGCTTCTTCGGGTCGATGCCGGCACGCTGGCCCACGGCGAAAGCCTCTGCGGTGGCGGTGCATATCGCCTGCGCGATGAAATTGTTCAGCAGCTTGATGGTGTGGCCGGCACCCGGGCCGCCGACATGGAAGATGTTCTCGGCAAAGGCACGCAGCACGGGTTCCAGCTTCGCGAAGTCGGCCGCCTCGGCACCGACCATCAGGTTCAGCTTGCCGGCTTCGGCTTCCACCGGCGTGCGCGCCAGCGGCGCGTCGATGTAGGTCACGCCAGCCGCGGCGCATTGCTCGCGCAGCCGCGCCGTGGAATCGGGTTCGCTGGTCGAGCAGTCGACGATCATCATGCCGCGCGCGGCACCGCTCAACAGCCCCGTGTCACCGAGCACCGAGGCCTCGACCTGCGGCGTACCGGTGACGCACAGGAAGACGATGTCACTGGCGGCCGCCAGCTCTTTGGGCGTCGCCGCCAAAGTGGCGCCTGCGCCCAGCAGGTCGGCGACGCGATCGCGCTTCTTGTGCACGGTCAGCGCCAGCGGGTAACCCTTGGCACGCAGGTTCTTCGCCATGCCATGGCCCATCATTCCCGAGGCGCCGATGAATCCGATGCGTTGCATATTCAGTCTCCTGGTATTGCGGTGAAGTCCGCGCCGGCGGGCGCGTCGCTATTGTGCTGCGGCAGCTTCTGGTACAGCGTGGCGCGCGAGATGCCCAGCAGGCGCGCCGCGGCCAGCTTGTTGCCACCGGTGCGTCGCAGCGCCTGGGCGATCGATGCGGCTTCGAGTTCGGCCACGGCCTGCGGCAGCGGCTTGAAGCCTGCCGTGGCTTCGGTGATTGCCGGCGCGCTTGCCGGCGCGTTCGTCGGCGCCGCAGCTTGCCGCGCCAGCAGGCCCGCAAAATGAGCCACGCCCAGCGCCGGGTCGTCGGTCATCAGCGTGGCCTGTTCGAGCACGTTGCGAAGCTCGCGGATGTTGCCCGGCCAGGCGTGCATCGCCAGCAGGTCCAGCGCCTCGGCGCTCAGGCCCTTGTGCGGCAGGCCGCTGCGCCGCGCGATGTCCTCGGCCAGCGCCTCGACCAGAGCCTCCAGATCCTCCAGTCGCTCGCGCAGCGGCGGCAGGCGGATCGGCAGCACGTTCAGCCGGTAGTACAGGTCGGCGCGGAAGCTGCCCGCGGCCACCATCGCCGGCAGGTCGCGACTGGTCGCGGCGACGATGCGCACGTCGATGCGCTGCACGCGGTTGCTGCCCAGCGGCTCCACCTCCTGCTCCTGCAGCACGCGCAGCAGCTTGCTCTGCAGTGCCAGCGGCATGTCGCCTATCTCGTCGAGCAGCAAGGTGCCGCCGTCGGCCGCCTTGAACTTGCCGTCGCGGCCCTTGCGCTCGGCACCGGTGTAGGCCCCCGGCGCGACGCCGAAGAATTCGGCCTCGAGCAGCGTTTCGGGCACCGCGGCGATGTTCACGCCGATGAAGGGCTTGCCGGCGCGCGCACTGGCGGCATGGATGCCGTGCGCCAGCAATTCCTTGCCGGTGCCGGTCTCGCCCAGCAGCAATACGCTGCTGTCGGTCAGCGCCACGCGTCGCGCCTGGCGTTTGACCTCCACCGCCGCGGCGCTGTTGCCGATGAAACTGGCGATGCTGTGCTTGGGCCGGCGCTGCGCCGCGAGTTGCTGGCGTGCCGCATCCAACTCCTTCTGCAGCCGCGCGAACTTGGTCATCAGCGGCTGCATCGTCGTCTCGGGCTGGTCGAGCAGCACCATGCCGAAGGCGCCGATGACCTCGCCCGCGGCGTTGCGCAGCGGCAGCCGGCTGACCAGGAAGGTGCCGGCCTGGTTCGTCAGCAGATCCACCAGGATCGGTTTGCCGGACTCGATGACCTGGTTCATCAGCGTGTTCGGCACCACCTCCTCGACGCGTTTGCCGACGAAGTCTTCGGCGCTGTCGAAACCCAGCGCCGGCAGGAACTGCTTGTAGCTCTCGCTGATCCAGACGATGCGGTGCTGTCGGTCCACCAGCATCGAGCCCATCGCCGTGCTGGCGAACATGTCGAACATGCTCTTCGCGGCCAGCTTGAGCATCTGCGCATCGGGCAGATGGGTCATGGGGGAGGTGTCGGTCATGGCATCGCGGCGGCGTCGTGGCACGCGACTGTAAGCCTGCGATCGTGAACCTGTCCGGAAATCGTACAGCGTCCGGCCGGCGCCCTGATCGCACAACCACATAATGAGCGCCTGGGTTCGGCCATGTGGCCGAACCAAGACGCCCCTTGACCGATGCCCATGCTCGATGAACTGCGCCAGGCCGCGGCACGACAGCGCGCCAACCATCTGCTGCGCAGCCTGATCACCGGCTGCAAGCGCCTGCTGTCCGAACGCGGTGCCACCAACAGCATGGCCATTGCACGCCAGCTCATCGATCGCATCGATGCGCTGCCCGCCGAGCAGATGGGCGCTTTCTTCGACTACCTGAGCCTGGAACTCAGCCCCGACCCGCAGCAGGTGCTGCAGGCGGCGCAGGCCTATGCCGATGCGCCGGGCGCCGAAACCCTGATCCCGCTGACACAACTGGCGGAGCCGCCGCGCCAGGAGTTGTTCCGCCGCCTGAACCGCACGCCGGGCGGCACCGCCACGCTGGTACACCTGCGCCGCGCCTTGCTGAAGCGGCTGCGCAAGCAGCCTGAACTGCAGGCGGTGGAAGCCGACATGCTGCACCTGTTCAGCTCGTGGTTCAACCCCGGCTTCCTGGAGATGCGGCAGGTGGACTGGAACTCGCCGGCACATCTGCTGGAAAAGATCATCCACCACGAGGCGGTGCACGCCATCGACGGCTGGGAGGATCTGCGCCGGCGGCTGCAGCCGGACCGGCGCTGCTTTGCCTTCTTCCACCCGCAATTGCCCGACGAGCCGTTGATCTTCGTCGAGGTGGCGCTGCTGCCGGAAATGCCGGCCGCGATCGCGCCACTGATCGACAAGTCGAGCGCGGCGCTGGCGCAGGACCGCTTTCGCGTCGCTGCCTTCTACGGCATCAGCAACTGCGAGCCGGGGCTGCGCAACGTGTCGCTGGGCAACTTCCTGATCAAGAGCGTGGCCGAGCAGTTGCAGCGCGAGCTGCCGCGCCTCAAGACCTTCTGCACCTTGTCGCCGGTGCCCGGCTTTGCCGCCTGGCTGATGAGTGAACCGGATTTCGCCACGCTGCCGCGTCTGCGGCGCAATGTCGTGGCCGACTTCGAAGGTGCCCGCGCACACCTGAAATGGCTGGGCGGCGGTGACCTGGCGGCGCTGCAGCGCGCGCCGCTGCACGAAAAGCTCGACGACGAGTCGCAGGCTGCGCTGCTGACGCTGTGTTCGGCCTACCTGCTGCAGCTGTCGCCGACGCCGGCCGGCGACCCGGTGGCACGCTTCCATCTGGACAACGGTGCGCGGCTGGAGCGGCTGAATGCCGGCGCCAACCTGTCGCCGCAGGGCTTGAAGCAATCCTTCGGCGTGATGGTGAACTACCTGTATGACCTGGACAAGATCGAAGCCAGTCACGAGAAGTTCAAGCAGGGTGAAGTGGCGCGCTCGCGCGCCGTGCACACCGTGATGTAGGCGCGGCGCGCCGACGGAGATTGCCATCGAAACCCCGCGCCGCACAGCTCAGGTTCTTGCACGGACCGGCGCTCGCGTGACGCTGCAGCCGGCCGATGCCACCGGGGTGGCACGCGTATGCATTGCCAACCCGGGCAAGATGAACGTGCTCAGCGTCGCCATGTGGCGCCAGTTGCGCGCGATCTTCGAGGCGATGAACAGCGCCATCGACGCGCCGCGCGTCGTGCTGCTGCACGGCGCCGATGGCCACTTCGCCGCCGGTGGCGACATCGCCGAGTTTCCCGATTTCCGCTTCGAGCCGGACACGCTGCGCCGTTTCCACGAGGAGGATGTCGCTCCTGCGCTGCGTGCCATGCTGGACTGCGACATTCCGCTGGTGGCGCAGATCGACGGCGCCTGCATCGGCGGTGGCCTGGAGATCGCCGCCTGCTGCGACCTGCGCATTGCAGGGCGTGCCAGCCGCTTCGGCATTCCGATCGCCCGGCTGGGCTTTCCGCTGGCGCCGGCGGAAGCGTCGATCGTCGCTCGTGTGCTTGGTCTGCCGCTGCTGCGCGAACTGCTGCTCGAGGCGCGGCTGCTCGACGCCGACGCGGCGCTGGCCAAGGGTATCGTCACCCGCGTGGTTGACGACGACAAGGTGGCCGCCGACGCGCTAGCCGCGGCCGAGCGCATCGCCGCACTGTCGCCACAGGCGATGTGTCTGAACAAGCGCCTGCTGCGCCAGTTGGCCGAAGGCGGGCTGAGCGCGGCGCAGCGGCACGAACATTTCGCCTATGCCGATTCGGCCGAGCACCGCGAGGGGCTGGCCGCCTTTATGGAAAAGCGCGACCCGCGTTTTCAGACATGAACCAGACCAATCTGTACGCCGCGCTGCGCGCCTCCTTCCCCGCCGACCTGGACGCCACGGCCATCGAGACGGGCGATGGTCCGCTTGCGCCGGGTTACTACACCTGGCGCGACCTGGAGCGCGGCAGCGCGATGCTGGCCAACCTGCTGCAGTCGCTGGAACTGCCCGAAGGCGCGCGTGTGGCGGTGCAGACCGAAAAGAGCGTCGAGGCGCTGATGCTCTACCTGGCGGTGATCCGCGCCGGCTATGTCTACCTGCCGCTGAACACCGCCTACCAGGCGGCCGAGATCGAGTACTTCGTCGGCAACGCCGAACCGAGCGTGGTGGTGTGCACGCGCCGGAACTTCGGCTGGGTCAGCAAGATCGCATTTCGTGCCGGCACGAAGAACGTCTTCACGCTCGACGACGACGGCAGCGGCAGCCTGCTCGATCGCGCTGCGATGCACAGCGACCGGCACGTGGTGTCGTCGCGCTGCGGCGACGACCTGGCGGCGATCCTCTACACCAGCGGCACCACCGGGCGCAGCAAGGGCGCGATGCTGTCGCACGCCAACCTGCTGAGCAATGCGCGTGTGCTGCACGGCTACTGGGGCTGGCGCGGCGACGACGTGCTGATCCACGCGCTGCCGATCTTCCATGTGCACGGCCTGTTCGTGGCCTCGCATGGCGCGCTGCTGGCCGGCGCGAAGATGATCTGGTTCGGCAAGTTCGACCCGCGCGCCGTGCTCGGCCAGTTGCCGCGTGCCACGGTGTTCATGGGCGTGCCCACGCTGTACGTGCGCCTGCTGGCCGAACCGGGGCTGGGCCATGCGGCCTGCGCCCACATGCGCCTGTTCATCGCCGGCTCGGCGCCGCTGCTGCCCGAGACCTTCAACGCATGGCGCACACGCACCGGCCACACCATCCTCGAGCGCTACGGCATGAGCGAGACGGCGATGCTCACATCCAACCCCTACGACATCCACCACAGCGAACGCCGCGCCGGCACGGTCGGTTTCCCGTTGCCGGGCGTGGGGCTGCGCGTGCACGACGACCAGGGCCATGAAGTGGCGGCCGGCGGGGTCGGCAACATCGAGGTGCGCGGGCCCAACGTCTTTGCCGGCTACTGGCGCATGCCGGAGAAGACGGCAGAGGAATTCACTGCCGACGGCTGGTTCAAGACCGGCGACGTCGGCAAGGTCGCGGTGGATGGCTACGTCAGCATCGTCGGGCGCAGCAAGGACCTGATCATCAGCGGTGGCTACAACGTCTATCCGGCCGAGATCGAGGAGCACATCAACCAGATGCCGGGCGTGGCCGAGTCGGCGGTGGTCGGCGTGCCGCACCGCGATTTCGGCGAAGCCGTGGTGGCCGTGGTGGTGCGCAAGGCGGGAGCGACGCTCGACGGCAGCGCCATCGGCGCGGAGCTCAAAGCGAAGATCGCCAACTTCAAGGTGCCGAAGGCGGTGTTCGTGGTCGACGAACTGCCGCGCAATGCCATGGGCAAGGTGCAGAAGAACCTGCTGCGCGAGGCGCACAAAGCGCTGTTCGCCGGGTGACCCGAGTGCCTGCACTGGCCGACGACCGGTGTCCGCGCTGTGGCGGATCGTTTCACTGCGGCGTGAACGACGCCGGCCCCTGCGCCTGCACCGGCTTGACGCTTGACGCAGCGTTGCAGCAACGGCTGCGTGAGCACTTTACCGGCTGCCTGTGCATGAACTGCTTGCGCGCGCTGGCGGCCGGCGCCGCGTTGCAACCGCCGGAGCGCTGAGGCTTACGCAACCGGCTTCAGCCGGGTCGGTAGAGCGTGCGGTCGTTGCGGAAGGGCGGATCGTCGAAGACATGCCGCAGCATGCCCAGGCGCATCAACTGTGCGGCCCATTGCGCGGCCGTCTGGCGCGACACCTCGTGGCACCGCACCGGTCGGTTGACGATGCGCCGGCCCGTGGTGCAACGCCTGTGCACCAGCAAGCCGCGCCGGTGTGCACCGAGTGCGATGCCGCCGTCGAGCGCCAGCCAGGCCCGGCGCAGGTCTTCGACCGGCGGGGCGGCCTCAGCCGGACATCCGTCGGCGACCACGGTGTAGAAGAGCTTGGCGTCCTTGAACTCGTGCTCGTCCAGCACATGCCGCATCCAGCCCATGGCCATCAGCCGCCGGCCGATGCGCAGGGCCTCGGCCCGCGTGGCGCGCTGCTTGCGCACCAGCCAGTCGACGGTTTCGCAGCCGACGAAACAGTGTGGGTAGCCGCGCAGCCGATAGACACGATCGCGGATATCCAGGCCGGCCGGCAGGCTGGGACTTGAAGCGCCCGGCCGGCAGCCGGCGGCGATGCCGCCGCCTACTTGCCGAACACCGTCTTCAGCAGATCGGTGGTGCGCGCCGCCGGATTGGTACGGATGCTCTTCTCTTCCTGGCCGACCATGTAGAACACGCCGTCGAGCGACTTGTTCGTCACGTAGTCGTCGAGGTCCAGCGACTGCGCGTTGACGAAGGGCACGTTCTGGTATTGCCCCATCATGTCCTTGTAGGCCCGCGTGGCGCCGACCTCGTTGACCTTGGTCGATACCACCGGCTTGAACGCGGCATAGAGCGTGTCCCCCGACTTGCGCCTGAAGTACTCGGTGGCGGCCGTGTCGCCGCCGGTGAGGATGCCTCGCGCATCGTCCACGCTCATCTCGCGAATGGCATCGCCAAAGATCCTGGCGGCCAGCGGCACGGCCGCTTCGGCGGCGCGGTTCATGCTCAACACGAATTCATCGACCTGCTTCTGATAGCCTGCCATTCGCGCCACGTCGGCCACTTTCTGGATGCTCGACGGCATCAGGATCTTCACCGCCTGGTTGCCGAAGTAGCCGTTGGACTTCGACAGGCTGTTCACCGCGCTCTCGGTGCCCATGGCCAGCGCTTCCTTGATGCCTGCGATGTCGGTCTTGCTGTCGCCCGTGCCCTTGCCGGCCGTGCTCGGCATGCCCGGCACGGACTTCATCAGGCTGTCGAGACCGGGCAGTTGCGCCAGGGCCAGGCCCGTGGTCTGCATCGCGGCGAAGAAAAATACGCGTCGCTTCATTCACTGTTCCTTGTCTTGTAGCGGTCGGTCGAAGCCCATTCTGACGGGGGCGGAGCGTAGCTCAGAGGGGCGCAACCCGCGCGCGCGGATCGTGCCGCGCCAGACGGCCGAGCAGGTGCTCGACCTCGGCCTGCGCCAGCGGCGACAGCGCCGCTGCGGGCTTGCGTTGCGCGGCGCTGGCCAGGATGCCGCGGCGCATCAGCAGGTATTTTCGCACCGCCAGCCCGACGCCGGGCTGCTGCTCGTAGCGCAACAGTGGCAGGTGCGCGTCGAACAGGTCGTGCGCGGCCTCGCGCTCGCCAGCGGTCGACAGGCGCACCACGTCGCACAGCATGTCCGGGAAGGCGTAGCCGGTGTTGGCACCGTCGGCGCCGCGCTCCATCTCGTAGTCGAGAAACAGGCCGTTGTTACCGCACAGGATGGCGATGTGGCGCATGCTGCCGTCGCGTTCGAAGCCGCGCAACGTGGAGATCTTCTCCAGCCCGGGCCAGTCCTCGTGTTTGAGCATCACGCACGAGGGCAGTTCCTCGACGATGCGGCGGATGACGCCGGGCGTCATCTGCACCGAGAAGGTCAGCGGGTAGTCCTGCAGCACGAAAGGCACGTCGGCGCCGATGGCCTCGACCGCCTGGCGGTAGTAGCCGACGATCTGCTCGTCGGTGCGCAGCGTGTTCGGCGGCGCGATCATCACGCCGGCGGCGCCGACGCCCATGACTTCGTGCGTCAACGCGCGCATCGCCGCGAAACCGGGCGCCGACACGCCGGCCACCACCGGCAAGGACGGCATGCGCTGGATCATGCGTCGGGTGATGTCGACGCTTTCGGCATGCGCCAGCTTCGGCGCCTCGCCCAGCTGGCCGAGCACGGTGACGCCCGTGGCGCCGATGCCGAGGTAGAAATCGGCCAGCCGGTCCAGCGAATCGAGATCGATGCGGCCGTCGTCGTAGAAGGGTGTCGGGGCGATCGGGTAGACGCCCTTGGCGTTGCTGGTCAGAAGCATGGGGCGGTCTTGGCTGGGTGATGGTCTTGCAAGCCTCGCGCCGGCCTGCATCTGCCTCTCGAAAATCAGTTTATCAGCGCCAGGCGGCGCTCTTCATGCGGGCGCAGCAGCGCACAGCCACGGCGCCGCCGAGCCAGGGGCCGTTGGCGTGCCAGGCATTCGCGACGACTGCGCGCGATGCGAAGTACATTCGCTCCCGCCAGTAGACCCTGGCCACCGGGAGCAAAGACCTTGGCAGACGACATCCCACCGATCGGCATCGCCCGCGGCCTGACGAACTACGGCGACCGCGCGTTTTCGCTGTACCTGCGGCGCTCGTTCATCAAGTCGATGGGCTATTCGGGCGAGATCCTCGAGCGCCCGGTGGTGGGTATCGCCTCCAGCGGTTCGGGCTTCAACAACTGCCACCGCTCGATGCCCGAACTCGTCGACGCGGTCAAGCGCGGCGTGCTCGCCGCGGGCGGCCTGCCGATCGAGTTTCCAACGATCTCGCTGGGCGAAGTCTTTCTCAACCCGACCAGCCTGATGTTCCGCAACCTGATGAGCATGGACGTCGAGGAGATGGTGCGCGCGCAGCCGATGGATGCCGTGGTGCTGATTGGCGGCTGCGACAAGACCGTGCCGGCGCAATTGATGGGCGCCGCAGCGGCCGACGTGCCCGCCGTGCAGCTCGTCACCGGCCCCATGATGACCGGCCGCCACGAAGGCGAGCGCCTGGGCGCCTGCACCGACTGCCGGCGCTTCTGGGGCAGCTTCCGTGCCGGCAAGATCGAGCGCCGCACGATCGACATCGTCGAGGGGCGCCTGGCCACCACCGCCGGCACCTGCGCCGTGATGGGCACGGCCAGCACCATGGCCTGCATCGCCGAGGCGCTGGGCATGTCGCTGCCCGGCACGGCGGCGATTCCCGCCGTGCATGCCGACCGCCTGCGTGCGGCCGAGGCCAGCGGCGCGGCTGCGATGCAGTTGATCCGCAAGCCGATACGCCCGAGTCAGGTCATCACGCCCAAATCGGTGGAGAACGCGCTGCGCGTCCTGCTTGCGCTGGGCGGCTCGACCAACGCCATCATCCACCTCACCGCGGTGGCCGGGCGGCTGGGCATCGAGGTCTCGCTGCGGCGCCTGAACGAACTGTCGGACAGCACGCCGGTACTGGTCGACCTGAAGCCCACCGGCGACAACTACATGGAGGACTTCTACGCCGCGGGCGGCATGAGTGCGCTGCTGCGCGAGCTCAAACCGCTGCTGCACCTGGACACCCTGAGCGTCACCGGCGAGACGCTGGGCGAGCGCCTGGCGGCCGAGGAGGGCACATGGGTCGACCACCGGGTGGTGCGGCCCACCAGCGACCCGATCGAGCCGGTGGGTGGGCTGGTGGCGCTGTTCGGATCGCTGGCACCGGGCGGTGCCATCCTCAAGCGCTCGGCGGCGGACAAGAGCCTGTTCGAGAAGGAGGGCCGCGCCGTCGTCTTCAGCTCGCTCGAGGACCTGAGCGAGCGCGTCGACGACCCGGACCTGGACATCCTGGCCGACGACATCATGGTGCTGCAAAACGCCGGCCCCACCAGCGGTACCGGCATGCCCGAGGCCGGCTACCTGCCAATCCCGAAGAAGCTGGCGCAGCAGGGCGTGAAGGACATGGTGCGCGTCTCCGACGCGCGCATGAGCGGCACCGCCTTCGGCACCATCGTGCTGCACGTCACGCCCGAATCCGCCGCCGGCGGCCCGCTGGCGCTGGTGCGCAGCGGCGACCGCATACGCCTGTCGGTGCAGCAGCGCCGGATCGACCTGCTCGTCGACGACGCCGAGCTTTCGCGTCGGCGCGCCAGCCTGCCTGCGCCACCAGCGCGAGCCGTGCGCGGCTACGCCAGGCTGTACCAGGACCGTGTGTCGCAAGCCGATACCGGCTGCGACTTCGACTTCCTGCGCGGCGTAGCCAGGTCCTAGAAGCGCCGACGGCAGCCTCCGCAAAGGACGCCAGCGCCGGGCCGTCGTCCATCCGGCTGGCCGTGTGGATCGCCCGTCGAGTCATCCCTACCCGCACACCCCCACGTAACCGCAGGCGGTGCAGAAGTCGCAGCCGTCCTTGTGGATCAGCGTGCTGTTGCCGCATTCCGGGCAGGGCGCGCCGGCCATCGGCTCGGTGGCGGCACGCGCGCTGCCGGGCTTCGCCTTCGGCGCCTGCAGGATGCCCATCTCGCGCAGCGGAAAACCCTGCTCGTCGAGCACACCGAGCATCGCGTAACGGTGGATCACCAGCCGCGCCACGTAGGCCACGGTGGACGGCCACACCTGCTGGCGCCGCTCGCCCGGCACCGGGGCCATGAAGTGGCCCAGCGGCTCGCCGACGTTCAGCAGCTTGCGCAGCTTCATGCCGATCCATGCCGGGTCGATGACGCGCATGTCCAACGACAGCAACCGCGCCAATCCATCGAGCGCACGCGGGTAGTTGCCCGAGAAGCCCAGAGCGCAGGGACGCGTGATCAACCCGCCGTCACCCGAGGGCAGTTGCACCTCCTTCAGCGTGACGGTGAAGGCCTCGCCGGTGGCGGGGTTCGACACGTCCACTGCCCAGGCCAGCGTGCCCGACGCGGTGGTGCGTGGCTCGTCGCGGCTGAACATCGCATTCAGCACGGGGGTGTGTTCGCCGTCTTGCAGCGCGCCGAGCTGCTCGCAGCGCCACCGGATCACCGCCGCGGTGGCGGCGACCACGCCGGGGAACAGGCGCTTTTCACCCATCGGCGGAAAGGGCATCTCGAAGGCACGTTCCTCGGCCACGGTGGCCAGTGCGTCGAGCTTGAGCTTGAGCCACTGCGGGTCGTTGGCGCGCATGTCCATCGACAGCGTCTTGGCCATTGCCGCCAGCCCGCGCGGCTGCTCGGCGCCATTGACCCACACCTCGAAAGGCAGCGTCTTGCCAAACAGCCCCATGTCGGGCCCGGGCAGCGCCGGCAGCTCGCCGACGAAGAGCGCGAACTCGCCATGCGGATGCTGGATCATGAAGCTCCAGGCCGGGTTGCCCGAGGCCAGATCGGGTCGACTCGGCCAGCGCAGCGAGGTCAGCACCGGCGCGGGCAGGCGCTCGAGCTTCAGCCGTTGGTTGGCACCGTCGGTCTTCAAAGGCTCGGGCAGCGCCGCCTTCGGCGCGTCGACGCTGAGCACCGAGCCCAGCACCGCATTCGGCCGGTAGGTGGCCAGGCCCTTCAGCCCGCTGCGCCAGGCCGTCAGGTACAGGTCCTGGAAGTCGGCATAGGGGTACTCTGCCGGCACGTTGACGGTCTTGCTGATCGAGGTGTCGATATAGGGCGCGACGGCGGCGACCATCGATGCATGCGCGCGCGCCGACAGCTCCAGTGCCGAGACGAAGGCCTCGGGCAGCGGCGCATCGGCGCCCTTCAGGTGGCGCCACAGCCGCCAGGCGTGGTCTTCGACCGCGAACTCCTTGAAGCTGCCGTCGCCTTCGCGCTTCTTGCGCGTGTAGCTCCAGCTGAAGGCCGGCTCGATGCCGTTGCTGGCGTTGTCGGCAAAGGCCAGGCTGATGGTGCCGGTGGGCGCGATCGACAGCAGGTGCGAGTTGCGCAGCCCGTGCTTGCGGATGCGCTCCTTCAGCGCGGCCGGCAATCGCGAGGCGAAATTGCCCGCGCTGAGGTACAGGTCGGCGTTGAACAGCTTGAAGGCGCCACGCTCGATGGCCAGATCGACGGATGCCGCATAGGCCGCGTCGCGCATGACCTCGGCAATGCGCCGCGCGCGTTCGCGTGCCGCATCGCTGTCGTAGTGCAGGTTCAGCATCACCAGCGCATCACCCAGCCCGGTAAAGCCCAGGCCGATGCGGCGCTTGGCCATGGCCTCGTCGCGCTGCTGCGGCAGCGGCCAGACGCTGGCGTCGAGCACGTTGTCGAGCATGCGCGTGGCAATCGTGGCGACCTCGATCAGGCCCGCGTCGTCGAAGGCCGCGTCGGCCTCGAAGGGCCGCGTCACGAAGTGCGTCAGGTCGATGCTGCCCAGGCAGCAGCAGCCATAGGCTGGAAGCGGCTGTTCGCCGCACGGGTTGGTCGCACTGATGCTTTCGCAGTAGCCGAGGTTGTTGTCCTGGTTGATGCGGTCTAGGAACAACACGCCCGGCTCGGCATGGTCGTAGGTGCTGCGCATGATCTGGTCCCACAGCTCGCGCGCCGGCCGGCGGCTGTAGACCCACAGCCCGTCGTCGCGCTGGAAGGTGCCGGCCGCCTTCTGCGCCTGGCCCGGCTCGGCGCGGTGCACCAGTTCGACCTCGCCGTCGTCCTGCACCGCTCGCATGAAGGCGTCGGTCACGCCGACCGAGATGTTGAAGTTCTTCAGGTCGCCCTGGTCCTTGGCGTGGATGAACAACTCGATGTCGGGGTGGTCGCAGCGCAGCACGCCCATCTGCGCGCCGCGCCGGCTGCCGGCCGATTCGACCGTCTCGCAACTGCGGTCGAAGACGCGCATATAGCTCAGCGGCCCCGAGGCGCTGCTTTGCGTGCTGCCGACCCAGGCGCCGCGCGGGCGGATGCGCGAGAAGTCGTAGCCGACGCCGCCACCGCGGCGCATGGTTTCGGCGGCCTCGGTCAGCGCGGTGTAGATGCCGGGCTGGCCGTCCTCGACCGAGGAGATCGAATCGCCGACCGGTTGCACGAAGCAGTTGATCAGCGTGGCGCTGAGATCGGTGCCGGCGGCGGAGTTGATGCGTCCGGCGGGCACGAAGCCACGCCGCTGCGCGTCGACGAAGCGCGCTTCCCAGCGCGCGCGCTGCGCCGGTGCCTCGACCGACGCCAGTGCACGCGCCACGCGCGCTCGCACCGCCTCGATCGATTGTTCGTCGCCCTTGGCGTATTTTTCGATCAGCACCTCCTGGCTGATCGGCTGTTCGGGCAGGCTTTTCTGGGTGGCTGAGGGCAGGGTGGTCTGGGTCATGGGGGATGCTCTTGCAGGCAGCTCGGCGCACCGTCGCGGGCGCCGTCGATCTGTAAGTTTATACAGCTTCGCGAGCCGGGCGGCCAGCATCGGCCCTGTTGGCGAGAGCCCTATGCTTGCGCCTTCCATGAAACCAACGGAAGCTGCGATGAGCATCGCCGAACGTGTGCGGCTGCGCGAACGGAAACTGTTGTCGAAACTGCACTTCCACCTCGAGGTGGCCACGCTCGACTACCTGCGCAACGACGGGCGCTGGCAGACGCTGGAGCGCGAGTCCTACGACCACGGCAATGGCGCGGCGATCCTTCTGTACAACCTGCGCCAGCGCTGCGTGGTGCTGACACGGCAGTTCCGCTACCCGGCCTTCGTCAACGGCCACGACGGCCTTCTGGTCGAGGCGCCGGCCGGCCTGCTCGACGCGGCCAGCCCCGAAGACTGCATCCGCGCCGAGGCCGAGCAGGAGGCGGGCATCCGCGTGCGCGCGCCGCGCCAGGTGATGGAAGCCTTCATGAGCCCGGGCTCGGTGACCGAGCGGCTGCATCTGTTCGTCGCCGAATACGAAGCGGGCGACCGCATCGGCGACGGCGGCGGCGTGCATGCCGAGGGCGAGGACATCGAGGTCTTCGAAGTCGACTTCGACGAAGTGCTGGCCATGCTCGCGCGCGGCGACATCAAGGACGGCAAGACCATCATGCTGTTGCAGTACGCGGCGCTGCATTTGTTCGCGCCCGCGGCTTGACGAAATTCGTGGGCAAGGCGGTCGGCGAGCGAGCGCTGCGCCGGCAGAGCAAGCTACAGCTCCACGTGGATCGAAACGGCATTCACGCGCGTGCCGTCCGCAGACAGAGTGCCCTTGGCCGCGGCCATCCTGCCCACGCGCAGGTCCGCCGGCAGGCCGCCCTCGAAGCGCGTGCCGTCTGTGTAGGTCACGGTGACACCACGCAGCACGAAGGTCCGCGCTTCGGTGTCGAGCGCCGATATGCGGCCCTCCAGCTCGATCACGGCGTCGCCGGCGTCGTCGTCCGATTCCAGCTTCACCACCGTGGCGATCAAGCTGCCGTCGACCGAACGGCCGCTGACTTCGACGCGTGCACCTTGGCGCAGGCCGCCGCTGCCGGAGGGGAAGCTGGCGGCGGTCGCGTCGACCGGAATGCCATCGACGTCGAAGGACCCGGCCGAGCCGAAGCGCGAGATGCGGCCCTCGATCTGCACGAACTCGCGTGTCTGCACGGCCAGCGTGGTGTC
>JAHECC010000262.1 GCA_024641965.1 Rubrivivax sp.
TGAGTGCGCGCGCCGCCGCGCTCGAAAGTGCGGCCGCGCACTTCGACAGCGGCGCTTTCACGCGCGACCTGGCGCGGCGCGTGGCCATCCGCAGCGAAAGCCAGGACCCGGCACAGGCCGCGCAGCTGCGCGCCTACGTCGCCGACGAGATGACGGCGACGCTGTCGGCGCTGGGCTTCGATTGCCAGATCTTCGACAACCCGCTCAGCGGTGCCGGCTGCGGGCCCTTCCTGGTCGCCAAGCGACACGAGCGCGACGATCTGCCCACGGTGCTGATGTACGGCCACGGCGATGTCATCCGCGGCCAGGATGCGTCATGGACGCGCGGCCAGGGCCCGTGGACGCTGGCCGTCGACGGCGACCGGCTCTATGGCCGCGGCACCGCGGACAACAAGGGCCAGCACAGCATCAACATCGCCGCGCTGGCGCGGGTGATCGACGCGCGCGGCGGCAAGCTCGGCTTCAACGCCACCTGGCTGATCGAGACCGGTGAGGAAACCGGCTCGCCGGGGCTGGCCGAGTTCTGCGCCGCGCAGCGCGACCTGCTGGCCGCGGACGTGCTCATCGCCAGCGACGGGCCGCGGCTGCGTGCCGAAACGCCAACAATGTTCCTGGGCACGCGCGGTGCGGCCAACTTCGACCTGAAGCTGAAGTTGCGCGAGGGCGCTCACCATTCGGGCAACTGGGGCGGGCTGCTGCGCAACCCGGGCACGCTGCTGGCATCGGCCATCGCCAGTCTGGTCGACTCGCGCGGTCGCATCCTTCTGCCGGGGCTGCGTCCACCGCCGATTCCGGCCAACGTGCGCGCCGCGCTGGCTGGCCTGCAGATGGGCGGCGGGCCCGGCGATCCCGAGGTGGACACCGACTGGGGCGAGCCGGATCAGACGCCGATCGAACGCGTGCTGGCCTGGAACGCGCTGGAGGTGCTGGCGATGCGCACCGGCAACCCCGACTTCCCGGTCAACGCCATTCCTGCGCATGCGCAGGCGCAGCTGCAATTGCGCTTCGTCGTCGGCACCGACATTGCGCGGCTGCGCGAGCATGTGATCACGCATCTGCGCGAGCACGGTTTCGCCGACATCGAGGTCAGCGAACCGGTGGTCATGGCCGCGACCCGGCTCGACCCGGACAACGCCTGGGTGCGCTTTGCGATGGCCTCGATCGAGACCACGCTGGGGCGTCCGCCGGCGCTGCTGCCCAACCTGGGCGGCTCGCTGCCCAACGACGTCTTCGCCGAAGGCCTGGGGCTGCCGACGGTGTGGGTGCCGCACAGCTACCCCGGCTGCTCGCAGCATGCGCCCGATGAGCATCTGCTGGCGCCGGTGGCGCGGCAGGCGCTGCAGTTGATGACCGGCCTGTTCTGGGATTTGGGCGAGCAGGCTGCGACGCTGCCACGGCGCTTCTATTGTGGCGAAGCGAAGCCGTAACTGCCGGCTGATCACCACCTGGGAGTTTGCGGAACCCCTGCCCCGCGCTGGGCGGCGGTCTAGCGGTACAAACGATGGTGGCTCGCAACCCCTGTGACCCGCGTGCCGAGGAGCCCACTGCATGCGCGACAAGACAATGACCCCCACGTCCACCGACTTCGACCCCGAACTCTGGTGCCTGTTCGACGAGTATGTGCATGGCGACATCGACCGCCGCAGCTTCCTGGACCGCGCGGCGCGCTTCGCCGCGGCCAGCGGCACCACGGCCGTGGCACTGCTGGCGGCGCTGAGCCCGGACTTCGCGCAGGCGCAGAAGGTGCCGCCCACCGATGCCCGGCTGAAGACCGAGTTCGTCGAGTTCGGCTCGCCGGCCGGCTACGGCAAGGTGCGCGCCTACGTGGCACGGCCGGCAGCCGCTGCGGGGCCGTTGCCGGTGGTGCTGGTGGCGCACGAGAACCGCGGCCTGAATCCACACATCGAAGACATCACGCGCCGCCTGGCACTGGACAACTTCATTGCCGTGGCACCCGACGCGCTGTTCCCGCTGGGCGGCTACCCCGGTGACGAGGACGCCGCCCGCGCACTGTTCGCCAAGCTCGAGCAGCCCAAGACACGTGAGGATTTCGTTGCCGCGGCCGCCTGGGCGCGCAGCGTGCCGGGCAGCAGCGGCACGCTCGGCGCCGTGGGCTTCTGCTTCGGCGGCGGCATCGTCAACCTGCTGGCCACGCGCGTGCCCGAGTTGGCGGCCGGCGTGCCCTTCTATGGCGCCCCGGCGCCAGCCGACGCCGCCGGCGCGATCAAGGCCGAGCTGATGCTGGTGTTTGCCGAGAACGACGAACGCATCAACGCCGCCTGGCCGGCCTACGAGGCCGCGCTGAAGGCTGCCGGCGTGCGCTTCTCGGCGGTCAAGTACCCGGGCACGCAGCACGGCTTCAACAACGACACGACGCCGCGCTACGACGCCAAGGCGGCCAATGAGGCCTGGACACGCACGCTGGCGTTGTTCAACCGCACACTGCGCTGAGAGCCTGAGAGTCGTTCGCTCATACCCGCTCATCGCGCCAGAAGCTATCAGGCTCTGAGCCCGGGCGGGAGACCGCCGTCACTCCGCCAAGCCGGCCGCCCCCGCGGCCAACAAGGAGGCGAAGACGCTGGCGAAGAAGTAGGAGGAGACGGGCGGCTGTTGAATGTGCAGGCTGCGACACGTCGGCCGTTGGTCTACGGCGGACTATGCCTCGACGAGCACCACCACGGTTTCGGGCAGCACGCCGTCGTAGGTCATCGCCTGCGCAGCGGCCTCGGATTGCATGGTGGACCAGAAGGCCTCGAGGTCCGGTATGTCCATGATCAGGCCCACGCTGGTCGGGTCTTGCGCATTGACGAAGGTTCGAATGCTTGTCACGCCGAGGGGAGCGAACAGCTCCTTGCGCTTCGGCGATGCCAGCCAGTGCTTCTGGTCCTTGACCTTGTGGTGGGCGACGATGGTGGGCATGGGTTCTCCTTGCTGTGCGGGACGGAACTGTCCACGCTGCACCATAGGGCACTGCTGAGGCGATGTCCATTGGCGGGCGGCTGGGGCGTCCGTACCGGCCGCAGCCAGGCGTTTGCCGCCGCGCTCAGCCGGCCGGCGATACGGTCAACTTCCGGCGCGAGAGCGTGAAATAGAGCGAGCCGACGATGATCAGGTTCACCATGCCGGCCAGCGCCGCGTTGGCATAGAACACGGTGTAGTTCCCGGTCAGGTCGAAGAAGTAGCCGCCGACGCGGCCAGGACCACCCACCTGCAGGCGGGTTCGGCTGCCTGATTCGTCAGCATGCTTCAGTTGTCCTGGTGATTCCGGTGGCCGACAGTAACCCAGCGCCGGGCCCGGGGCGAGCGATTCACGGCTCTGGCACCGCAATGGCATGCGCGGTCGGTCGCCGCGTCACGACCGCGATCGTGACGGAGTCGCTGCATTGCGCAACCTGCGTCGCAGGCCACTTAACGCGGCCACTGTGCGGTCGATGAAGCGGGCAGCAAACCAAGCAGCCCATGCAACTCATCGATGTCCCGAGTGCCTTCGCCATCTGCGGCGCCGGCGCACTGGTCGGCGCGGCGATGCTGCGGCCTGCGCTCGCGCACGATGCCGGAAGTGCCGAAGCGCTGCGACTGTGTCGCAATGCCTACGCGCTGATCGGACTGGGCATGCTGCTGCCGCTGTTCCTGGCGTCGCCGACCCCCTTGTGGAGCCAGGCCTTGACGACCCTGGGTGTGGTGGGCGGCATGGTCATGCTGTGCTGGGCGCTGGCCGCGCTGGCCGCGGAGCCAGGCTCGCGCACCAGGATGTGGCTGGCCATCGGCCTGGTGGCCGTGTTCACGCTGTCCGCGCTGCCCCTCGGTACGCGTGGCATAACGCTGGTGTGCACACTGGGGCTGGCCGTGGCCTCGGCCGTGCCGGTCTACATGGGACGCAGAATTTGCCTGCGGCCGCGCGATTTGCATGAAAGGCTGCTCGGCATGGCCGTGTGGGGCATGTTGGCCAGTTCCTGGCTGCGTGCGAGCTACCTGCTGACAGGGCAGGGCCCGTACCAGGAGCACCTGATGTACGTGCCGTCGGCCATGGTGACGCCCTTCACGTTGATGTACGGCGTGCTACCTGTGGTTTTCGCGATGCTGGTGCTGAACGTCATCCACTCGCGCCTGCAAGCGAGCCTGCACCAGCGCGCCATGACCGACCATCTGACCGGCACCTTGAGCCGTCACGCGCTGGCGGAAAGCGCCGGTACGCTGGTGCGGCGCATGCGCCGGCAGGACGGTGCCTTCCTGGCCGTGCTGATGATCGACCTCGACAATTTCAAGCAGATCAACGACCGGCATGGCCATGCCGGCGGCGATGCGGTACTGCGCCACGTGGCCCAATTGCTTCGCGCGCAGTTGCGCGCCGACGCCTTGCTGGCACGCTACGGCGGCGAAGAGTTCGTGGCGCTGTCGCCGGTGGCCGATCTGCCGGTGGCACGTCGCCTGGCCGAGCGGCTGCGGCTTGCGCTCGAGGGCGCCGCCTGGCCCACCGTCCTGCCGGGCCTGGAGCGTGTCACGGCCAGCCTCGGGCTCACGCTCGTGGCCAGCGAAGAGTCACTCGAGGCCGCACTGGCCCGCGCCGACGAGGCGCTGTACCGGGCCAAGAACGCCGGCCGCAACCAGGTGCAGACGGGCCTCGCCGCCGCCTGAACGGCGACCCTTGCATATTCAGCTTGCGTCGAAGGCGGCCCTGATCCACTCGATGCGCCCGTCCTGCAGCGCCACCACGTCGAAGCGGCAGGGCGGCGGCACGCTCAGACGCTGCAGGTAGTGCGTGGCCGCGCGCACGATGCGCCGCTGCTTCGTGCCACCGACGCTGGCCAGCGCGCCGCCGTGGCTG
>JAHECC010000076.1 GCA_024641965.1 Rubrivivax sp.
AAGCGCTGCCAATCGCACCCATCTCCCCGGACCACGTCTCTCGCGGACCACTGCATGGCCCTGTTGTTGATCCTGTTGCTGCTGCATGCCTACATCGGCTGGCGGCTGGTGCCCGCGCTGGGCTTTGCGCCGGGCTTGCAGGCGCTGCTGATCGGCCTGCTGGTGGCGTCGTGGCTGCTGATGCCGACGGCGCTGCTGGCGCGGCGCATTCGTACGCAGCCCTGGTCCGACCGGCTGGCTTGGACCGGGCTGCTGCTGATGGGGCTGTTCTCGTCGCTGTTCGTGCTGACGCTGCTGCGCGACGCGCTGTGGCTGCTGGCATCGATGCTGTCCTGGGTCTGGCCCGGTGCGGCCTGGAGCGCTGCGCTCGTGTCGGGCAGCGCCGTGGCCGTGCCGGCGCTGGCGCTGATCGTCACGCTGTGGGGCCTGTTCAACGCGCGCCGCACCGCGGCCGTGGTGCAGGTCGAGGTGCCGATCGACCGGTTGCCGCCGGCATTGCATGGCTTTTCCATCGCGCAGATCAGCGACGTGCACGTCGGGGCGACCATCAAGCGCGGCTACGTGCAGGCCATCGTCGAGCGCATCAATGCGCTGGGCGTGGACATGGTGGCCGTGACCGGCGACCTGGTCGATGGTTCGGTGCTGGAACTGGCGCACCATGTGGCGCCGCTGGGCGGCCTGGTCTCGCGCCACGGCACCTTCTTCGTCACCGGCAACCACGAGTACTACAGCGGTGCGCATGCCTGGGTGGACGAGTTGCGGCGCCTGGGCCTGCGCGTGCTGATGAACGAGCATGTGCTGTTGCAACACGACGAATCCGCGCTGGCGCTGGCCGGGGTGGCCGACTACGGCGCGCATCACTTCGATGCGTCGCACCGCAGCGACCCGATGGCCGCCATCGCGAACGTGCCCGACGCGGTGCGCTTGCGCGTACTGCTGGCGCACCAGCCGCGCAGCGCCGCGGCTGCAGCCAAGGCCGGCTTCCACCTGCAACTGTCCGGCCACACGCATGGCGGGCAGTTCCTGCCATGGAACTGGCTGGTGCGGCTGCAGCAGCCTTTCACGGCCGGGTTGAACCGCTGGCAGGGGCTGTGGGTCTATACCAGCCGGGGCACCGGCTACTGGGGTCCGCCGAAGCGCTTCGGGGCGCCTTCGGAGATCACCCACCTGCGGTTGGTGGCCGCGTGAAAGAAAAGGTCTTCACACACCGACTATGGTTCACATCAGTATCAAGGAGTTGTTTGCCATGACGCGCAGAAACCTGCTGGCCCTGTTTTCCGCCCTCGGCGCCGGTTCGGCGCTTCACGCCGCTGCACCAAAGGCCGCCAGCGGCAAGACCTTCGCCGTCGAGTTCAGCGAGGCCGAATGGAAGCAGCGGCTGACCCCCGCGCAATACGACGTGCTTCGCCGCGAGGGCACGGAGCGCCCCTTCACCAGCCCGCTGAACAAGGAAAAGCGCCTGGGCACCTACCACTGCACCGGCTGCGACCAGGCCTTGTTCACCGCCGCGATGAAGTTCGACAGCGGCACCGGCTGGCCGAGCTTCTACACCACGCTGCCCGGCGCCTTCGGCACCACCACCGACAACAAGCTGTTCATGGTGCGCACCGAATATCACTGCTCGAACTGCGGCGGCCACCATGGCCATGTCTTCGACGACGGCCCCGCACCCACCGGCAAGCGCTACTGCAACAACGGTGTGGCGCTGAAGTTCGTGGAGGCCTCGGCATGAAGACCCTGGCGACAGGCTGGCGTGCCTTGGCCGCGGGTGTGGCACTGGCGGCGGCCGCGCCCTGGGCGGTGGCGCAGTCTGTGTCAGCGGCTCCCGCGGCAACCGCCACCGCCAAGGCCATCTTCGCCGGCGGTTGTTTCTGGTGCGTGGAGGCCGATTTCGACAAGGTGCAGGGCGTGCTGTCCACCACCTCGGGCTACATCGGCGGCAACGTCGCCAACCCCACCTACCAGCAGGTCTCGAGCAAGAGCACCGGCCATGCCGAGGCGGTGGAGATCGTCTTCGATCCTGCGAAGGTGAGCTATGCGGCGCTGCTGGAATACTTCTGGCGCACCATCGACCCGACCACCAAGGACCGCCAGTTCTGCGACGCGGGCTCGCCCTATCGCACGGCGATCTTCGCGCTGGATGGCGAGCAGCTGAAGGCGGCGCAGGCATCGATGGCCGCGCTGGAAAAGAGCAAGCCATTCCCGGAGCCGATCGTCACGCAGGTCGCGCTGGCCGGGCCGTTCTACGCGGCCGAGGACTATCACCAGGACTACTACAAGAAGAATCCTGTGCGCTATCAGTACTACCGCGCCGGCTGCGGCCGCGACCTGCGTCTGAAGCAGCTCTGGGGCAAGCAGGCGCACTGACGCCAGCACCATGAAAAAGGCCCGGGCAACGATGCCGCCCGGGCCTATGAATGCATCGCCGCTGGGGCGCGCTTACATTCGTACGACGTCGACCCGGGCGGCTTCGGCGACCGCGGGCGCGGCCACGACGGCTGGCGGGTTGACGGCACCATGCTTAACAGCCGCCGTGCCGCTCGGCATGGGCAGCAGCGGCACGATCAGCAGCGCGACGATGTTGATGATCTTGATCAGCGGATTCACGGCCGGGCCAGCGGTGTCCTTGTAGGGGTCGCCGACGGTGTCGCCGGTGACGGCGGCCTTGTGCGTCTCGCTGCCCTTGCCGCCGTGGTGGCCGTCCTCGATGTACTTCTTGGCGTTGTCCCAGGCACCGCCGCCAGTGCACATCGAGATGGCGACGAACAGGCCGGTGACGATGGTGCCCATCAGCAGGCCGCCCAGGGCCGCCGGGCCGAGGAACAGGCCGACAATGATCGGCACCACCACGGGCAGCAGCGACGGGATCATCATTTCCTTGATCGCCGCGCGGGTCAGCATGTCCACCGCCACGCCGTATTCGGGCTTGCCGGTGCCTTCCATGATGCCCTTGATGTCGCGGAACTGCCTGCGCACTTCCACCACCACCGAACCGGCGGCGCGGCCCACGGCCTCCATCGCCATGGCGCCGAACAGGTAGGGGATCAGGCCGCCGATGAACAGGCCGACGATGACCTTCGGGTTGCTCAGGTCGAAGCTGATACTCATGCCACGCGCTTCGAGCGAGTGCGTGTAGTCGGCGAACAGCACCAGCGCGGCGAGACCGGCCGAGCCGATGGCGTAGCCCTTGGTCACTGCCTTGGTGGTGTTGCCCACCGCGTCCAGCGGGTCGGTGATGTCACGCACGCTCTCGGGCAGGTCCGACATTTCGGCAATGCCGCCGGCGTTGTCGGTGATGGGGCCGTAGGCGTCGAGCGCAACCACGATGCCGGCCATGCTCAGCATCGAGGTGGCAGCAATGGCGATGCCGTACAGGCCGGCCAGCGCGTAGGACACGGTGATGGCGATGCACACGAAGATCACCGGCCAGGCGGTGGAGCGCATCGACACGCCCAGGCCGGCGATGATGTTGGTGCCGTGGCCGGTGGTCGAGGCCTGCGCGATGTGCTGCACCGGCTTGAACTGCGTGCCGGTGTAGTACTCGGTGACCCAGACCAGCGCGGCGGTCAGCACCAGGCCGACGGCACAGGCGCCCCACAGCCGCATGTGCGTGCCTGCGCCCAGCGCATCGTCCGGCATGACCATGGTGGTCACGCCGTAGAAGGCGATCAGCGACAGCACGCCGGCCATCGCCAGGCCCTTGTAAAGCGCCGGCATGACGTTCTTCATTCCGGGCGAGGCCTTGACGAAGCCGCAGCCGATGATCGAGGCGATGATCGACACGCCGCCCAGCAGCAGCGGGTAGACCACGGCCTGCATGCCGGCGCCGCTGACCACCAGCGCACCCAGCGCCATGGTGGCAATGATCGTCACCGCGTAGGTCTCAAACAGGTCGGCGGCCATGCCGGCGCAGTCTCCGACGTTGTCGCCCACGTTGTCGGCAATCACCGCCGGGTTGCGCGGGTCGTCCTCGGGAATGCCGGCCTCGACCTTGCCTACCAGGTCGGCGCCGACGTCGGCGCCCTTTGTGAAGATGCCGCCACCCAGGCGCGCGAAGATCGAGATCAGCGACGAGCCGAAGGCAAAGCCCAGCAGCGGCTTGAGCACATCGGTCAATTTCTTGTCCGGCGTCAGGTTTCCGTTGCCCGTGAGAAACCAGAAGAAGATGCCGACGCCCAGAAGGCCGAGTCCGACGACCAGCATGCCGGTGATGGCGCCGCCCTTGAATGCCACGTCCAGCGCCGGGGCGATGCCCTTGGTGGCGGCCTGCGCGGTGCGCACGTTCGCGCGCACCGAGACGTTCATGCCGATGAAGCCGCAGGCGCCCGACAGCACCGCGCCAAGCACGAAGCCCACTGCGCTGGTGGTGTCCAGGAAGACGGCGATGAGTATGGTGAGCACCACACCGACGATGGCAATGGTCTTGTACTGGCGCGCCAGATAGGCGGCAGCGCCCTGCTGGATCGCACCGGCGATCTCCTGCATGCGTGCGTTGCCCGCGTCCTGCTTCAGGATCCAGCTGCGCTGGATGAAGCCGTAAAGCACGGCCGCGAGGCCGCATACCAGCGCGATGTTCAGCGCCATTGAGGTCGATATCAAGATAGTCCCTTTCCGCGTTCAGGCCTGTGTGGATGTGGCGTTCGTATTGTCTCGCCCGCGCAGCCGGTCGAGATCTCCGGGGCGGGGTCGAATCGCGGGGCGCATAGTACGGGAAAACGCGAAGCGCCCAACCGGGTACTTACCTGCGGTGCCCCACTTTCTTGTCCGATGTCAGGCGGCGGCAAGGGCGAACCCTAGAATGAGCATTGCCTGCAACCGAAAGTCACCATGAGTCTGCACAACGTCACTCCAGGCGCCAGGGCGCCCGATGAATTCAACGTGATCATCGAGATCCCGATGCATGCGGACCCGATCAAGTACGAGGTGGATCACGAAACCGGCGCGCTCTTCGTCGACCGGTTCATGAGCACCGCGATGCACTACCCGTGCAACTACGGCTACATCCCGAACACGCTGTCGGACGACGGCGACCCTGTGGATGTGCTGGTGGTCACGCCGGTGCCGCTGATCCCGGGCGTGGTCGTGACCTGCCGGCCACTGGGGCTGCTGGCCATGGACGACGAGGCGGGTGGCGACAACAAGCTGCTGGCGGTGCCGATCGACCGCATCCTGTCGATCTATACGCAATGGCAGAAGCCCGAGGATCTGAACCCGCTGCGCTTGAAGACCATCCAGCACTTCTTCGAGCACTACAAGGATCTGGAGCCGGGCAAGTGGGTCAAGATCAAGGGCTGGGAAGGCCCGGACGGCGCCCGCAGGGAAATACTCGACGGCATGGCCAGTTGGGCGAAGACGCTAAAGAAGTAGTCGGCCTGCGTCATCCGCCCTCGCGAAAGGGATTGCGCTCGCGCAGTTCGTCGACGTAGGCGGCGACGCCAGCGCCTTCGCGCTCCAGATGCCGGGCCACCGCGTCGGCAAAGCCGGGGTGGCTGAGCCAATGGGCTGAATGCGTTGTCACGGGCAGCAGCCCCCGCGCCATCTTGTGCTCGCCCTGCGCGCCACCTTCGAAACGTGTATACCCGTTGTCGATGCACCAGTTCAGCGGCTGGTAGTAGCAAGCTTCGAAATGCAGGCAGGGCACGTATTCGGTGCTGCCCCAGTAGCGGCCATAGGCATGCCGCTGCCGCGGATCGATCGCCAGCAGCGAGCAAGCCAAACGCTCGCTGCCGCGGTGGGCGACGAACATGACCCAGTGCTGCGCCATGGCATCCTGCATGCGCTGGAAGAACTCACGTGTCAGATAGGGCGTCGATTGATGCAGCGCATAGGTGCGCGTGTAGCAGGCATGGAAGAAGTCCCACAGCTCGTTGTCGATTGACTCGCCTTCGTGACTGCTGAAACGAATGCCGGCCTCGGCCACGCGGCGGCGCTCCTGGGCGATCTTCTTGCGTTTCTCGCGCTGCAGGCTGGCCAGGAAGTCGCCGAAGTCGGCATAGCCGTTGTCGGGTCGATTCAGCCAGTGGAACTGCACCGTCTGGCGTTGCATCCAGCCTTCGGCCGTGGCGGCCTGTCGATCTGCATCATCCATGAACAATAGGTGGGCGGACGACAGCTCGCCGCCCTGGCAGATCTGCCGCATCGCGCGCAGCAGCAGCCGGCGCGAGGCCTGATCGCGGGCCAGGATGCGGCTGCCCGGCACGGGCGTGAAGGGCACAGCGCACAGCAGCTTGGGGTAGTAGTGATGGCCGTGGCGCTGGTAGGCGTCGGCCCAGGCCCAGTCGAACACGTACTCACCGTAGGAATGGCTCTTGACATACACGGGACAGGCTGCGGTCAGCGCGCCGCCATCTTCGATGCACAGCACTTGCAGCGCCCAGCCGGTGTCGGGCACGGCGCTGCCGGACTGATCCAGGGCTAGCAGGTATTCATGCCGCATGAAGGGCGTAGATGCTGCCTGCGCGTCGAGCAGCGAGTTCCAGGCCTGCGCATCCACCTGCGCCAGGCTGTCGTAGACCCGAATCAGGGGGTCCGGCGGACCGGTGTCTGCGCTCATGCTTTCGTTCGTGCGGCGTGGGGGAAGGGCGATCTTAGGTTCAAGCCCCATGCCAGTACCGGCGCGGGTGGATGCATCGTCGCGCTGCCTGCGCCCTTGTCCAGGCACGGGGCTGCGACGGGAGTTTCGCGAAATCGATGGGGACTTCCATGTTTAAATCGCGGCAGTGCAGCGCTTTCGCGAGGATTCGAACATGAAACAGATCACCGCCATCATCAAGCCCTTCAAGCTGGAGGAGGTGCGCGAAGCGCTGGCCGACGTGGGCGTGTCGGGGCTGACGGTCACCGAGGTCAAGGGCTTCGGGCGCCAGAAGGGGCATACCGAGCTGTACCGCGGTGCCGAGTACGTGGTGGATTTCCTGCCGAAGATGAAGATCGAGGTCGTGGTCAAGGATGACGATGTCGAACGTTGCATCGAGAGCATCGTCAAGGCGGCCAAGACCGGCAAGATCGGTGACGGCAAGATCTTCGTGGCCCATGTCGAGCAGGTGGTGCGCATTCGCACCGGCGAGACCGACGAGAGCGCGGTCTAGGTGCGCGAATAGTCGTCGGCCGCGGTGGCGGCCTCTGCCAGCCGGCCCAGCCGCGGCAACAGATCGGCCACGCGGCTGTCCACCTCGAGCAGCGAGCGCTGCCCCGGCAGCATGAATCCGCAAGCGGTCGCGGTTTCTATGAAGGTCATCAGTGCGTCGTAGTAGCCGGCGGTATTGAGCAGGCCGATGGGCTTGTCGTGATAGCCGAGTTGGCGCCAGGTCCAGGTCTCGAACAGTTCTTCCATCGTGCCGATCCCACCGGCCAGGGCGAGGAAGGCGTCGCTGCGTTCGGCCATCAGCCGTTTGCGCTCGTGCATCGTCTGCACCACGTGCAGTTCACTCAGGCCGGTGTGTCCGAGCTCGCGTGACATCAGTGATTGCGGAATGACGCCGACGACACGGCCGCCCGCAGCCAATGCTGCGTCGGCCACCACGCCCATCAGCCCTGAACGTCCGCCTCCATACACCAGTTGCCAGCCGAGTTGCCCGAGCAAGCTGCCGGTTTCGTGCGCGGCGGTTTCGAAGGCGGGTTCAGTTCCCGGCCGCGAGCCGCAGTAGACGCAGATCGACACGGGTGAGGGTGCTGGCGTGCGTGTCGCGATCACCACGTCAGCCATGGAGGCGCATCCGGACGGCGCGCAGCACACGGCCAGTTCCACTATGTCCCTTTTGCGTCTTGCTCATGCAGTGCCCATGTATCGAGCCCCATTGTCGCTGGCATGTCACGCGGCAGCGCGGTTGGGCAGTTGCCAACGCACCAGTTGCGTGCCACTGAGCCGGTCGTGCAGATACTGGCGGCTTGGGCTCAGCCAGCACAGCGCGGCATAGAGCAGCACGCCGATGCCCAGCGCCGCGCCGATCGATGCGGCGGTCTTGAGCCCGGCAAGCTGGGCGTAGAGCAGTGCCGGCAGGAACCACAACCAGCTCAGCAGGTATCGCCACAAGGCGCGCAGCGGCCGCACGGGTCGTTCATGGGCGTCGAGCACCCGGATCTGCCAGGTCTTCATGGCCACGGTCTGGCCACCATGCGACCAGAACCAGCCGAAATACAGGCCCAGCACGCAGAAGACGAATGCCTGCATGCCATGCATGCCGACCAGCGCATGGCGCTGTTGCGTCAGTGTGCTGTACAGCAGGCCGGCCACCATGACCACGCCGAAGAGCAGCACGCCCTCGTATACGAAACAAGCCAGACGCCGGCGCATGCCGGGCGCTTGAAGCCGCGTCGTCCCGGCCGGCAACATCAGCGCGTGCCGGCTTCGGCAGGCGCCTTCGTCGCAGGCGGATGCACAACGGCAGCCCCTTGCGGGCCCGCCTGGGGCAACAAGGTCGCGCGATCGACGACATCCGGCGTTGCGGCAATTTTCGGCTGGCCGTCCTTGGCGTGCGCTGGTGGTTGGGCAGTGTTCGAGATCAATGTCGTCGTGGCGCCGGGCCGCGCCTGCACGATCGTGGGTGCCACCGGTTTCAGCGCCGGTTGCGGCACCGGTGATTTGGTTGGCTTGGCAGGCTGACCGAGGGGCGTCGATGGCGTCGTCGGCTTCGGCGCCTTGGGTACGCTCGTGGCAAATCTGGACAGAGACTGCCGCGCCTCGATCGGCAAGGCCATGTAGTCGTCCCAGCGTTCCTGACGGTCCTGCGGGCTGATCTTGCGGGTTTCCTGGAACTGCAGCCGCGTGCGGCCGCGTTCGTCGGGCGTCATGCGCGACCACTGGGTCATGCGCTCCTGAACGCGCTCGCGTTCATCGGCAGGCATCGACGAAAAGCGCGCTGCGATGTCCAGCCACTTCTGCTTGCGAGGTGCATCCAGACTCGGCCAGTCGCGTTTCAGTGGCGCCAGCGCCGACTTCTGTGCAGGCGTCAGCGACGTCCAAGGCGGACCGTCGATCGGCGCCCCAGGCAACGCTCGACTGCCGGACTGCGCGGCGCTGGGCAAGCTCAGCGTCAAGCCCGCGGCAAGCAAGGCAGCGGCCAGCAACCGCAGTGAACCGGTTACATGGGGTCTGCCGCGGTGGATCACGGTTCGCGCAGTTTCAGATAGGTCACGAAGCCGAGATCGCGATAGGCCTCCGGCGGCAGGTCGTCGGCCAGCAAGGCGGCGTCGACGTCCGCTGCGGCGCGGATCTCGGCCCTGTGGTGCAAATGCTGGATGAACACGAGCCCGACGACCAGCAACAACAGCGGGGCAAGCGACGCCAGTCGAAGCCACCAGGACGGCGTCTGGCCCAGTGTGACGCTGCCCTGCGCAAGCTGCACGCCGGCCGACACTGTGGCCGGAACGGCTGCACGCTGCCTGCGCGCATGCAGCACGGCGCGCTCGCGGGCGACGCGCAGGCGCTCCGAGATGTCGTGCGGCAACGCTTTCGAATGCTCGCTCAGGTGCGCAGTCACGCGCAGCGCAAAGCGCGCCTGCATGGCGTCGAGATCGTTGTTGCGTGCATGAGTCGGAGCTTTCATGGCTTCAATCCCTTGGCGGCCAGGGCGTTCGCCAATGCATGCACCGCCCTGGAACAGTGTGTTTTCACACTGCCTTCAGAGCAGCCCATGACCAGCGCGGTTTCTGCAGTATCGAGTTCTTCCCAGTAACGCAGCAGGAAGGCCTCGCGTTGACGCGCCGGCAGTTCGGCGATCTGCATTTCGATCAGTTCCAGCGTCTGCGTGCGCGACAGCCGTTCGGCCGGACCCTGTGTTTCCCAGCTGACGTTGACGGCTTCCAGGGATTCCAGCAGATCGAAATCGCCGTGCTCGGCGCTGGACTCGATGTCCGAGAAGTTCTGCAATACACCTTGGCGCACCTTCAGCCGCCTGAACCAGTCCATCGTCGCATTCGAGAGAATGCGGTTGAATAGCAGCGGCAACTCGGCAATGGGCCGGTCGGCGTATTTCTCTGCCAAGCTGATCATGGCGTCCTGCACGATGTCGAGCGCGGCATCCTCGTCGCGCACGGCATACGCGGTGCGCTTGAACGCCCGCTTCTCGGTGCTCTTGAGGAAATCAGACAGTTCTTTGTCGGTGGCCAACGGCGATGGAGTCTTGCGGCGCTCCGGTTTGGACCCAAATGATTATTGCACTGCCCTGCAGCGTGCCGGCATCGCGTTGCCGCATGGGGTGGCGCAAGCAACGAAGCTGGCATAATGCTGCCTCGCACAATGAGCTTCAGGCGTCGGGCCCGAAGGCCGACCTGGGCTTCGGTGTGCCGGCCGCACAGCTTCCCGATTCCGCCTCATGAGGGCGCGAGGAGGGGCACCAATGGTTTTTCGTCAGAGAAATTCGCAAAGGTTCCAAAAATGGATATATCACCCGCGGAAGTCAAGCGCGCCGCCGCAGCGCAAACCCCCGACAAATCACCCACTGAGCTGAACGGCTCGGATATCCTGGTTCGCTGCCTGCAGGCCGAACAGGTCAAGTACCTCTGGGGTTACCCCGGCGGGGCCGTGCTCTACATCTACGACGCGCTGTACAAGCAGGATTCGATACAGCACATCCTGGTGCGCCACGAACAGGCGGCCGTGCATGCTGCCGACGGATACGCACGTGCCACCGGTGAGGTCGGCGTGGCGCTGGTCACTTCCGGCCCGGGCGTGACCAATGCCGTCACCGGCATTGCCACCGCCTACATGGATTCGATCCCGATGGTGATCGTCTCCGGACAAGTGCCGACACCGGCCATAGGTCTGGATGCCTTCCAGGAATGCGACACCGTGGGCATCACGCGGCCGATCGTGAAGCACAACTTCCTGGTGAAGGACGTGCGCGACCTGGCGCTTACGCTGAAGAAGGCCTTCCACATCGCGCGCACCGGTCGCCCCGGCCCGGTGGTGGTGGACATCCCGAAGGATGTGTCGTTGATGACCACCGCCTTCGAGTACCCCGAGCGCGTCGAGATGCGCTCCTACAACCCCGTGCGCAAGGGCCACGGCGGACAGATCCGCAAGGCGGTCCAACTGTTGCTGAGCGCCAAGCGGCCGTACATCTATACCGGTGGCGGCGTGGTGCTGGGCAACGCCTCGGCCGAGCTTCGGCAGTTGGTTGATCTGCTTGGGTTCCCGTGCACCAACACCTTGATGGGGTTGGGCGCCGTCTCGCCCAGCGATCCGCGCTTCCTGGGCATGCTCGGCATGCATGGCACCTACGAGGCCAACATGACGATGCAGCACTGCGACGTGCTGCTGGCGGTGGGCGCGCGTTTCGACGATCGCGTCATCGGCAACCCGAAGCATTTCGCCTCGGTCGAGCGCAAGATCATTCATGTGGACATCGATCCATCGTCGATCTCCAAGCGCGTGCGCGTGGACATCCCCATCGTCGGTGATGTCAAGGACGTGCTGCAGGAATTGATCGTGCAGTTGAGCGACGCGAAGAGCCGGCCCGATGCCGATGCGTTGTCGAGCTGGTGGAACCAGATCGGCGACTGGCGCAAGCGCGACTGTCTCGCCTACAAGAATAGCGATCAAGTCATCAAGCCGCAGTTCGTGGTGCAGAAGCTGGCCGAACTGACGCGCGGGCATGATGCCTACATCACCTCGGACGTCGGCCAGCACCAGATGTGGGCCGCGCAGTATTACCCCTTCGACGAACCGCGGCGTTGGATCAACAGCGGCGGCCTGGGCACGATGGGTGTGGGCCTGCCCTATGCCATGGGCATCAAGCTGGCCAAGCCGGAATCGGATGTGTTCTGCATCACCGGCGAGGGCTCGATCCAGATGTGCCTGCAGGAGCTGTCCACCTGCAAGCAGTACGACACTGCAGTGAAGGTGGTGTCGCTTAACAACCGCTACCTGGGCATGGTGCGGCAGTGGCAGCAACTGGATTACGGCGGGCGCTATTCGCACAGCTACATGGATGCGTTGCCCGATTTCGTCAAGCTGGCCGAGGCCTACGGGCATGTCGGCCTGCTGGTGGAAAAACCGTCGGACGTGGAAGGCGCGTTACGCGAAGCCATCCGGTTGAAGGACCGCACCGTGTTCCTCGATATACGCACCGACCCGACGGAGAACGTCTGGCCAATGGTGCAGGCAGGCAAGGGCATCTCGGAGATGCTGCTGGGGTCCGAAGACCTGTAGGTCGGACGGGTCTGGCACGTGCTTCCCGGCGTTACCGCGCCGGCCCAGCAGGTGCGGGGCCCACCGACCCGCAGCTTCGGACAAGACTCTCAACCTCGAAACGCGTGGCCAAGCGCCAGCGGCTACCGCCGCCAGCCGTGAAGAGCGCGCAGGACGAACGAACATGAAACATGTCATTGCCGTGCTGCTCGAAAACGAGCCCGGCGCACTCTCGCGTGTCGTGGCGCTGTTTTCGGCGCGCGGCTACAACATCGAAAGCCTGACTGTCGCGCCGACCGAGGATGCATCGCTGTCGCGCATGACCATCGTCACCACCGGCTCCGACGAAACCCTGGAGCAGATCACCAAGCACCTGAACCGCCTGATCGAGGTGGTGAAGGTGGTCGACCTGACCGAGGGCAGCTTCACAGAGCGCGAGCTGATGCTCATCAAGGTGCGCGCGGTGGGCAAGGAGCGCGAAGAGATGAAGCGCATGGCCGACATCTTCCGTGGCCGCATCGTCGATGTTACCGAAAAGAGCTACACACTCGAGCTGACCGGCGACACCGGCAAGCTCGATGCCTTCCTGATGGCGATCGACCGCGCGTCCATCCTGGAAACCGTCCGCACCGGCACCAGCGGCATCGGTCGCGGCGAGCGCATCCTGCGGGTGTAGGAAACAACAGCGGGCCCTCGGGCCCATACAAACATTTCTGGAGAAAAGCATGAAGGTGTATTACGACAAGGACGCGGACCTGAGCCTGATCAAGGGCAAGCAGGTCACGATCGTGGGCTACGGCTCGCAGGGCCATGCCCACGCGCAGAACCTCAGCGAGAGCGGCGTCAAGGTCACGGTCGGCTTGCGCCGTGGCGGTGCGTCATGGTCCAAGGTCGAGAAGGCCGGGTTGAAGGTGGCCGCGGTGGCCGATGCCGTGAAGGGCGCCGACGTGGTCATGATGCTGCTGCCGGACGAGCAGATCGCCGCCGTGTACCGCGAAGAGGTCGAGCCGAACATTCGCGAAGGCGCATCGCTGGCCTTCGCGCATGGTTTCAACGTCCACTACGGACAGGTCGTGCCGCGCGCCGATCTGGATGTGTGGATGGTCGCACCGAAGGCGCCGGGCCACACCGTGCGCAACACCTACACGCAAGGCGGTGGCGTGCCGCACCTGATCGCCGTGCATGCCGATGCATCGGGCAAGGCGCGCGACCTGGCCCTGAGCTATGCCGCGGCCAACGGCGGCGGCAAGGCCGGCATCATCGAGACGAATTTCCGCGAAGAGACCGAGACTGATTTGTTTGGCGAGCAGGCGGTGTTGTGCGGCGGCACGGTGGAGCTGATCAAGGCCGGCTACGAGACGCTGACCGAAGCCGGCTATGCGCCGGAGATGGCCTATTTCGAATGCCTGCACGAGCTGAAACTGATCGTCGATCTGATCTACGAAGGCGGCATCGCCAACATGAACTACTCGATCAGCAACAATGCCGAGTATGGCGAGTACGTGTCGGGCCCGAGGGTCATAAACGCCGAGACCAAGGTGGCGATGAAGAAGATGCTCGCTGACATCCAGAGCGGCGAATACGCTAAGAGCTTCATTCTCGAGAACCGTGCCGGTGCGCCGACGCTGCTCAGCCGCCGCCGCCTGATGGCCGAGCATTCGATCGAGGTGGTGGGCGAGAAGCTGCGCGCGATGATGCCGTGGATCAAGGCCAACAAGCTGGTCGACAAGAGCCGCAACTGAAGAGCTCAATGAGCGACGAGTCGCCCTCGGTGCTGGACGGCAGCACCGAGTCCGATCTGCCTATGCGCAAGCCGCGCAAGGGCATCTATGTGCTGCCCAACATGATCACGCTGGCGGCGCTTTTTGGCGGCTTCTACGCCATCGTGATGGCCATGAACGGGCGTTTCGAGAATGCCGCCATTGGTGTGTTCTGCGCCATGGTGCTCGACAGCCTGGACGGCCGCGTGGCACGCATGACCGGCACGCAAAGCGCGTTCGGCGAGCAGATGGACAGCCTGTCGGACATGGTCAGCTTCGGCGCCGCGCCGGCGCTGATCATCTACGAGTGGGCGCTCAGGGGCATGGGGAAGCTCGGCTGGGTCGCGGCCTTCGTTTATTGTGCGTCGGCGGCGCTGCGCCTGGCGCGCTTCAACACCAACATCGGCGTGGTCGACAAGCGCTATTTCCAGGGTCTGCCCAGTCCGGCCGCGGCGGCGATCGTCACCGGTTTCATCTGGGTGCTGGACGACGCCGGCTTCAAGAACGTGTCGAAGATCGACTGGTTGGCCTGGGGCGCAGTGGCGGTGACCCTGTACGCAGGGCTGACGATGGTCACCAACGTACCCTTCTACAGCTTCAAGACCATCGGCCATCGCAAGTCGGTGCCCTTCGTCTTCATGGTGCTGATTGCGCTCGCCATTGCTGCGGTCAACCTGCATCCGCCGCTGGTGCTCTTCGGTGCCTTCTGTGTCTACGGGTTGTCGGGCTATGCGGTATACGGCTGGCGTCGTTTCAAAGGCAAGCCGGTCAGCCTGATCGCGACCTCCACCGACGAGCCCGACGAACGCGGGCTCCATTGAAGGCCGCGGCGTGCTATATTGACCGGATGTCGATTCGCGCCACCGCCCTTTCGCTACTGCTTCTAGGAGTGCTTCGGGCGCGCTGATCAGACACATCGAATCGATTCGGATCAACGGCCCGCCAGCGCACGCAGCGGGCCGTTTTCCATTTCAGCACTGCGTGACACCCACCCCACGACACAGGAATCACGATCATGAGCAACCAGTTGATCATCTTCGACACCACCTTGCGCGACGGCGAGCAATCACCCGGCGCCTCGATGACCAAGGACGAGAAGCTGCGCATCGCCCGGCAACTGGAGCGGCTGCGCGTGGACGTGATCGAGGCCGGCTTCGCCGCGTCGAGCAACGGCGACTTCGAGGCGGTGAAATCGATCGCCGACCACATTCGCGAATCGATCGTGTGCTCGCTGGCCCGCGCCAACGACCGCGACATCTCGCGCGCCGCCGAGGCACTGAAGGGCGCGGCCTCGTCGCGCATCCACACCTTCATTGCCACCAGCGAGCTGCATATGGCGAAGAAGCTGCGCATGAGCCCCGAGGAGGTCTTCGAACAGGCCAAGCTGTCGGTGCGCTTTGCACGCAACCTGTGCGCCGACGTGGAGTTCTCGCCCGAGGACGGCTACCGCTCCGACCCCGACTTCCTGTGTCGCGTGCTCGAAGCCGCCATTGCCGAAGGGGCGACCACGATCAACATTCCCGACACGGTGGGTTATGCGGTGCCGGAGTTGTACGGCGAATTCATCCGCAAGCTGCGCGAGCGCATCCCCAACGCCGACAAGGCGGTGTGGTCGGTGCATTGCCACAACGACCTGGGCATGGCGGTGGCGAACTCGCTGGCCGGCGTGATGATCGGTGGCGCCAGGCAGGTGGAGTGCACCATCAACGGGCTGGGCGAGCGTGCCGGTAACTGCTCACTGGAAGAGGTGGTGATGGCTGTGAAGACGCGGCGCGACTATTTCGGGCTGGAGTTGCGCACCGACACCTCGCAGATCGTGCCGGCCTCGCGGCTGGTGTCGCAGACCACCGGCTTCACGGTGCAGCCGAACAAGGCAGTGGTCGGCGCCAATGCCTTTGCCCATGCCTCCGGCATCCACCAGGACGGCGTGCTCAAGGCGCGCGACACCTACGAGATCATGCGTGCCGAGGATGTGGGCTGGTCGGCCAACAAGATCGTGCTGGGCAAGCTGTCGGGGCGCAACGCCTTCAAGCAGCGGTTGCTCGACCTGGGCATCGAGTCCGAATCGGAGGCCGACATCAACGCCGCCTTTGCACGTTTCAAGGATCTGGCGGACCGCAAGAGCGACATCTTCGACGAAGACATCATCGCGCTGATGGGCGACGAAAGCGTCACCAGCGAGCATGAGCACTATCGCCTGTTGGCCCTGGCGCAGCATTCCGAGACCGGCGAGCGCCCGCATGCCAGCGTGGCATTCGCCGCGGGCGATGTCGAGCACCACGCGCAGAGCGATGGCAACGGACCGGTCGATGCCAGCTTGAAGGCCATTGAATCCAAGGTGCGAAGTGGCGCCGAACTGCAGCTGTATTCGGTGAATGCCATCACCTCCGGCAGCACGGAATCGCAAGGTGAGGTGACGGTGCGCTTGCAGCTCGGCGGGCGGGTGGTGAACGGGGTCGGTGCCGACCCCGACATCATCGTGGCATCGGCAAAAGCCTACCTGGCAGCGCTGAACAAGCTGCACAGCAAAGCGGAGCGTGTGGCTGCCCAGGGCTGACGACGGATGCGGCGCATGTTGCTTGAACACGACACGCGCGCGCGGCGGGCAGCGTCGCGAACCTGCGGAGTTTTGCACTTGAACGAAGCACTTGAGGAAAACTTGCCAAGTTTTTGATCTTGCGGATCTTTTTCTCTTCCCATAAACTTGTCTCCAACCGCGAAAGGGCTCGATGCGCACGTCAATGAGATTGGCATGGATTCGACACTGGCTCCTGCTGACCGGCACGGTCGCGTTGCTGATGCAAATTGCGCTGCCCGTTTCGGCAGCGTCGTCGTCCGGCAAGGCCCAGGCATCGGCCAGTTCGAGCAGCAAGTCCTCCGCCAAGCGCCCGCCTGCGTCGACGCGCAGTGCCAGGCGCAGCAGTTCCAGCCGTCGCACAATGGCTCAGCCGGCGCCCGCGCGCCTGTCCTTCGGTCAGGCCTACGGACTGCACGGCACAGACGACCCGCTCGACTTGAAATCCAGTGTGGCCTTGGTGATCGACCAGGACACACAGCAGGTGTTGTTCAGCAAGAATCCTGATGCCGTGCTGCCGATCGCGTCCATCACCAAGTTGATGACGGCGGTGGTCGTTACGGAAGCCGAGTTGCCGCTGGACGAAATGCTGACCATCTCGCAAGATGACGTCGATACCGAAAAGGGTAGTCGCTCGCGCTTGACGGTCGGCACGCGACTCAGCCGCGGCGAGATGTTGTTGCTGGCACTCATGTCCTCCGAGAATCGCGCCGCACACGCGCTTGGGCGCCACTACCCTGGCGGGATGGATGCATTCGTCGGTGCCATGAATGCCAAGGCGCAACTGCTGGGCATGCACGACACGCGCTATGTCGAGCCGACCGGCTTGTCGAGCGGCAACCAGTCCAGTGCCGTCGATCTGGCGCGACTCGTCGGCGCGGCTTACGACCACCCGATCATCCGCGAGCTGTCGACGTCGCGCGAGGCCCAGGTCGATGTCGGCCGTCGGCAACTGCAGTTCCGCAGCACCAATGGTCTGGTACGCAACCCGGCCTGGGACATCGGCCTGCAGAAGACAGGCTATATCTCCGAGGCCGGGCGCTGCATGGTGATGCAGGCGCAACTGGCTGGACGCAAGCTGATCATGGTGTTACTCGATTCGGCCGGGAAGTACTCGCGAATCGGTGATGCCGAGCGCATTCGCAAGTGGCTGGATCAGGCGGTTCTGCCCGTGGCCAGCGCTGCAGTGCAAATGCGCTGAGGCTCTCCAAGCTGCTCTGCGCTGGAGTGACGGCGCCGTTCAGCCGCGGTGGCCGAGTGCCAGCGAGATGGACGCCGCGGTGGCCTTGACGCGCTCCATCCAGGCCTCTTCGAGCCTATCGGCGGGCGCCGAGATCGACAATCCCGCGATCAACTTGGCCTGGTCGTCGAAGATGCCTGCCGCCATGCAGCGCACCCCCAGTTCGAGTTCCTCGTCGTCGCGCGCGCTGCCGAGCTTGCGCACGTTGGCCAGTTCGCGTTCCAGCGCCGGCAGCTCGGTGATGCTGTTTCGGGTGTGCCCGGCCAAGCCGGTTCGCGTGGCATAGGCGCGCACGCGTTGCGGATCATCCAAGGCCAAAAAGAGTTTGCCCACCGAGGTCAGATGCAGCGGCGCACGTCCACCGACGGCGCGCACCACCTGCATGCCGGAATGTTCGCTATAGGTGCGCTCGATGTAGACGATCTCATCACCCTGTCGCATCGAAAGGTTCACTGGCTGGTGCGTCAGCTTGTGCAAATCGCGCATCGGGCCGAGTGCCGCCTCGCGCACATCCAGTCTGGCCTTGACCAGGTTGCCCAGTTCGAGCAGCCGCATGCCGAGTCGATAGCTGCCCGCGTGCGGGCGTTCTACGAAACCGCCAATGGCCAGGTCGTTCAAGATGCGGTGTGCGGTCGACGGATGCAGCGCGGTCTGTGCCGCCAGTTGCTTCAGCGATACCGGGTCCTGATGTGAGGCCAGCACATCGAAGAGCGCAAAGCTGCGCTCCAGCACCTGAATGGTTGGCGTCTGCGCCTGCTTGTCTTTCATGGAAACCATTGTCGCGTCGTTTGCCGCTTCCTGCATTGCGGAT
>JAHECC010000077.1 GCA_024641965.1 Rubrivivax sp.
GTGGCCAGATGTGCCGGCTCGCCGTTGTGCGAGGCGCAGGCCAGCGCCAGCGATTCGTCGTCGAGCGCGAAGTGCTCGGCCGCGCCGCTGGCCACCAGCGGCAGCGCCTGCAGCACCTTGACCGCGGAGCGCGGAAAAACCGGCCTGTGGATATCGCCCAGCGACAGCACGCTGGCACCATCGGCGTCGACCACGGCGAGCGCACCGCGGTGCGCCGATTCGAGGGCATTGCCTCGGTGGGCTTCGACCAATACCGGGTTCATGTCGTCCGCGTCGATCAGCTTCGATGGGCGAATGTACTGCGCCGCAGCTCCACAATGCCCGGCATGAAGCCCCCCGCGTCCGTTCGCTGCCTCGGCGTCGATTTCACCAGCCGTCCGACCCGACGCAAGCCGGTGCAACTGGCTGCCGGCGAGCGTGACGGGTCGGTGCTGCGCCTGCGATCGCTGCAGGCCCACAACGACTTCGCCGGCCTGGCGCAGGCATTGGCGGCGCCGGGCCCATGGGTTGGCGGCTTCGACCTGCCTTTCGGCTTGCCGCGCGAACTGGTCGAGACACTCGGCTGGCCGCTGGATTGGCTGGCGCTGATGCGCCACTACGCAGCGCTGAGCCGCGAGCAAATCCGCACCACTTTCAAGTCCTTCTGCGACGCGCGGCCGAAGGGCCACAAGTTTGCGCACCGCGCCTGCGACCGACCGGCCGGGTCGAGCCCGTCGATGAAATGGGTCAATCCGCCGGTGGCCTACATGCTGCATGCCGGCGTCCCGTTGCTGCTTGGCGCAGGCGTGCATCTGCCGGGTCTGCACGACGGCGACCGCAGCCGCGTGGCGCTGGAGGCCTATCCGGGACTGCTGGCGCGCGAACTGATCGGCACACGCTCCTACAAGAGCGACGAGGTGGCCAGACAAGATGCGGCACGGCTGATCGCGCGCAAGGACATCGTCGCTGCACTCGAACAGGGCCGCACTCGCCTGGCGCTGCGGCTGAAGCTGTCGCCGGCGATGCACGAGCGGCTGGTCGACGACGCCAGCGGTGACAGCCTGGATGCCGTGCTGTGCCTGATGCAGGCGGCCTGGGCGAGTGGTCAGCCGGGATATGGTCTGCCGGTGGATTTCGATCCGCTGGAAGGCTGGATCGTCAGTGCCTGAGCTCGCACCTATGTCGACGGGAACCGACGCCGCCGACGCCTGGTTCCGCGCGCGCGGCTGGCGCGTGTTCGACTTCCAGCGCCAGGTCTGGACCGCGATGCACGAGGGCCGCAGCGGGCTGCTGCATGCCACCACAGGCAGCGGCAAGACCTATGCAGTGTGGCTCGGCGCGTTGGCGCGACAAGTCGAGACGACGGGACTGCAGGTGTTGTGGATCACGCCGATGCGAGCGCTGGCCGCCGACACCGCGCGTGCGTTGCAGCAGCCGCTGGCCGACCTGGCGCCGAGCTGGACGGTGGGCCTGCGCACAGGTGACACGCCCACCGCCGAGCGTGCGCGCCAGGACAAGCGGCCGCCGGCCACGCTGGTGAGCACGCCGGAATCGCTGACGCTGCTGCTGACACGCGAGCGCGCCCGTGACGACCTGGGTGCGGTGCACACCGTCATCGTCGACGAGTGGCATGAGCTGATCGGCAACAAGCGTGGCGTGCAGGTGCAACTGGCGCTGGCGCGATTGCGCCGATGGAACCCTGCGCTGGTCGTGTGGGGACTGTCGGCGACGCTGGGCAACGTGGACGAGGCCATGGCTGCGTTGCTCGGCCCACGTCCGCCGAGCCCCGGCCTGATGGTGCGTGGGCGGCTGGACAAGGCGCTGCACATCGACACGCTGCTGCCGCACGAGCCGGGGCGCTTTTCCTGGGGCGGGCACCTGGGCGCGCAGATGCTGCAGCCGGTGGTCGATCAGATCGAGGGTTCGTCGACCACGCTGGTCTTCACCAACGTGCGCTCGCAGGCCGAAACTTGGTACCAGCTGCTGCTGAAGGCGCGGCCCGACTGGGCCGGCCGGATCGCGCTGCATCATGGCTCGCTCGACAAGAGCGTGCGCGCATGGGTGGAGGCTGGGCTGAAGGCGGGCAGCTTGAAAGCCGTGGTCGCGACCTCGTCGCTTGACCTGGGCGTGGATTTCCTGCCGGTCGAGCGCGTGCTGCAGATCGGCAGCGCCAAGGGCGTGGCGCGACTGCTGCAGCGCGCCGGCCGAAGCGGCCACCAGCCCGGTCGCGCCAGCCGCGTCACGCTGGTGCCGACGCACACGCTGGAACTGGTCGAGGCGGTGGCCGCGCGCCGCGCCGCGCTGGCTGGGCGGGTGGAATCGCGCACCGCGCCCGAGCAGCCGCTGGACGTGCTCGTGCAGCACCTGGTGAGCATGGCCCTGGGCGGCGGCTTCAGGCCCGAGGCGATGTACCGCGAGGTGCGCGGCGCATGGAGCTATCGCAAGCTCAGGCGCGAGGCCTTCCAATGGGCGCTGGACTTCGTCGTGCGCGGGGGCGACAGCCTGCGCGCCTATCCCGAGTACCAGCGCGTGGTGCTGCAGCCCGACGGCCGCTACCGCGTGCCCGAGCGCGGCATCGCGCTGCGCCATCGGCTGCAGGTGGGCACCATCGTCGCCGACGCCTCGATGCAGGTGAAGTGGCTGTCCGGCGGCACGCTCGGCACGATCGAAGAAAGCTTCATCGCGCGCCTGAAGGCAGGCGACTGCTTCGTCTTCGGCGGGCGCGTGCTGGAGTATGTGCGCACGCAAGACATGGCGGCCTATGTGCGCAAGGCGGCCGGCAGGCGCGGCATCGTGCCGGCCTGGAGTGGCGGGCGCATGCCCTTGTCCAGCGAGCTGGCCGATGCCACGCTGGCGGTGCTCGACGGCTGCCGCCAGGGCGATTGGCTCGATCCCGAACTGCTCAGCGCGGCGCCGATGCTGCAGGCCCAGCTGCAACTTTCCGCGTTGCCCACGCCGCGCACGCTGCTGGTCGAGCGCTTCCGCTCGCGCGAAGGCCATCATCTGTACCTGTACCCCTTTGCCGGGCGTCTGGTGCACCTCGGGCTGGCCTCGCTGTTGGCCTGGCGGCTGGCGCGCGGATTGCCCAACAGCTTCAGCATCAGCGTCAACGACTATGGCTTCGAAGTGCTCAGCGCCGAAGCGCCGCCGCTCGACGCGCTGCACTCGCGCGCGTTGTTCGACGAGGCCGAACTGCTGCGCGACGTGCTCGCCAGCCTGAACAGCGGCGAGCTGGCGCAGCGGCGCTTCCGCGAGATCGCGCGCGTGGCCGGGCTGGTGTTCGGCGGCTACCCCGGTGCGCCGAAGAGCACGCGCCAGCTGCAGGCCTCGTCCAGCCTGTTCTTCGAGGTCTTCCGCAAGTACGACCCGGCCAACCGCCTGCTCGACCAGGCCGAGAACGAAGTGCTGCTGCAGGAGCTGGAGATCGCCCGGCTGCGCGCCACGCTGAAGCGAATGCGCAAGCTGAAGCTGCAGTTCGTCGAACTGGCCACGCCCAGCCCTTTCAGCCTGCCGCTGATGGTCGAACGTTTTCGCGAGCAGCTCAGCACCGAGAAGCTGGCCGACCGGCTGGCGCGCATCCTGCGGGATGCCGAGGCGCGGCTGGCGACACCGGTCAACGCGCCTAGCGCAAAGGCACGCCGCGGCGCATCAGCGTGAGCTGCGGCGAAGGATCGGTGACCTTGGCATCGAAGGGATGGTTCGTGCGCCCGCCGGTCGAGGCCAGGATGCGCCGCACGTAGGCGCGTGTTTCGGCATAGGGCGGCACGCCGAGGTAGCGTTCTACTGCGCGCTCGCCAGCGTTGTAGGCGGCCGCCACCAGCACCACATCACCTTCGAACAGGGCCATCAGCCAGCGCAGGTAGGCCATGCCGCCGCGGATGTTCTGTGCCGGGTCCATCGGGTTGCGCACGTTGAAGCGCGCGGCGGTACCCGGGATCAACTGCATCAGCCCCTGCGCCTGTTTCGGCGACACCGCATAGGGATCGAAGTTCGATTCGGTGGCGATGAAGGCCAGCACCAGGCCGGGCTCGAGTTGGTACTCCGGTGCCATGATCTTGACGAAGTTGACGATCGGCGCCGGTGCGTTGGCCGGTATCGGCATGGGCGGGGGCGGCGCCGGCGCGGCACGGGCCGCCTTGGCCGGGAGCCTGGGCTTCGGCGCTTCCTCTTCCGGTTGCACCAGGCACGGCGGCGGCGCGCCACGCGGCGTGCCCATCGATGCAAGCATGTTCTGCGCCTGCGGAATGCCCTGTTCGGCGGCGGCGGCGAACAGGTGCGCGGCCGCGGCGTCGTCACGTTCGATGCCGCGTGAATTGGTCAGCATCCATGCCAGGCTGTATTGGGCCTCGGCATCGCCGTAGCGCGCTGCGCGGCAATACAGCTCGGCTGCGCGTACCGGGTCGCGTGGCACGTTGTCGCCACGTTCGTAGGCCTGCGCCTCGCGCCGCCAGCCGAGCACGCGCTCGGGCACCACCGGCCCGCTTTCGGGCGGCGGCGTGGCCGGCCGGGGCAGGCCGTCCAGTGTCAGCACCGGCGCCTGGGCCACCGCCGGGCCGGCGTTCGCCACCAGCAGCCATGACAGCAGCAGGGCGCGCAGCAGTGGAAGGCGGTTGGCGAAGCGCATGGACAGCAAGTCTAGGACCAGTCGGCCACGAACACGTGCGCGTCAGCAGCCCGCATGCATGCGACTTTGCGCACAGTCGGCGCCGGCATGGACGCTGCAAAATCGGCGGGCAGCGATGCAACGCATGGCGCTGCGATACCCCCACGGAGCATTTCGGCGATGACGAGAACCCGGCAGTTGATGATGCGCTTGCTGCTTGCGGCGTGGCTGTGGCCAACCGCCATCGGCGCGTTTGCCGCTGCGCCGACGCTGAGCGGGCAGGTGAGCCGTGTCACCGACGGCGACAGCCTGTGGTTGTCGCCCGCGGAGGCGGCGCCGCCGGTGGAAGTTCGGCTGCTCGGCATCGACGCGCCCGAGATCTGTCAGGCCTGGGGCAGCGAAGCCAGGCAGGCGCTGGTCGAACTGGTGCTGCACCAGCAGGTGACGGTGAAGACCAGCGGCCGCGACACCTATGGCCGCACGCTCGGCACGGTGTACCTGGACACGCTCAACGTCAACAAGAAGATGGTCCAGGAGGGCCACGCCTGGAGCACGCGCTACAAGTACGATCGCGGCCCCTACGTGGCCGACGAACGCATGGCCAAGGCCCTGAGCCGCGGTCTCAATCGCGATGGCGGCGCAGTGATGCCGAAGGATTTCCGCCGCAGCCATGGCCCCTGTACCAGCGAGGATGCGGCCCCGGCGCAGGTGCCGTCGGCGCTGGCCCCGGTGGCTGCCGTGGCCGGCGACGGCCGGCGCTGTGATGGCCGCACGCGCTGCTCGCAGATGCGTTCGTGCGATGAGGCCACCTGGTTCCTGAAGCACTGCCCCGGCGTGCAGATGGACGGCAACCACGACGGTGTGCCCTGCGAGCGGCAGTGGTGCCGGCCCTGAAGCAAGCGCGCAGGCTTCAGCGAGTCGGGTTCAGGCTGTCCAGGAAAGCCAGCAGGTCCTCGGTCTCGGCCGACGTCAGCCGCAGCGGCACGAGGATGCTCTCGCCATCGGCGTGCAGCCGGTTGGGATCCAGCTCGGAATAGTGGCGCAGCACCTCGCGCAGCGTGCGCTGGCTGCCGTTGTGCATGTACGGCGCACTGACGCCCAGGCCGCGCAGGCCCGGCACCTTGAATTCGCCGAAGTGGCGGTGTTCCTGCACCACGTGGCGCGTGCCGATGGCGCTGGCGCGCACGGCGTCGTCGTTGAAGGGTCCGAGCAGGTTGTAGCGGCTGGCCATCAAGGCCTTGATGCCGCCGTGGCGCCCCGGATCCACCTGCCCCGGGGCGACGAAGAAAGACACGCCGATGTCGTGGAACTCGCCGTTCGAGAAGCTCGGTCCGCTGTGACACACATAACAGCGGCCCTTGCCCAGGAACAGCGCCAGGCCACGCTGTGCGGCCAGCGGGTAGCGCGCCGCCGCCTCGCGGTCGCCGCGCTGCAGCGCGTCGCGGAAATCGTCGAAGGGCGTGCGCGGCGTAACCAGCGTTTCCTGGTAGGCCGCCAGCGCCTTGGCGACGTCGACCGCGATGTGTTCGTCGTCATCGACCGGCGGCGTGCCGAAGACGCGTCGGTAGCCCTCGCGCAGATCGACATGGCCGCGCACCGCCTGTGCCACGCCGCTCAGGCTGCCGCCCATCTCGCGAGCGTCCAGCAAGGGGCGCAGGCTCTGCGCCCACAGGTTGTCGTTGGCGCCGTCCCAGCCGAACCAGCGCTGCTGCCCGACGTTCATCAGTGCCGACGTGTTGCGTGTGCCGGACTGCAACCCCTGGCCGAGCGGCAGTCCGTCACTGAAGCCGCGCGCCGCCTGGTGGCATGAGGCGCACGACAAGGCGCCGTTGCGCGACAAGCGGGCATCGTTGAACAGCGCCGCGCCCCAGGCGATGGCCGCAGTCTGCGCGGAGATGCGGTTCGACGGGTCGCGTACGGGCGGCGGCGGCCAGGGGCCGTGCGCCAGGATGCGCGGCAGATCGTCGTTGTTCAATGGCGAGGGCAGCGGTTGGGCCGCGGCAAGACCCGCCAGCCCGGCCAGCAATGCTGCCAGCGACGCCAGGCCGCGCTTCACCCGACCTGCAGCGATTGAATCAGGCGCAGCGGGGGAGCCGAAGCGTCGCGCAGCTCGAACACCAGTTCCCAGCGCCCGGGCATGTGGAACATCAGGCCCTCCGCCCGGTAGTGGCCCTTGCCGAGCGTGGTCACGCCGGGGCGGTAGTTCATGCCGTGCTTGTGCTCGGGCATCTGCGCATCGACGCGCACCTCGGCCGGCAAGTTGGCGGCTGCGAGCGGGCACAGCACGAATTCGACCGTGAAGTGCCTGGCCACGGGAATCGGTTCCGGTTGGGTGCGATACACCAGCCGCCACTGCGCCGATTCGATGGCGCGCGTGGCGCCCCCCAGGCTGTCTCCACAGGCCCAGGCCGATGCCGCCGCGACCAACAGGGCCACACCCGAGGCCGCCGCCCACCGCGATGCGTTCATCGCCACGTGCTCATTGCGTGCCGGACACCTTCCAATGGGCGAACAGCGCCTCGGCATTGCGCCAGGCGATCCGTTCGGCCAGTTCGGGCGGCAGCGTGGACAGCCAGGCGCGCGACCAGTTGGCATGTTCGTTCACGTAGAACCAGCGTTCGGGTGTGAAGGTGTCGGTGCCGACCATGAAGCGGTCTGGGAACTCGCTGAACAGCGCGCGCCATTCATCGGGTACCTTGCCGCCGCTGCCATGCTCGCTGCGAAAGGCCAGGTCGGCCCACAGTTTCGGGTGCTTGCGCAGCATCGCTGCGACAGACTCAGGCCGCTCGAAACCCGAGTGCGCCCACAGGATTCGTGCCTGCGGATATTGCTGGAACAAGCGCTCGATGGCGTCGGCATCGGAATGCGCGTGCAGTACCAACTCGTGCTGGCGGGCCAGCGCCACCAGGCGCCGCGGCACCGGCAGTTCGGCATCGGCGCCGTACAGGTGGAACTCGCCCACCGCGGCATAGCGGGCATTGCGCAACCGGTCTTCGAGGAAGGTCACGACGCTGTCGTCGCGCACCCAGCTGCTGATCTCGCCGCGCGAGCGGTACGGACGCAGCGAGGGCACGATCAGATCGGGCGCCTCGGCCACCAGGCGCTGCGTGCCGGCATCGCCCGAGCTGGACACCAGCGCGCGCTTCAGACCGGCCTTGCGCAGGATGGCCACCGCCTCCTTCGGGGGCATCATCTCCGCGGCGTCGTGGCTGTAGTGCACATGCGCGTCGAAGATCGGCAGTTCGGCAGCCTGCACAGGCACCGCCGCCAGCCACAAGGCGCCGCCCAGCGCGAGCAGAACTTGTTTCATCGAGCGTCCTTCGGGGTGGTCGAAGCGCAAACGATGCCACGAATCAGCCGGTGGTGCCGGCAGTTGGGCTATCGGGCGCGGCCAGCACATCTCGATGGCGTGGCGGCGATTTCGTCACCAGCGTGCCGATCAACTCGCGCGCCGTGGCGGCGACTTCTTCGACCGCGCGCTCGAAGGCGGCCTGGTTGGCCCGGGACGGCACGCGCACGCCGCAGAGCTTGCGCACGAACTGCAGCGATGCGTCGCGGATCTCCAACTCGGTGGCGGGCGGCTCGAAATTGAACAAGGTCCTGATGTTCCTGCACATTGACGTCTCCTGTCGAAGTGCGGTTGGCTGCGAAGACCGAGGATATTCGCCATCCGGTCGTCCGGGTGCTGCGCGATCAGATCTCGAGCACGCCGCGTCGCGGCGTGCTCGTGCCGAAGCTGTGCTTGCTGATCGGTGCGCCTGCGGCCTGCAGGGCGGCACGATGATGAAGGATCGGCGTTCGCGCCGACAGGTCCTCGAAGGTCCGCAGGCTTTCGAAGGCCGCATGGCCCAGCACGCGCACCACATAGGCGGCGCTGATGGGCCAGCGCGCGGCGTCAATCGCATAGCGCGACAGCACAGCATTGCGGAAGAAGGCGGCCAGCGCGACGTCGGCAACGCCAATGGGGCCGAACAGGCAGCCGTCCGCCGGCAACTGGCTTTCCAAATAGTCAAGCGCCTGGGGAATCTCGCGCTCGCGCGCCTTGCGCAGCACCTGCTCGTCCGGCGGCTCGCCCCAGACAAATCGACGGATCACGACCTGGTTGAACAAATGCCAGATCAATGCCTCGCCCAGACGCGAGTCGGCGTACTCCTCGAGCCAGCGTGCGCGTGCTCGTTGCGGCGGGCTGTGGGGCAGCAGCGGCACCGCCGGATAGCGTTCTTCGAGGTATTCGCAGATCACGGTGGAGTCGGCCAGCGTGACCTGATCGTCGATCAGCACCGGCACGCGCCGCAGCGGGCTGAGGTGCGCAAACGTGTCGTTCCCGTAGAACGGCACGATCGGGTCGATGCGGTAGGGCAGCCCCTTCAGCGCAAGGCACACCAGCACCTTGCGCACGTAGGGCGAGAGGTACGAACCGACGACGGTGATGCCGCCTGCGGGTTCAGTGTCGTCTTCGCTCCGGTGCATGGCGTGCCTGCGACTTCGCGGCGATTCAAGCTGCCAAGGCCAGCTCGCGCGTCAACTGCGCTGCCGGGATCGCGCGGCAGCCGCTGGCGTTCTGCCCGGACCACAGCGGCGAGAAATCGGCGCTGCCCGCCGCTTCGGCCCTGGCGCGCAGCGGCGCCACGGCCGCGGCGGCCAGCGGGAAGTCCGGCGCCAGCGGATTCATCGGCCCCAGCTCGCGCAGCAGGCGGTTGACGATGCCGCGCGCCGGCCGTCCGGTGAAAAGGTTGGTCAGCGCCGTGTGCGCCACGGCCTCACTTTGCAGCGCGGCGCGGTGCAACACGCTGGTCGTGGCCTCGGGGCACAGCAGGTAGGCCGTGCCCACCTGCACGCCCGCGGCGCCCAGCGCCAGCGCCGCCGCCACGCCGCGTGCATCGGCGATGCCACCGGCCGCGACCACGGGCACGCGCACCGCACGCACGATCTGCGGCAGCAGCGCGAAGGTGCCGACCTGCGTGCTCAGTTCAGGCGACAGGAACATGCCGCGGTGGCCGCCGGCCTCGAGCCCTTGCGCAATGATCAGGTCCACACCCTGCGCTTCGAGCCAGCGCGCCTCGTCGACCGTGGTCGCGCTGGACATGATTTTCGCGCCCCAGCTGCGCAGGCGCGCCAGCAGATCGGCCGACGGCAGGCCGAAATGAAAGCTCAGCACGGCGGGCTTGAAGGCCTGCAGCAGCTCGGCCGTCGCGGCATCGAAGGGCAAGCGGCCCGGGCCGCTGGGGATGGCGGCCGGGTCGATGCCGAACTCGGCGTGGTACGGCGCCAGCGCCTGGCGCCAGGCCGCCTCGCGATCCGCGTCAGGCGTGGGTGGCGTGTGGCAGAAGAAATTGACGTTGAAGGGCTTGTCGGTGCCCGCGCGCAGCGCTGCGAGCTCCTTGCGCAGCGTCTCGGGGCCGAGCATCGCGCAAGGCAGGGAACCCAGCCCACCAGCGTTGGATACGGCGATGGCCAGTTCGCTGCCTTGCACGCCGGCCATCGGCGCCTGGATGATCGGCAGTTCGATGCCCAGCAGTTGTTGCAGACTCATGCGCTTACTTCCGTCAGTGCAGGGACATTAGCGTCCAGCCGCGCCGATGCGCCTCTTCGGCAAGCCTGGCATCCGGATCCACCGCAATCGCATGATCGACAGCGGCAAGCAGCGGCAGATCGTTGATCGAGTCACTATAGAACGTGGCATCGCAATCGGCCAGCGTCAGGCGCTGCGCGGCCAGCCAGTCGTGCAGTCGCGCCACCTTGCCCTCGCGCATGTTCAGCGTGCCCGTGCTGCGTCCGCTGAAACGTCCTCGTGCATCGAGCTCGCATTCGGTGGCGATCAGCTCGGCGATGCGCAGGTAGGTGGCCGAAGGCTCGCTGAGGAAGCGGCAGGTGGCAGTGCTCAGCACCACCCGGTCGCCGGCGTCCTGGTGCCGCGCCACCAGTGCCAGCGCCGCCTGCGGCAGGCGCGGCGCGATGCACATCGCGAAGTAGTCATCGCGCCATGGGCCCCACTCGGCGGCGCTGCGCCCAGCCAGTGTGCCGATGTAGAAGTTGCAGAAGGCCTCGGCACTGGCGTGGCCCGCCGCATAGTCGCGCGCCATTGCCGCATTGCGCGAGGCGAAGGGCTTGCGCGGCAGTACGCCACGCGCCATCAGGAACTCGCACCACAACTGGTCGCTGTCGCCTTGCAGCAGCGTATGGTCCAGGTCGAAGAGCGTGAGTTTCGGCTTCAAGGGCACCGCAGATGCCAGGCCTTGGGTCGCGTGAAGGCCTGTATGCCATAGGTGGACAGCGTCAGGCCGATGCCCGAGTCGCCGTGGCCCGACCAGGGCAGCCGCGGGCTGACGCGGTCGCAGCAGTTCCAGTACACGCTGCCGGCGTTGACCTGTGCCAACAGCTCGCGCGCCTTGGCTTCGTCGCGCGTGTACACGCCGGCCGTCAGGCCGTAGCGTGTGTCGTTCATCAGCGCGAGCGCTTCGGCGTCGTCGGCCACCTTCTGGATGCCGATGACCGGGCCAAAACTTTCCTCGCGCATCAGCAACATCGTGTGGTCCACGTCGGCGAACACGGTGGGCTCGAACCAGTTGCCGGGGCCGGGCAACGTGTGCCCGCCGCAGTGCAGCGTCGCGCCGCGGGCCAGCGCATCGTCGACCTGCGCCTGCAACACCGTCAGCTGCGGCGCACGCGTGATCGCGCCGACGCCTGTGCTTTCGGCCAGCGGGTCGCCGACGCGCAACGCTTTGACAATGGCGACGAAGTGTTCGACGAAGGCGTCGTGCACGCTGGCATGCACATAGATGCGTTCCACCGAGCAGCAGCTCTGGCCGGTGTTGTACATCGCACCGTCGGCCAGGCTTTCGGCGGCCGCTTTCACGTCGGCGTCGGCGCGCACATAGGCCGGGTCCTTGCCACCGAGTTCGAGCTGCAGCTTGACCAGACGTGCGGCCATCGCCTCGGCAATGCGCACGCCGGTGGCATGGCTGCCGGTGAAGAACACACCATCGAGCCGCTGCTGCAGCAAGGCGCCACCTACCTCGCCGGCACCAACCAGGCAATGCAATACGTCGCCGGGCACGCCGGCGGCATGCAGCAGCCGCGTCAGGTGCAGCCCGCTCAGCGTGGCGTGTTCGGACGGCTTGTAGAGCACGGCGTTTCCGGTCAGAAGCGCCGGCACGACGACGTTGCAGCCGACGAACCAGGGGTAGTTCCAGGCCGAAATGTTGGCTACCACCCCCAACGGGATGTGGGTGATGCGCTCGCGCATGCCACCTTCGTCGAACACCTCTTCGTCGCGGATGGCATTGGCGCACTGGTCGATGAAAAAATCGAGTCGCGGCAGCAGGCCGTTCAGCTCGTTGCGCGCCTGCGCGATGGGCTTGCCCATTTCCAGCGTCAGCGTGTGCGCCAATGCGTCGAGTTCGGCCACCACACCGACGCGGAAGCGCTGCATCACGGCCAGCCGTTCGGCCAGTGGCACGGCGGCCCAGGCGGGCTGGGCGGCGCGTGCCGCTGCGGCCTTGGCGGCGACGCTGGTGGCGTCGGCAGCGTTGGGCTGCGCGATCAGCTGGCCGGTGGCTGGGTTGTGGATAGGCAGCGTTCTCATCTTGGGGTCAATCCTTGCGCGTGGCGCGCGCCGCGGTCAGGAAGTCTTGCAGCATCGCCGCGTCGTCGAAGGTGCCGTGCAGTTCGGTGTCGTGGAATTCCGGGTGCCATTGCACGGCGGCCACATAGCTGTCGCCACGCTTGCGTATGGCCTCGACCATGCCGTCCTCGGGGCACACCGCCTCGGCGATGAACTGCGGCGACAGGTCCTTGATGCCCTGGTGGTGGATGCTGTTGGCCACTGCGCGTTTCACGCCCGGGTAGAGCTCCGCGAGCCGGCTGCCGGGCAGCACCTCGATGTCGTGGAAGTGGCGTTCGTATTTGGGCACGTCGCGGTGCGCTTGGGACTGCGGACGCTGTGCAGCAATGTCCTGCAGCAGCGTGCCGCCGTACATCACGTTCAGCAGCTGGAAGCCGCGGCAGATGCCGAATACCGGCTTGCCGGCGGCGACGAAGGCGGCCACCAGCTCCATCTCGTAGCGGTCGCGCACGCGGTCACCGGCCCAGTCCACGTGCAGCGGTGTTTCGCCATAACTCTCTGGAGCCACGTCGTTGCCGCCTTGCAGCACGAGTCCGTCCAGCGATTCGGCATAGTGCTCGAGGTCGATCTCCTTGCGTTTGACGATGCTGTCGGCATCGACGGCTGGCACCATCATCGGCAGCGCGCCGCCGCCGAGCACCCAGTGCGCGACCGACTGCTCCAGGTAGTGCAGCGTCTTGGTCCACACGCCGCCCATGTCGAGCACCGGGCCGGCGGGGTAGTAGATGCGCGCCGAAACGCCGATGCGCAGCCAGGGTCGTTGGTGGGGCATGTCAGGTTGTGGGCTACATGGCCTGCCGGAAGAAGCGTTCGTAGTCGGCCTCGATGGCGGGCCGAGGGTTGGTTCGCCCGGTGAAATCGCTGGCTGCCAGCGGCACGAGCTGCGGCAGGTGGTCCAGCGTGACGCCACGCTGCGCCAGGCCGCCGCTCAGACCAATGCCGCCTTTCAGCGACTGCAGCCAGGGCACGAAGGCTGCGCCGCCGCCAATCACGCCGGCAGCATGCGCCAGCGCATCGAATTTGGCCGGCACGGCCTCGAAATTCCAGGCCAGCACCGTGTCGATCATCAGCGCGTTGGCCAGGCCATGGTGCATGTCGTTGACGGCACCCAGCGCATGCGCGCAGGCATGCACCGAACCCAGGTCCTTCTGGAAGGCGATGGCGCCCATCATCGAGCTCATCATCATGTCGCTGCGCGCCTGCAAGTTGCCGGGTTCGTTGACCGCCGTGGCCAGCGCATAGGCGCCCAGTCGCAGGCCCTCGAGTGCGATGCCGTCGCACAGCGGGTGGTAGGCGGGCGAGAGGTAGCTCTCGATGTTGTGCGTCAGCGCATCCATGCCGGTGGCGGCGGTGACTGCCGGCGGCAGCGCCAGCGTCAGCTCGGGGTCGGCGAACACCGCACGCGGCAGGATCTTCGGACTGAACACGGTGCGCTTGTGGTGGGTGTCGTTCTCGCTCACCACCGACGAGCGGCCGACCTCGGAGCCAGTGCCGGCGGTGGTCGGCAGCGCCACCATCGGCGGCAGCGGGTTGACGATCGGCCGCACCTGCGGGTGGTCCCAGACATATTCGAGCACGTCGCCGTCGTGCACGGCCATCAGGCCGACGAGCTTGGCCACGTCCAGCGCGGCGCCGCCACCGAAGCCGATGACCGCGTCGCAGCGATGCAGCTTGTAGCTGCGCGCGCCGGCCATCGCCATCGCACACGTCGGGTTGCCGAAGATGCCGTCGAAGACCACCACATCGAGACCGGCGAGCTGCGAGCGGAATTCGGCCAGCACCGGCAGCGCGGCCAGCGCGCTGTCGGTGACGATCAGTGGGCGCTTGACGCCGGCCTCAAGCAGATGCTGCGCGACGAGCTTGCGCGCGCCGGGGCCGAAGTGGATGTCGGTGGGGAATGAGAAGCGGGTGATATTCAATTGACAAGCCTTTGCACTGCGCGCTGCGACACGAGCGATTGGAAGCGTCCCCGTGCACTCATGGGCATTGACGGAACTTTCCAGTCAGAACCGCCTTGCCGAATTGCTTTTCCAGCGGCGTGTCGGCGTCGATGCTGAGATAGGGTCCGATCTGGTCCTTCATCGCTAGGAAGGTCAGTCCGGTAGGTCGCGCCTCGCCGAGCAAGGCGACGTCGAATCCTGCGGGTGGCTGCTGCTTGCCGAAGTAACTGAAGGCGGTCAGCGGCGATCCGGTCTTCAACTGCTTGCCACCCGAAGTGAGGGCGAGCGATTGCGTGCCGACCGTCAGTCGGGTGCCGGCGGCTTTGCCGCAATCCACGGCCCAGGTGCCGGTGTACTTCTTCAGCATCTCGATGTCGTTCGGGCCTTGCTGTGCCCACACCGATGTTGCGGCGCCCAGGCAGACCAGCAAGGCCAATGTGCTGTGTTTCATCGCAGCTCTCTCAGATGATCTCGAAGTATCGCTTCAGTTCCCAGTCGGTCACACCGTCGAGCCACTGCCGCCATTCCCATTCGCGCGTGGCGGCGAAGTGCTCCACGAAGGTGTCGCCCAGCCAGTCGCGCGCGACCTTCGATTCGCGGAACACGCGTGTGGTCTCGATCAGCGTGCGCGGCGCGCGTGGGATGTGTTCGGCGCCCTGGTTCGTGCCGGTGATCGGTGGTGCCGTCAGCTTCAGGCCTTTCTCGACGCCATGCAGCCCGGCGGCGATGACCGCGGCCATCGCCAGGTAGGGGTTCACGTCGGCGCCGGGGCAACGCGTTTCCAGCCGCGTCGATTTCGGGCTGGCGGCGATGACGCGGAAGCTCGCGGTGCGGTTGTCCAGCCCCCAGGTCGGCTTGACGGGCGCCCAGAAGCCGTCGACCAGACGCTTGTAGCTGTTGATCGTTGGCCAGATCAGCGGCGCGAAGTCCATCATGCAAGCCACCTGGCCGGCCAGGTAGCTCTCGAACAGCTTGCTCATGCCGCGCTTGTTCTTCGCGTCGTGGAACAGGTTGCTCTTGCCGTCACTCAGGCTCTGGTGGATGTGGCCGCTGCATCCCGGGTAAGCGGCACTCCACTTGGCCATGAAGCTGGGCATGATGCCGAAGCGCGCGCCGATCTCCTTGGCGCCCGTCTTGAACAGGATGGCGCGGTCGGCCTGCTCCAGTGCCCCACTGAAGGCGATGGCCGCTTCGTACACGCCAGGACCGGTCTCGGTGTGCAGGCCCTCGATCGGCACCTTGAAGGCCGCCATCTGGTCCATCAGCGCGTTGAAGAACTCGCGGTTGCCGTTCATGCGCAGCAACGAGTAGCCGAACATGCCGGGCGTCAGCGGTGTCGGCGCCACACCCTTCTTCGTCGCCCAGCTGTCGGGCGTTTCCTGGAAATTGAACCACTCGAACTCCATGCCCGCCATCGGCAGCACGCCGAGCTTTTCCGCACGCTTCAGCACCCGCTTCAAGGTCTGGCGCGGGCATACCGCGAAGGGCGTGCCGTCGCCGTTGACGAATTCGCCCAGGAAGAAGGGCACATCGTCGTCCCAGGGCACGCGCCGCGCGCTGTCAAGGTCGAGCCGCGCCAGCGCGTCGGGAAAGCCGTGCTGCCAGCCGGTGACCTGGGTGTTGTCGTAGCAGGCGTCCGATGAATCCCAGCCGAACACCACGTCGCAGAAGCCGAAGCCACCATCTACCGCGCCGTGGAACTTGTCGATATGCAGGTACTTGCCGCGCAGGATGCCGTCGATGTCGCTGCACGCGACCTTGACCTTGCCGCAGCCGCTGGCGCGTACCGCGGTGACGGCGGGGTGTTCGTCGAGCTTCTTCTTCATGTGCGGATTCCCATCTCGTGCAGCGCCTCGGCGACAGCGTTCACCGCCTGGCTCATCTCGTTGCGGCCGATGGCGCCGATGCAGCCGACGCGGAAGGTCTCGACCTCGGTCAGCTTGCCGGGGTAGAGGATGAAGCCGCGCTGCTTGGTCGCGGCATATAAGCGCTTGAAGTCGTAGGCCGGGTGATCGGGCGCATGCCAGGTGACGATGATCGGCGCCTGCAGCTCGGGCTTCAGGAAAGGCTTCAGGCCCAGCTTGGTCACGCCGTCGATCAGTGTCTTGCAGTTGTCGGTGTAGCGCGCCAGTCGTGCCGGCTGGCCGCCTTCTTCAACAAACTGCGCCACCGCTTCAGCCAGCGCCACCATCACGTGCGTTGGCGGCGTGAAGCGCCATTGCGTGGTCTTCTCCATGTACTGGTGCTGGTCGTGCAGGTCCATCGCCAGGCTCTGGCTGTTGCCGGCGCAGCCGTCGAGGATGGCTTTGCGCAGGAACACGAAGCCCATTCCCGGCACGCCTTCGAGGCATTTGCCGCTGGCAGCGACCAGCGCGTCGAAGCGCATCGTGCGTGCATCGATCGGCAAGGCGCCGAAGGAACTCATTGCATCGACGATCAGGCCCTTGCCGTGGCGCTCGCATACCTGCGCCACCTCGGCCAGCGGGTTGAGCACGCCGGTGCCGGTTTCGCAGTGGATCAGCATCACATGGCCGATGCTGGCATCTTGCTTCAAGCGGGCTTCCAGCTCGGCCGGCGACACCGCCTCGTGCTCGGCGTGTGGCACGATCGTGACCTTGCGGCCCATCATCTGCGTGAGCCTGGCCGCACGCTTGCAGTAGGCGCCGTTGTCCAGCACCAGCACATGGCCGTCGCGTGGCACGACGGTGGCCACGGCGGCCTCGACACTGAAGGTGCCGCTGCCTTGCAAGGGTACCAGTACATGGCTGTCCTGCCCGTGCACGATGTCCAGCAGCTGCGAGCGCAAGCGCGCAGTGACGGCGTTGAAGTCGCCGTCCCACGAGCCCCAGTCCTTCAGCATCGCCAGCTTGGTGCGCAGTGTGGTGGTCAGCGGGCCAGGGGTCAGCAGGATGGGATCTCGGTCCATGAGATTTAGGCTTTCCAGGCTTGGGTTCTACGCTCGACCAGGCGCGACAGCGCCCAGAACAGCAGCGTAGCGATAGTCGATGCGGCGGCGATCAACAGCGCCATGGCGGCGGCCGCGCCAATCTCGCCGGCTTCGTCGAGGTTCAGGATGGCGATGGCCGCCACCTTGGTGTCCGGCGAATACAGGAACACCACCGCCGAGATCGTCGTCATCGCGTTGACGAAGAAGTAGCGCGCGATGTCGACCAATGCCGGCGTGCAGATCGGCAGCGTGACACGCCAGAAGGTCTTGTAGAACGGCACCTTCAGCGACGCCGACACCGATTCGAATTCGGCGTCGAGCGACTTCAGCGCCGTCACCGCCGTCAGGTGACCGGTGGTGTAGAAGTGCACGATGGTGCACAGCGTGAGCAGCGTCAGTGTGTGATATAGACCGTTCAACGGGTTGTCGGGCTCGTTGAAAAAGAAGATGTAGCCCAGCCCCAGCACCAGCCCCGGCACCGCCATCGGCAGCATGCACAGCAGGCGCACCAGGCTGCGCAGCGGGCCCACGCCGTGCGTCTTTTCCAGCAGGTAGGCGCCGACGAAGACCAACGCAGTGCCGAACACGGCCGTGCCCGCGGCCATCGTCAAGCTGTTGACGAAGGCCTCGCCGACCTCGGCGTCGAACAGGCCCATCTGGTAGTGCCGCCAGCTGAAGCTCAGGTCGTACGGCCAGAACTTGACGAAGGAGGCGAAGATCGCCATGCCCAGCATGCACAGCATCAGCACGACGATGACACCGCAATAAACGCTCATCACGCCATCGAAGAGCGCATCACGCTTCGGTCGGTAGGGCACGGCGCGCGCGCTGAGCATCGCCGTCTGCTTGCGCTGCACCAGGTGGTCGACGCCGAAGGTCAGCACCGCGGGCGCCAGCAGCAGCAGCGCCACCACCGCGCCCTTGCTGAAATCCTGCTGGCCGATGACCAGCTTGAAGATATCGGTGGCCAGCACGTTGAAGCTGCCACCAATGACCTTGGGGATGCCGAAATCGGTGATGACCAAGGTGAAGGTCACCAGCGCCGCCGAGATCAAACCGTACTTGGCGCCGGGCAACGTGATCGTCCAGAACTTGCGCGCTGACGGCGTGCCCATCGAGTCTGCCGCTTCGTACAGCCGCGCGTCGGCGGCGGTGAGCGCAGTGATCAGGATCATCAGCGCGTGCGGAAACAGCGCGAAGCATTCGGCGATGACGATGCCGGGAGCGCCGTAGATCTGGCTGATACCGACGGCGGTGAGCAGGTCCTTCAGCACGCCCTGGTTGCCGAACCAGTAGATCAGCGAGATGGCCGACAGCAACGATGGCGCCAGCAGCGGGATCAGCGTGACGCCGCGCGCCAGCTTCT
>JAHECC010000263.1 GCA_024641965.1 Rubrivivax sp.
AAAAGCGCGTGCAGGAATTGCAGCAGCAGGCCGAGACACGCAAGCGGCTGGAGGACGAGAAAGTGCGCCAGCGCCTGATGCTCAACACCGCCGCAGCCGCCAACGGCGCGGCACCGCCCAGGCGCTGATTGCCAGGCCGCCGCAGGCACTGCAGTCGCCCGGGCCATCGATATTCGCTCAGCGCATAAGCAAACTGCGACGAAGTTGTTGGCGATCGCCTGACGGCTTCGTAGAGTCGGGCCCGTGCCGATCACGGCACTCTGGCAGATCGACATCTTGGACCTCACCGCCCCCTCAGCGGCTTCGCCGTTGGCGTCATCATCGGCATCACCGGCGTCGGCGGCGGTTCTCTGATGACGCCGCTGCTGCTGACCGTGTTCCGCCTCAACCCGGCCGTGGCCATCGGCACCGACCTGTGCTTTGCGGCGCTGACCAAGACGGCCGGCGCCGCGACGCACCACCACGCCGGGCAGGTGGACTGACGCGCCACCGCCTGGCTGCTGGCAGGCAGCTTGCCGGCCATGCTGGCCTGGATTTCAGCGGCCTGACCCAGAGCGGCTCCGGCTTGCTGGCCTACTTCCTGAGCTGCGCACTGCTGCTGACGGCCGTGATCGTGCTCTATCGCAAGGCCTGGTTTGCGCTGGGCTTGCGCCTCGAGCGCTGGATCACCCCTGCACGTCAGGGGCCGCTGACACTGCTCAGCGGTGCGCTGCTGGGCACGCTGGTGTGCCTGAGTTCGATCGGTGCCGGCGCCATCGGCGCCGCGCTGATCATGCTGCTGTACCCGCGCCTGGCCGCGCATCGTGTGGTCGGCACCGACATCGCGCACGCGGTGCCGCAGCCGCTGGTGCGCACGCTGCCGTGCGCGTCGCTGGTGACCGCCGCCGTGAAGGTCATGGCCTGATCATGCCTGCGGGTTTTCCCTGAGCACAACGGCCATCGGCTGAAAGCCGACTGAAAGTCGGAACGCCGTACATTGGCGTCACGCTGGCGCACCGAGCGGTGGTGCTGGCCGATTTCAACCCGAAGGAGACACCATGAAATTCAAGTCCACCCTGCTTTCGCTGGCCCTGGCTGGCGCGGCCACCTGGGCCGCCGCAGCCCCACTGGAAAAAACCGAATGCATCGCCCCGGCGAAACCCGGCGGCGGCTTCGACCTGACCTGCAAGCTCGCGCAAGGCGCGCTGATGGAAGGCAAGTACATCGCCGACCCGATGCGCATCACCTACATGCCCGGCGGCATCGGCGCGGTGGCCTACAACGCCATCGTCGCGCAGCGCCCGGGCGAAGACAACACCATCGTCGCCTTCTCCGGCGGCTCGCTGCTGAACCTGGCACAGGGCAAGTTCGGCCGCTACAACGAGAACGACGTCAAGTGGCTGGCCGCCATTGGTGCCGATTTCGGCGCCATCATCGTCGCCGACAGCTCGCCCTTCAAGTCGCTGAAGGACGTCATCGCCGCGGTCAAGGCCGACCCGACCAAGGTGGTGTTCGGCGCCGGCGGAACGGTCGGTAGCCAGGACTGGATGAAAGCCGCGCTGACCGCCAAGGCCGCGGGGCTGAACCCGAAGTCGATGCGCTTCGTCGCCTTCGAAGGCGGCGGCGAGGCCATCACCGCACTGCAGGGCGGCCATGTGCAGGTGTATTCGGGCGACGCGTCCGAGGCGCAGCAGCAGATGAAGGCCGGCGCGAAGATCCGCGTGCTGGCAGTGATGTCCGACAAACGCCTGACCGGCGACCTGGCCAACGTGCCCACCGCCAAGGAACAAGGCTCGGACATCGAGTGGCCGATCATCCGCGGCTTCTACATGGGGCCCAAGGTCAGCGATGCCGACTTCAAGACCTGGAGCGACACCTTCAAGAAGATGATGGCCACGCCAGCCTACGACAAGCTGCGTGCCGAACGCGGTCTGTTCCCCTTCGACCTGACCGGTGCCGAGGCTGACGCCTACGTCAAGCAGCGCGTCGCCGCCTACCGCAAGCTGGCCGAGGAGTTCGGCTTGGCCGTGGCGAAGTAGGGCTCGCAATGCCGGGCGGCGCCGCCGCCCGGCCCATAGGTCTGCGCGCACGCAGACGCCGGTACCGGAGACAAACATCATGAGTGACCGCATCCTCGGTGGGGTGTGCGTGGTCGCGGCCGCAGGCATGGCCTGGGCTGCGCAGGACTACGCCGCACCCATTTCCTACGAGCCGGTGGGCCCGCGCGCCTTTCCGCTGCTGCTGTCGGCGCTGTTGGCCATCGGCGGGCTGTGGCTGGTAATCAAGCCCACGCTGGGCGCGGGCGCTTTCAGCGCCACGAAAATGCTGCCGATCGGCCTGTGCGCCGTGGCCATCGTGATCTATGCGCTGCTGTTCCAACGGCTCGGCTTCACCTTGGCCACCAGCCTGATGGCCGTGCCGGTGGGCATGGCCTTCGGCGGCAGTTGGAAGCAGTCGCTGGCCGGCGGCGTCGGCCTCGGGCTGGTGCTGTTCCTGCTGTTCGACAAGCTGCTCGACGTGGTGCTGCCCACGGGCTTGCTGAGCTTCATCCTGGGAGGGCGATGATGAAACAACCCCCACGCTCACTTCGTTCGCTGCCCCCCGAGGGGGCGCGTCAGTGGCTTCGGGCGGCCGGGCGCCACTGACATGGACACGCTTCAACACCTGATCGCCGGTTTCGGCGTCGCGCTGACGCCAATGAACCTGCTCGTCGCCGCGCTCGGCGCGCTCATCGGCACCATCGTCGGCATGCTGCCGGGCCTGGGCCCGATCAACGGCGTGGCCATCCTGATGCCGCTGGCCTTTGCGCTGAAGCTGCCGCCGGAAACCGCGCTGATCCTGCTCGCCGCCGTGTACATCGGCTGCGAATACGGCGGGCGCATCTCGTCCATCCTGCTCAACGTGCCGGGCGATGCGGGCGCCATCATGACCGCGCTGGACGGCCATCCGATGGCCCAGAAAGGGCTGGGCGGGGTGGCCTTGTCGATCTCGGCGTGGAGTTCCTTCGTCGGCGCCATCGTTGCCACCATCGGCATCGTCATGTTCGCGCCACTGCTGGCACGTTGGGCGCTGGCCTTCGGCCCGGCCGAATACTTCGCGCTGATGTGCTTCGCCTTCGCCTGCATCGCCGGCCTGATGGGCGACGCGCCGATGAAGGCCGGCCTGGCGGCGGTGATCGGTCTGTCGCTGTCCTGCGTCGGCCTGGACTCGAACTCGGGCGTGTACCGCTTCACCGGCGGCGACGTGCACCTGAGCGACGGCATCCAGTTCATCGTCGTCGTCATCGGCGTGTTCTCGGTCAGCGAAATCCTGCTGATGCTCGAACAGCAGCACAGCAGTTCCGGCCTGATCACCGCCACCGGGCGCAACCTGTTCAACCTGAAGGAGATGGCGCACACCTGGTGGGCGACCTTGCGCTCCAGCGTGGTCGGTTTCGTCGTCGGCGTGCTGCCCGGCGCCGGCGCGACCATCGCCAGCGCCATGACCTACTCGATGGAAAAGCGTTTGGCCGGCGCCAGCGGCACCTTCGGCGAAGGCGACATCCGCGGCGTGGCCGCGCCCGAGGCGGCGAACAACGCCTCGGCCGCCGGCAGCTTCGTGCCGATGCTCACGCTCGGCGTGCCCGGCTCGGGCACGACGGCGGTGATGGTCGGCGCGCTGTCGCTGTACAACATCACGCCGGGGCCGGCACTGTTCACGCAGCAGCCCGACCTGGTGTGGGGCCTGATCGCGTCGATGTTCGTCGGCAACGTGATGCTGCTGTTCATCAACATTCCGCTGGTCGGCGTGTTTACCAAGATCCTGCAGGTGCCGAACTGGATGCTGGTACCTGGCATCCTGGCGGTCAGCGCGGTGGGCGTGTACTCGGTGCACGCCACCACATTCGACTTGGTATTGATGGCCGCGCTGGGTATGGTCGGCTACCTGCTGCGCAAGCAGGGCATGCCGATGGCGCCACTGATCCTGGGTTTCGTGCTCGGCGACCTGATGGAGCAAAACCTGCGCCGCGCGCTGTCGATCACCAACGGCGAGCTCGGCATACTGGTCGAAAGCCCGATCTCGATCGGCCTGTGGATCGCGGCCGCGACGATGCTGCTGCTGCCGCCGCTGGTGCGGCGCTTCACGCGGGGCGACAAACTGGCCTGATCGCGGGCGGCATTACAACAGCGCAGCCCGCGAAGCGCTGCCGCGCTCGCGCTTTCAGCCGCCCATGTCGTAGAAGAACTCCTCGCGCACGATCTTGCCGTTCTTGACCTGGTACAGGCCGACCTCGTCCATCTTCATGCGCTGACCCGAGGGTTTGTGCGTCACGTCGAACTGGAAGCCGGCGACAAAGCGGTCGTCGTGCGGCCAGGGGCCGCTGACCGTGCCCGAGTGCACTTCGTGGTTGTCGCGCCGCCAGGCGCCCTTGGCCCTGAGCGCCGCCAGACCCTTGGCCTCGCGGTTGCCGCCCGGCGGAACCGACGCCTCGACGCTGACGACGTCGTCGGCGAACAGCGTGCTGATGGCTTCGTCGTTCTTGCCCTGGCGGCACAGTTCGACGAGCTGCCTTGCGATGTCCATGGTTTGCATGTCGGCTCCTTTGCGGGTGCGCGGCCGGTCGCGGCGGCAAGCCCGAGGGTACGCCTCATGCAGAAGCGCTTCGTGGCGCGGGCGCTGCCTACCCGGGTGTCGCGCGGGAGTCGGAGCGTTGGGCTCAATGCACCCGGTAAGCCGCGTGGCACGCCACGCATTGCTCGGTCACCGCGGCCAGGGCCTGCATGGCGCGCAAGGGATTGCCGCCGGCGCCGGCCTCCTGGGCGACAAGCGCG
>JAHECC010000264.1 GCA_024641965.1 Rubrivivax sp.
TGGCGACTGGCTGGAAGGAATGCGGCAGCGTCAATGTGGCGGCCACGCCCGAACGCTGGAAGGTGCTCAAGAAGCAGGCTGCGCTGGCGCGCAGCTTCGGCGTCGAGGTGCAACTGATCACGCCGAAGGAAGCCGGTGACCTTTACCCGTTGATGCGCACCGACGACCTGAAGGGCGCGATCTGGATTCCCGGCGACGGCAAGGCGAACCCTGCCGACCTGTGCATGAGCCTGGCCAAGGGCGCGCGCCTGCGCGGCGCGAAGCTGTTGGAGGACATCGAGGTCACCGGCGTCATCGTCGAGAACGGGCGTGTGGCCGGCGTGCGCACCGCACAAGGCGATGTTCGCTGCGAGACACTGATCAACTGCGCCGGCCAGTGGGCGCGGCAGTTCGGACGGCTGACCGGCGTGAACGTGCCGCTCTACCCGGCGGAGCACTTTTACATCGTCACCGACCGCATCGAAGGCGTGCACCCGATGCTGCCGGTGATGCGCGACCCCGACGGCTTCATCTACTACAAGGAGGAAGTCGGTGGCCTGCTGATGGGCGGCTTCGAGCCGAAGGCCAAACCCTGGCGCATGGAGCCGATCCCCAGCACATTCCAGTTCCAGTTGCTCGACGAGGACTGGGAGCAGTTCGAGCCGCTGATGCACAACGCGATGCACCGCACGCCCTGCCTGGAGACGGCGCCGGTGAAGATGCTGCTCAATGGCCCGGAGAGCTTCACGCCCGATGGCAACTTCATCCTCGGCGAAGCGCCGGAGTTGCGTGGCTACTTTGTCTGCGCCGGCTTCAACTCGGCCGGCATTGCGAACAGCGGCGGTGCCGGGCGGTTGATCGCCGAATGGGTGCTCGGCGGCGAAGCGCCCAGCGACCTGTGGGACGTGGACATCCGCCGCTTCGCGGCTTTCACCGCAAATCGCAAGTCCCTGGCCGAACGCACCGGCGAAACGCTCGGCCTGCACTACGCGATGCGCTGGCCGCGGCAGGAGCTGGAAACGGGCCGGCCGCTGCGCTGCAGCCCCTTGTACGACCTGCTCGCCGCCAAGGGTGCGGAATTCGGCGCGAAGAACGGCTGGGAGCGTGCCAACTATTTCAAGCCGGGCGGTGCAAGTCGGCCAGCCTACGGCCTGGGCCGCCCCGGCTGGCTTGACTGGATGCTCGAGGAGCAGCGCGCCACGCGCGAGGCAGTGGCGCTGTACGACCAGAGCAGCTTCGGCAAGCTGCTACTGCAAGGGCGTGACGCGCTGGTGGTGTTGCAGCGGTTGTGCGCGAATGACATCGAAGTGCCGGTGGACAAGATGGTCTACACGGCGCTGCTCAATGAGCGTGGCGGCTTCGAGAGCGACCTCACCGTGATCCGCCTGGCCCACGAGCGCTTCCTCATCGTCACCGGCTCGGCGCAGCCGGTGCGCGATGCCGACTGGATCGGCCGCCACATCGGCGCCGACGAGCACGCGGTGCTCACCGACGTGAGCGCGATGTACAGCGTGCTGTCGCTGATGGGCCCGAAGGCGCGCGAACTGCTGGCGCGGATCAGCCCCGACGACCTGAGTCCGGCGGCACTGAAGTTCAGCCACACGAAGGAAATCGACCTGGGCTTTGCTCGTGTGCGTGCCGCGCGCATGAGTTATGTCGGCGGACCCGGCTACGAGCTGTACGTGCCGGTGGAGATGGCGCGCCACGTGTACCTGGCGTTGACGGACGCGGGTGCGGATCTCGGCCTGCGCGATGCCGGCTACTACGCCATCGACGCGCTGCGAATCGAAGCCGGCCGCCGCGCCTGGGGCGCGGAACTCGGGCCCGACGAGAACCCCTTCGAGGCCGGGCTGGCATTCGCCGTCAAGCTCGACAAGGCGGACGACTTCATCGGCAAGGCGGCATTGCTTGCCGCGCAAGGCCAGCCGTTGAAGAAGAAGCTGCTCACCTTCGTGTTCGAGGACCCGTTGGCCTACGCCTGGGGCGGCGAAGCGATCGTCATGGACGGCCAGGCGGTGGGCGAACTCAGCAGCGTCGGCTGGAGTCCGAAGGCTTCAGCCTGCGTCGGCCTGGGCTATGTGCGCGGCGACGCTGCGCGACGCGTGCATGCCGGAACCAAGATGCACCTCGACCTGTGGGGCGAGCCGGTGGCGGCCACCGCGTGGGATCGCTGGCCGCCGCCGGCGCCGCAGCGCAACTGAAGGTCCGCCGTTGGGGCTGCCGATCCGAAGGGCGGGATTGGGCCGCTGTTCCGGCGATCGAGCGGCTCAATTCTGGGCAGACTCCGTCCGATATATGCGTGTCAAGCTACGCCGGTCGGCAACGATCGGCTCATATCCGCGCCACTTTCGGGAGCTTTGTCATGTCGATGTCCATCCAGGGTTCGAAGCATGCGGCATGCGCCGCGCTGCAGGCGCCGGACGCCCAGCGCGCATCACGCCAGCGCGAGCCGGTTTCGCCGGAAGCCGGTCGCGAGGTCGAGAGCCGGCCTCCTGCAGGCCGCCGAATGCTGGCTGAAGCCGTCTCCGATGCGCTGGCCGACCTGTTTCCAGCTGCCGCAGGCGATGCGGTGAGCTCCGCGGTGGGCGAAGCCACAGCGGACACCTCGACGGATCGTGGCGACCGCAGCAAGGCGTTGCACGAGTTCACACACCAGCTCTTTCAGGCCCTGCGTCCCACGGCCGGTGAAGACGGACCGGGTCAACATGGCCGCGGCTTCGCCTGGGGTCGTACCGGCATTGGCGATATCGCGCAGCGTCTCGAGTCCCTGGCGCAGCGGATCGGCGGTACGGCCGCTGCAACCGAAGTGACGTCCGTTGCGACGACTGCCGAGGCAACCGGGATGGTCGACGACGTGGGTGCGGTGGACACGCCCGCATCGACACCCGGTGCGGCCCAACCGCCCGCTGCTGCTGCAACGCTGCCATCGTCGCTGCTGACCGCGTTCCAGGCATTGGCCCGGCCAGCTGGGGGCGACCAGACCGGATCGGAAGGCAGTGCGACGGCGGCGACTTCGCTCGCGGCGCTGCTGTCGCGCATCGCACAGACGGTGCAGGCCGATCCCACGGCCGCAGGATCGGTGACGGGAAGCTTGGTCGACACCGCGGCCTGAGCTCTTCGCCCGTCGCGCGGGCGGTCCATCGATGCCGACGGAGCAACCGGCTCAATCGATCGGCCACTTCGGCCGGCGGATCTTCTTGTAGGGCAGGGTCTTCAGGTCGCCCGTCACCGCACCCGGCGCGCCGACATAGATCACGTGTTTCGCCACCTTCGAATACGACGCGTAGAAGTGCTGCGATGACTTGACGACGATCATCTTCATTGCGCCCAGATCCACGCCCAGTTGCGTGAACAGGTCGGTGCCCATCGCCTGGTTGCGCAGCGTGCACAACACGATCTGCACGCCCGCCAACTCGACGCAGGCACAACCGCCCATCGCTACCGGCGTGCTGGCCAGGCCTGTCATGACCATGTCCGGGCAAATTGCCTTCACCGTCACCTGCAGGTCCAGAGGGGAACCCGAGCTCGGGCCGATCTTGCCGCCGATGCGCATCGCCAGCTGCGCGCCGACACCGGCATCGAAGGCAATGCGCACCGCGCCGGGGTCCCACAGCGGGCCGATGCAGGCGTTGGTGACGCCGCGCTCCAGCAGTCGTTCGAGGATGAAGGTGGAGTCGCCTGGCGCGCCGCCGCCGGGGTTGTCGGCGCCGTCGGCCAGCACCACCGGGCCGTTGTCGAAAGCCAGCGCCTGGTCCAGCGCCGCGTCGATGCCGGGTTGCGGCACATCCAGATCGTGGCGCAGCGCGATCAACTCGTCGGCCAGCTTGCGCGCCAGTGCCGCGCCTTTGGCCACATCGCCGTCGCTGTAGACCAGCACCTTGGTGCCCATGTCGGGCACGTCGCCCCACGGGAAGCCGTGGCTGACCGAGATCGACAGGATGCCGTCCTTGCCCTCCAGCGCCATGATGCGGTCGACGAAGCCGCGCGCCGGCTGGCGCGAGGTGTGCATGACCACCAGGCCACCGGTGTCCACCGCCGAGGCCACCGGCTTCGTGCGGCCTTCGGCCTTGGCGTGGCACAGGTCCACCAGCTCGATGGCACGCTCCAGGATGTCGGTGTGCGGATATTCCTTGAAGGCCACCAGCACGTCGGCATGGTCGACCATCGCCGCGCTCAGGTGGTTGTGCGGGTCGAGCTCGGCGCCGACCACGACCTGTGGCCCGACGATGGTGCGCACACGTTGTAGCAAGTCGCCCTCGCAATCGTCGTAGCCATCGGCGACCATTGCGCCGTGCAGACCGAGCAGCACCATGTCCACCGGCAATGCGGCCTTCAGGTCGGCGAGCAGCTCGTCGCGCAGCGCCTCGTAGGCGGCGCGCGTCGTCGTGCCGCTGGGCTGCGCGAAGGCGACCATGCCTTCGCGCAGGTCCCAGCCGAGCGGCCTGCCGCGCAGGCGCGCCGCCCACAGTGGGCCGGCGAACATCGTCATGTTGTCGGGGTGGGTGCCGGCCTTGTAGTAGCCGCGGTCGCGGAACGACGCCAAGCCGGTGGGCATCGGCGCGAAGGTATTGGTTTCGGTGGCCAGGGTGGCGCTGAAAACACGCATGGTGGTTTCTCCTCAGGCTGTGCTGGCGCGCAGCCGCGCCGGCGACAGCATCGCAGGTGTGAGCCCGAAGTCGCTGATATGCGAAGGAATCGGCGCGCCGCGCGCCAGCGCGGCGCAGGCTTCGCCCATCGCCGCCGAGGTCTGGATGCC
>JAHECC010000078.1 GCA_024641965.1 Rubrivivax sp.
CCGGCCTTGGCCACATCGGCGGCGATGGGCTGGCCCTGTTCGGGCGTTTCGATGCCGTGCACCACGACGTTGGCGCCGGCCTGCGCCATGGCCTTGGCGATGGCCAGCCCGATGCCCGAGGTGGAACCGGTGACGAGTGCGTTGCGGCCTTTGAGCATTTTCATTCTCCTTGCTTCAGTTGTTCACGTAGAGCGGTCTTCAGTACCTTGCCATAGTTGTTCTTCGGCAAGGCATCGATGAAGTGGTACTGCTTGGGGCGCTTGAAGCGCGCGATGTGCTGCAGGCAGGTGGCGTTCAGCGCTGCGGCATCGAGGCCGTCGCCGACGACGAAGGCCACCACCACCTCGCCCCACTCGGCGTCGGTCTGGCCCACCACCGACACCTCGCGCACGCCAGGGTGCTTGAGCAGCACCTCCTCGACTTCGCGCGGGTAGATGTTGGAGCCGCCGCTGATGATCACGTCCTTCGAACGGTCCTTCAGCGTGAGGAAGCCTTCGGCGTCGAGCGCACCCAGGTCGCCGGTCCACAGCCAGCCGTCGCGCAGCGCGCCGGCACTGGCTTCGGCGTTGTGCCAATAACCGGCCATGACGGTGTCGCCGCGCACCACCACCTCGCCGGTCTCACCCTCGGGCAGCGGCGCGCCTTCGGCGTCCACCACCTGCACCTCGACCAGCGTCTGGGCCACGCCTACCGAGGCTAGGCGCTCGGCGTGGCGGGGGTGCGCGGTGTCTGCAAGCATGTCACGCGACAGTGCGGTGATGGTCATCGGCGATTCGCCCTGGCCGTAGATCTGCACGAAGCATGGGCCCATCGTCGCCAGCGCGTGGCGGATGTCTTCGACATACATCGGCCCGCCGCCATAGACGATGGTCTTGAAGCCGTCGGACGGCGCGCCAGTCGCCGCGATGTGCTCGACCAGGCGCTTGACCATCGTCGGCGCGGCAAACAGGCACAGCTTGCCGACCGATTGCGACAGCGCCACCAGCTCGGCCGGGTCAAAGCCGCCCGAGGCCGGCACCACGTGGCGGGCGGCGCGTGCCAGGAACGGGAAGTTGTACATGCCCGCACCGTGCGACATCGGCGCCGCGTAGACGATGCTGTCGTCGGGCGCGACATCGTCCACGTCGATGAAGTAGCAGGCCGTCATCGCCTGCAGATTGCGCTGCGTCTGCATCACGCCCTTGGGCTGGCCGGTGGTGCCCGAGGTGTAGAACAGCCAGGCCAGGTCGTCGGGCTCGCGCTCCTGGATGGCGATCGGCGCCGTGGCGAAGGCCTTGTCGAATTCTCCCTGGCCGCTGACCAGAATGTCGCGCACGGCCGGCAGGCGCTCGCGCGCCGCCACCAGCGGCGCGGCCAGTGCCGGCGACACGAACAGCGCCGACGCCTCGGCGTCGCCGAGGATGAACTCCACCTCTTTCGGGTGCAGCTTGGCGTTGATCGGCACCACCGCGAGCCCGGCCCACAGCGCTGCGTAGAGCGCCTCGAGATAGGCCGTCTCGTTACTCATGAACAAGGCCACACGTTCGCCCGGTGCCAGCCCCAGCCCGTGGCGCAGGTGGCCAGCCAGACGCGCCACGCGCTCGGCCAGCTGGGCGTATGTCGCCACCACCTGGTCGCCCAGCAGCAGCGCCGGGCGCCGTGCATGCACGCGCCCGGCCCGCTGCAGCCAATGCGCCAGGTTCATGCGCGGGCGCTTTCATGCGATGACAGCGGCGGCGCGGCGCCTTGCGCACGCAGGCGCAGCGTGGCCAGCAGCATCAGCAGCATCAGCGCGGCCAGGCCGAGGTAGCCGATGGCAAAGCCGTGTGCGCCGCCGCCGCCAAGGTCGGCCACCGCGCCGACCACCGCCGCCGACAGCAGCGTGCCGATGCTGGTGCAGATGTTGATCAGCCCCTGCGCGGCGCCGCGTTGCGCCGCTGGTGCCTCGTCGATGGCGATCGAGCGCAGCGCGCCGCCGACGACGATGCCCACGCCCAGGCCCACCGGCATCGTTGCCAGCAGAAAGAACCACAAGCCGAAGCCGAGCAGCGCACACAGCGCATAACCCAGCGCCAGCATGGCGAAGCCGAGCAGGATCAGCCTGCGTGGCCCGAGCCGGTTGAGCGCGCGGCCCGCGCCCATCGAGCCGGCCATCGAGCAAAGCACCAGCGGCAGCAGCACGAAGCCGGCCTGGCGCGGCTCGACGCCATGGGCCAATTGCGCGATCGAGCTGAGGAAGATGACGCCGCCCATGCCGAAGCCGGCGCCCAGCGTCAGCACATAGGTGGTGGTCAATTGGCGCTTGGCGAACAGGCTCAGCGGAATCATCGGCGCGGCGGCGCGCCGCTCCACGCGCAACAGCAGCACCAGCAACAGCGCCGCAGCCAGCAGGAAGCCGGGCCACAGCCGCAGGCCGAAGAAGCCGTCGGCAAACTGCGTGATGCCCAGCACCAGCGCGGCGAGTCCAAGCACCACCAGCACGATGCCGGCACGGTCCAGCGGCGCGTGCATTGCGCGCCGATCGGCGCGCGGCAGGCTGCGCGCCGCCAGCACCAGCACCAGCGCGGCGATTGGCAGGTTGATCAGGAAGATCCAGTGCCAGCTGGCTGCCAGCATCAGCAGCGCGGCCAGCGGCGGGCCGAGCACGAAGGCCATGCCGTAAATCGCGCCGATCAGCCCGAGTGCGCGGCCGCGCTCGCGCTGCGGCACGGCATCGCCGATGACGGCGCTCGCCGTCGGGATGATGCCGCCGGCGCCGATGCCCTGCACCGCACGACCCAGCAGCACCATCCAGTAGCTCGGCGACAGCGCGATGATCAGCGAGCCGAGCGCGAAGCAGGCCACGCCACCCAGGTACACCGGCCGGCGGCCGTGGCGGTCGCCCAGATTGGCGAGCAGCGCGGTGCTGGACAGTGAACACAGGATGAACACCACCATCAGCAGTCCGGCCTCGCGGTGGTCGATGGCAAAGGCCTCGCGCAGCGCCGGGATGGCCGGCGCAATCACGGCCGTGTCCAGCGCCGCCATGAACACGCCGATGAACAGCGCCGGCATCAAGCGGCGCGGCGGTTGGGCTTCAGTGGAGTGGGGCGGGGCAGACATCGGAACGCCGCAACAACCCCGTCATGTGCATGACAGGGCAGGGAATGGGAGACGAGGGAAATTCTAGGCGCCAGCGTCGCGCTGGCGGCGTCGGTGCCCGCCGGCGCACCGCGCATCGGCCGACCTTCGGCGCCTGCGGCTGATCTGGCGCAAACCGCGCCGCCGCTCAGATCGAGGTGTCGAAGAAACTCGGGCGCTCGACCTCATCCTGGTGCCAGTCGTTTCCGGACAGGCGGTTCAGCGTCAGCAGGACCTGCGCCTTCAATGCCAGCACGGGCATGATCGGCATCTTCGCGTAGGCATCGAGCTGCCGCAGCTTGATGAGGCGTGCCGGTCGGTCGACGGCGACGATCATGCCGCCTTGGTGGCGCAGCAAGGGCATGATGCGCAGGCTGACGGCGATGTGCAGTGGCAGCAGCGCCAGCGCGGCGGGGTCGGCGGGAAAGCGCTCCAGGTCCACCAGCGGGAAGCCCATCTTGCGCGCCAGCGCGGTCTGCAGATCGGTGCGCGACAGCAGCCCGGCGTTGACCAGGGTTTCGCCGAGCGCGGTCCTGCCATCCAGCGTGGCCAGGGCACGTTGCAGCTGCTGCTTCGTCAGCAATCCCAGTTCGATCAACGCCTGGTCCAGCGGCACCACGGCCTGCTGCTGTTGCGCCAAAGCTTCGCGCAGTTGTGCCGGGCTGGCGATCCAGTGGCGCGCCGCCAGTTCCTCCGCCGACACACCGAACTCGCAGCGCGAATACGCGGCACGCGGCACGAACACGCGGCGCAGTGCGCCGTCGTTTTCGAGCGGCGTGAACAGGTAAATGCCCTCGGAGGCCTCGACGCTGCCCGCAGTTCGCCCGGTGAGTGGCGTGGCGTGCGGGTCACCCACCTGCTGCAGGCTGTAGTCCCGCTCCTGTGCAGCGGCGGGCGCGCGGCCGCGCCGTCCGCCTGCGTCGCGGGTCAGCCGGAGCAAGGGCACGGTCAATGTCAGTCGACGGATGCGCGCGAAGGGCAACGACACCTCGGGGCCACTGCCGTCGGCGCGCAGGTTGATGCGGCGCGCGAGCGGGTCGAAGCCGAGCATGTCGCCTTGCAGCGGTGAGCCGGCCGGGGTCTCGATGAGGCAGGGCTGCGGCCAGCCGATCGGCGGTGCCGGCACATGGCGTAGCCCGCCGGGTGGCATGGGCCACGACCAGGGAGGCTTCACATCGAGCATCGGTGTCGGGTACGGCGTACTCAGGTCGGACACGGCGGTTTCCAAGAATCAGCGGTGCGCCTCGGGCGAGTCGCCGCGGTGCGCAACAGTAGCCGCAGTTGGCGCCTGCGGATCGTGCAAAAGACCCGCTCCCTCCGGTCGTTGCAAACTTTCACAGTCGTGGCGGCGGTGACGGCTTCCGCCTCTCCTCATTCCGGCTTGCGGCCGTGGTGGCGTGCGGCGCGTTCGGACAACGCGTTGGGAAAGTAAATCGCCGTCAGGCTCTTGCTGTGCACCGGCGAGAAGCCACCGAGCCCGGCACCGTGTTCACGCTCGTCCAGGCGGCGCCAGTCGCGCACCCAGTGGATGTGATCGCAGACCTCGAGCAGCCCCATGGTTTCGCGGTCGCCGACGAGCACGCCCTGCACGCGCAGGCCAAAGCGCGCACGCGCATCGTCCAGGCGCTGCAAGGTGTGCGCGACGCAGCCGAACTCGCCGTCGCTGACGATCAGCAGGTCGGCGCTGCGCCAGCGCGCCTCGTGCACGCGCTCGATGGCGGCTTCGATAGGCGTCTGCACATCGGTGCCGCCGTCGAAGCTCTGGCCCATCAGGTCCATCAACGCCTGCAGGCCGCCGGCGCCCGGCCCCAGGTCGCGCTCGACGACTTCGCCCGGGCCGCCGAAGGCCATCAGCCGGCAGCCACGCCCGCCTTCGTGTGCGGCGCGTACCGCGGCGATGGCCAGCGCCTTGGCGATGGATTCCGGCGCACCGCGCATCGAGCCCGAGGTGTCCAGGCAAAGAATGAAGGGGCCACGCTCCAGCGCCTCGGGGGTATCCGGAGATGCCTGGCCGTGGGGCCGCGCCAGCGGATCGACGCGCCAGTCGGTAAGCTGGGCTGACGTCTGCCAACTCAGCAGCCTCGCTTCGGCATGGCGCGCGCGCCACAGCTTCTTCAGCACCGGGTGGCGCAGCATCACCGCCTCGCTGCCGAGCATGCTGTCGATGCGCGACGACCAGCGGATGCCGATGATCTCGCCGGGGACATCGTCCAGGCGCGTGTGCACCGCGCGCAGCGGTACTGGCGGCGCCGGCAAGTCTGGAAGCGCCTCGCGCGGCGCGGGTTCGGCCAACGGCGAGCGCTCGGCGCGTCCGAGCTTGCGGATCAGCTCGACCAGTGCTGGCAACTGTGCCAGCCGTTCGGCCGACTGCTGCGCCGTCTGCCAGGGTCGCGATCGCAGGTGCCCGCGCAGTTGGTCCCAACGCATCGCATCCGCATGGCCCAGGTCCTGCAACAGCGCGAGTTCCGGCTCCAGGCCAGCGCTCTCCTGCTGCCAGGCAGCACGAAATTCGGTCGCCACGTGCGCGATCGACGCCGTACGGCTCAGCGCCGGCTGATGGTCGACGATGCGGTCCAGGTGCCACAGCAGCGTACGCAGGATCTGCTCGGCCAGTGCCGGCATGCCACGCGCCAGGTCCGGCAGGGCCAGGTCGCCGACGGCGTCGCGCAATGGTCGGCTCGCCGCAGCATCGCCGAAATCGGCTTCGACCACCGGCAGCCGGCCGTCCAGCAGGGCCTGCAACCAGCACTCGATGTCGGCCAGACGCCGCGCGTTTTCTCCGACGCTGGTGACCACGCCCTGCAGCCACAGCGCACGCGGTAGCGGCTCCAGGTGGTGCCAAGGAGCATCCAGGGCGCTGCGCGTCATTCCGCGCTCACCACCCATTCGACCGGTGGCGGCGCGGGCTCGGCCAGTTGTTCGTCCAGCGGCAGCGCGGCAAAGCCGGCCTGCGCCTCCCGCAGCCGCGCAATCAGATCGTCCAGCTTGCGCAGTGTCTGCGTCCGCCCGTCGAGCAACTGCGCTGCGCGCAGCGGCGGCAACCACAGCCGTGGCGCCAGGGCTGCCGCCAGACGGGTGTGCTCTGCTGCGATCTTCTCGCGCGCGGTCAGCAGCTGCGCAAGCATGTCGCCCAGTTGCGCCACACGTGCCGCGATGTGCGTGCGGCTGTAGTGCCGCTGCCTTGCACGCTCCAGCGCCGGTGCGACAAGGCGCAGCATGCCTTCGGTGTCGGTCGTCCCGCCGACGCTGCGCATCAGCGCGAGCTTGCCGGCCGCGCCGTCGTCGCGGCCTTCGGGCGCAGCCGATTGTTCGATACGCAACTGCTGCTCGAAAGCCTCGACCGCACTTGTCAGCCACGGTGCCTGCTGCGGCGCGGCCTGCAGCAGATCTTGCTCGAACCAGGTGTCGATGCGCGCGGCCCAGTCCGGCGTCGGGCTGACGACATAGGGTGCGGTCCACAGGTCGATCGCATCCAGCTCTTGGCGACCTTCGGTGGCGGCAGCCGTGCGCATCAGCCCGAGCCATTGACGCCAGCGCCGGTCGGACACGCTCTGGCCTTGCGCGCCAAGCCAGCGGCGCAGCATGGCCAGTGCCTGGCGCGCGCTTTCGCCGAGCGCCACGCCCGCGGCGGCATGCGCCACCGCCTCGTGTTCGGCCGGGCCCAGCGCTTCGAGCGCCTGCCAACGCTGGGGCGGCAGCGACAGCAGGGCGTCGAAGCCCGCGTCACTGACCGGCGCGACAGGAATGCGCAGCAGGAAACGATCGTAGAAGGCGCGCAGCGCATCGTCCATCGGCACTTCGTTGCTGGCCGCCACCACGCTGAGCAGCGGCGTACGCAGCCGGCCGCTGCCGTTGTCGAACTCGCGCTCGTTGAGCAGCGTCAGCAGTGCGTTCAGGATCGCGGAATTGGCCTTGAACACCTCATCGAGAAACGCGATGCCGGCCGTGGGCAGGAAACCGTCGATCAGCCGCTCGTAGCGATCGTCCTCCAGCGCCTTCAACGACAGCGGGCCGAACAGCTCCTCGGGCGTGGAAAAGCGCGTCAGCAGCCGCTCGAAGTAGCGCGCGCCGTCGAAGGCGCGGTGCAGGCGGCGCGCCAGTTCACTCTTCGCGGTGCCGGGTGGGCCGATCAGCAGCACATGTTCGCCAGCCAGCGTCGCCAGCAAGGCCAGCCGCGCCGCGGTGCCGCGCTCCAGCAGGCCGACTTCGAGCGCGTCGATCAGGCCGCGAAGTCGCAGCGGGCTGGGCGGGGCCGCCTTCACGGCGGGACCGGGCGAGGGCATTCGGAATCCTTCAGGCGAGCGATCGATCGTCGCAGTGTAGGCACAAGCGCCGGCCGTGCAATGCCTGGCAGCTTCGGGCCAAAAGCGCCTCAACCCCCCTGTTCGAGTGGTGGTCCGCAGCACCATGACCTGACACACTGCCTACGAATGCATTTGGCGCGCCACGGTGTCGTGCACAAGGGACCACACAGATGACGTTGAACGAACTCAAAGGCAAGTACAACCGCTTGAGCCAGGAAATCGACTCGCTCGCCGGCAGCGGTGAATGCCACCAGGCGCGCCTGATGCGCCTGATGAACGAATTGGATCAGGTGCATGCGGAATTGGTCGACCTACGCCGCCGCACGGTGGCGGCGCCCACCTTGCGCGACGCCGTTAACTGGCCGCAGCCGGCAACCGCGACTGAAGAGGTGCCCCAGGCGGCCTGAATACTGCCGGACGGCCGAAGCGGCCACCGAAACGACGGGCCCCTTGCGGGCCCGTCGGCATTTGGCGACCGAATGACAGACGCAAAGTTCGAGGCGTCGAACACGGCATCCGCCGTAGCTACTTGTCATGTCACCAGTCGGAGACTATAGTCATGTCACTGAAAGGTGATATGGAGCGTGCATGGACCGTCGTCGATTCATTCGTGTGGCCGGTGGCGGCGTCATCATGGCCACCGGCTTGGCCGCGGCAGGTTGTTCGCCGGCGATGCCGCCGCAGGCCATCGCTGCCTGGCAAGGCCCCGGCCAGGAGGCCGACCTGCGGCGCTGGGTGCTCGGCCACGCGATCCTGGCGCCGCATTCCCACAATCTGCAATCGTGGCTGGTCGACCTGAGCGTGCCCGATCAGATCGTGCTGCGTGTCGACCCGACGCGGCTGCTGCCCGAGACCGACCCGACCTCGCGCCAGATCATGATGAGCCACGGCACCTTCCTCGAATTGCTGGATCTGGCCGCACGTGAACGCGGCCACCGTGCCGAGATCACGCTCTTTCCCGAAGGTGCGTTCGGGCCGGACGAGATCGATACGCGACCCGTGGCACTGATCAAGCTGGTAGCCGACGCCGGCGTGGCCAAGGACCCGCTGTTCGCGCAGATCCTGCTGCGCCACACCAACCGCAATGCTTACGACCTGGCACGTCCGGTGCCGGCGCAAGCCTGGCAGTCGATGGCCGATGCCGTCAAGCCGAACCCGCTGCGCTTCGGCTTTGTCGACGCCGGGTCGGCCGGCGCGCTGCAGCAGCATCGCGCCATAGCCGCCGAGGCCTGGCGCATCGAACTGGTCACGCCGCGCACGATCATGGAGTCGTACAAGGTGTTGCGCGTCGGGCCGGACGAGATCGCCAAGCACCGCGATGGCATTTCGCTGATGGACCCGATGGTCGTCTGGATGGATCGCTTCGGGCTGTTCGACCGCAGCCGGGCGCCGGGCCCGGAGGACATCGCCACCACCAGCCAGATCGAGGATTTCGGCAAGAAGCTCGCATCGACGCCGGGATTCCTGTGGATGGTCACCGACGGCAACGACCGCGTGACCCAGGTGAACGCCGGGCGTGCCTATGCGCGCGTGCAACTGGCCGCCACGGCGCAAGGCGTGGCCATGCAGCCGCTGCAGCAGGCGCTGCAGGAATATCCCGAGCAGGCCGGGCTACATGCTGACATTCGCCGCTTGCTGGACGCGCAGGCGCCCGCGCAGACGGTACAGATGTGGGCCCGCGTGGGCTTTGCGGAACCGGTCGATCCGGCGCCGCGGCGCGGACTCGACGCGCAGATCGTGCGTAGCTGAGCATGACCACGCAGGCACAGCCCGCTGCGGCGCGCACCCGCGACCGTGCCGCCACCGAGGAGCGCATCCTCGCTGCCGTGGGTGGTGTGCTCGCGCGCGACGGCTTCGCGGCTGTCGGCGTGAACGCCATCGCGCGCGAGGCGGGCGTCGACAAGGTGCTGATCTACCGCTACTTCGGTGGGTTGCCTGAACTGCTGCGTGTGTGGGGCGCGAGCGGGCGCTTCTGGCCCAGTGTCGAGGAACTGATCGCGGCGATGCCGTCACCGCTGACGAGCCTGCCGGTGCACGAACGCTATGCCCTGTTCTTCGCGTGTTTCATCGACGCCTTGCGCGCGCGACCGCTGACCATCGAGATCCTCGCCGCCGAGATCGTCGCGCGCAACGAGCTGACGGCGATCCTCGAAAGCGAGCGTGAGCAATGGGGCGCGCAGGTCGAGGCCTTGATCGGTGGCGCCGACCTGCAGCGTCTGCCTCAGCTGCGAGGCATCACCTTGTTGCTGGTGGCTGGTGTGCAGTACCTGCTGGTGCGCTCACGCACGATTCGCATCTTCGGCGGACTCGACCTGCGCAGCGACGCGACCTGGGCGGTGTTGAAGGCGTCCTTGCGCAGCATGGCGTCGCAGTTGCTTGCCGACGCGCCCGCTCCGGCGACGCCGCGCGTGCCCGCTGCCCTGGCGAGCGCGCGCAGGCGCAAGCCCTGAATTCGGATCACGCATGTCGCAGCGCGTGCCCCGCGCGTCAGTCGCAACAGCGACGCCGGCCCTCCCGGTAAGGCCGTTGCGCCATTGCCATTGACAGCGATTCCACGGATGCCGCGTGCCTCAGGTTGTGGTGCAATTCGATGATGTTGAGCACCCTGAAGGACTTGTTCAGCGCCTTGACGCCGCCCAGCCCTGCGGCAAACGTGCGCAGCACCGAACACACGCTGCAATTGGCCACGGCCGTGATGCTGATCGAAGTCATGCGCTCCGACGCGGACATTGGCAGCGCCGAACGGCACGCGGTCATCGACGCGCTGCGCGACACCTTTGCGCTGTCCGACGACGAGATCGAGCGTCTCATCGAGCTGGCCAATCAGGCCGTGCGTGATGCCACCGACTGGTTCGAGTTCACCTCGCACATCAATGCGCATTTCGATGTTGCCGCCAAGGTGCGCATGGTCGAGTACATGTGGCGCGTGGCCTACGCCGACGGCCACCTCAGCGAGCACGAGCGGCATGTCATGTGGCGGCTGTCGGATCTGCTGCATGTGCCGCACGGCGCCTACATCAACGCCAAGATGAGGGCCAAGGAGGCGGCCGGCGCCTGAGGCTGCAATTCGCGGCAGCCGCCAGCCCACGCTACACGCAACCATGGACGGCACGCCTTGACAACCCACCGCCGCACTGCCCCGCATGGCAAGGCTTCGGCCGGGGCATGGCGCCGGCGCTCGCGATGAGGGGCCTGCATTGAATTGGGCGGCGATCTGGCGCGGACGGCTGAGCTGGCAACGGCTGCTGCCGTTCCTGGCGTGGCGATCGCAGGTCAACGGCGAGACGCTGCGCGCCGACTTCAACGCCGGACTGACAGGCGGCCTGATTCTCGTGCCGCAGGCCGTGGCTTTCGCCAGCATCGCTGGCATGCCGCCCGAATACGGTCTGTACGCTGCGATGGTACCGGTTGTCATCGCTGCGCTCTTCGGCTCGTCGTTGCAGATGGTGGCCGGTCCGACCACGGCGATCTCGATCATGGTCTTTGCCTCGCTCAGCCCGATGGCCGAGCCGGGCAGCGAGGCCTTCGTGCAGCTGGCCTTGACGCTGTCGTTCCTGACCGGGCTGATCATGCTGGCGCTGGGTGCGATGCGGCTGGGCACCCTGATGAATTTCGTCTCGCACAGCGTCGTGATCGGTTTCACGGCCGGTGCGGCGATGCTCATCGCCTCCAGCCAGGTGAAGTACTTCTTCGGCCTGGACATGCCGCGTGGCGCGAACTTTCCGCAGGTGATGAAGTATTTCGGCACGCACCTGGACCAGGTCAACCCCTGGGTCATCGCCGTGGCCATGCTGACGCTGCTGACCAGCCTGCTCACGCGGACCTATCTGCCGCGCGTGCCGCACATGATTGCCGCACTGCTCGCCGGCAGCTGCCTGGCGGCGGTGCTGAACTACTTCTTCGGTGTCGAGCGCACCGGCATCGGCACGCTGGCGGCAATTCCGCGCGGGCTGCCGCCCTTGTCCACGCCGGACCTGTCGGCCGACAGCATCCGCCTGGTGTTGCCGGTGGCCATCGCGCTGGCCATTCTGTCCTTGACCGAGGCCATGTCGGTCGCGCGAGCGCTGGCCCTGAAGACCGAGCAGCGCATCGACACCAACCAGGAGTTCGTCGGCCAGGGCTTGTCGAACATGTTCGGTTCCTTCTTCAGCGCCTACCCATCCAGCGGCTCCTTCAACCGCAGCGGGCTCAACCTCGAGTCCGGCGCGCGCACGCCGCTGGCGGCCATCTTCTCGGTGCTGGTGCTTCTGGTCATCGTGCAGTTCGTCGCGCCGCTGGCGCGCTACCTGCCGCTGGCCTCGATGGCCGCCGTGCTCTTTCTCGTCGCCTGGGGCCTGGTGGACATACCGCACATCATCGATGTCATCCGCAGCAACCGCGAAGAAGCCGTGGTGCTGGTGACGACCTTCCTGTCCACGCTGTTCCTGAACCTGGAGTTCGCGATCTACGTCGGCGTGCTGCTGTCCCTGCTGCTGTATCTGAACCGCACCTCGCGGCCGATGATGAGCGATGTCAAGCCGTCGCCAGACGAGTCCCACTATCACTTCACCGCGGACAGCGAACTGCCGGATTGCCCGCAGATGAAGATCCTCAGCCTGAACGGTTCGGTGTTCTTCGGCGCGGTAGAGCATGTGCAGCACACCATGATGGATGTCGATGCAAGGACCCCGACGCAGAAATTCCTGTTGCTGGCCTGCCCGGGCGTGAACTTCATCGATCTGGCGGGCGGGCAATTGCTCGCGCAGGAGGCGCGGCGGCGCCGCCGCCTGGGCGGCGACCTGTTCATCTTCAACATGCGCGACGCCCCGCGCGAGGCCTTGCGCCGCGATGGGCATGAACAGGTGATCGGCGACGACAACTTCATCCCGCTTGGCGTGCTCGACCCGATCGGCGAGATCTTCGATCGACTCGACCCCAAGGTCTGCGCGACCTGCACGCGGCGCATCTTCCGCCAGTGTGGGGACATGCCGTCGCCTACGGCACCGGCTGGCCCGCTGGTACAGGGATGATGTCGGCGCGGGTCGCAAGTGCATCTGACTTTCTTGCGCGAGCGCAAACGGCGTTGCCTTCAGGCCGTTGCGAGGCCCCAAAGCAGGGCGAGTGACGCCTAAGATGGTGCAACGCAACATGCTTTTCCGGAGGGGCAATGGATATCTCGAACAGAGTTGGTTTGATCACCGGTGGCGCCAGCGGCATCGGCCGTGCGGTGGCTGCGGCAATGGCGCATCGCAATGTGGCGGCGGTGGCGCTGGTCGACATGAGCGAGGCGGTCGGATTGGTTGCCGAGGAACTCAATGCCGAGGTCGGACGCAAGTTCGCGGTTCCGTTCCAGGGCAACACCACGGACGAGCGCTTTCGCGCAATGGTCTTCGACGAAATGAGTCAGAAACACGGTGGGGTTTCGCTGTGCGTGCCCGCTGCGGGCATCACGCGCGACGACCTGGCCGTGCGTGTTGACAAGGTTTCGGGCAAGGCGCGCATCTACCCGGTCGAGCAGTTCAAGCTCGTCATCGACGTGAACCTGATCGCGCCGGTGTACTGGGCGCTCGAGATGATCGGACGCATTGCCGAAGACCGCGCCGGCAAGGGCCGCAAGCGCTGGACGCCGGACGAGGAGATGGAAGGCTCGGTGGTGTTCATCGGCTCGGTCTCGTCGCAGGGCAACCGCGGCCAGATCTCCTACGCCAGCACCAAGGCCGGCCTGGAGGGCGCGGCGGCGACAATCATGAAGGAAGCCATGTACTACGGTGTGCGCTGCGGCGTGATCCACCCCGGCTTCACCGACACGCCGATGGTGCGTGCCTTGGGAGTGGACTACTTGACCAAGAACATCCTGCCCTTCACGCAGCTCGGCCGGCTGATCAAGCCCGAAGAGATCGCCGACGCGATCTGCTTCATGCTCGCCAATCAGGCTGTCAGCGGCGAGTTGTGGGTCGATGCCGGCTGGCACGCGCCGGCTTAATTCCGTCGCCGGCCGCGGGGCCGGCGATCCCTTCACTCATGCCATCGGGATGCCGTCATGACACAAGCTGAGAAACCTGCCCCCACGACCCAGGACTTCGACCGGGAGTTCCGCGCCCAGGTGGCGCAGATGACCTCCGGCCTGGCCCCCACCGCGTTCACCACGGCCTGGGCCGACTGGGCCATGCACCTGGCGCTGTCGCCGGCCAAGCAACGCGAGTTGCAGCAGCATGTGATGGAACGCGCCAACGACACCTGGAGCTTCGCGCTGCGCGCATTGACCGGAACGCCAGTGTCGCCCGCCGATGGCTTCGACGGCCAACCCGAACGACGCTTCGACGCGCAGGACTGGACCCAGTTTCCCTTCAACGTGTATGCGCGTGCCTACCAGAACAACCTGGCGCTGATGAACGAGGCCGTGCGCGATGTCGGTGGCGTGACGGACTACCACGCGCAACTGCTGGAGTTCGCGGTGCGCATGCTGCTCGATGCCAGTTCGCCGGCGAACTACCTGGCCACCAACCCCGAGGTGCTGGCGCTGACCAAGTCCGAGCAGGGGCAGAACCTGGTGCGTGGCGTGCAGAACATGATCGATGACCTGCAGCGCACGGTCAACGACATCGGGCCGGCGGGCACCGAGGATTTCGCCGTTGGCGAAACCCTGGCCGTGACACCCGGCAAGGTGGTGTTCCGCAATGAACTCATCGAGGTCATCCAGTACACCCCGACGACGAAGCAGGTGTATGCCGAACCGATTTTGATGGTGCCGGCGTGGATCATGAAGTACTACATCCTCGACCTGAGCCCGCGCAATTCGATGATCAAGTACCTGGTCGACCAGGGCCATACGGTGTTCACGATGTCGTGGAAGAACCCCGACGAGAAGGACCGCAACATCGGCATGGACGACTACGTCGAGAAGGGTTTTCGCGCGGCGGTCGATGTCGTCTCTGCCATCGTGCCCAAGCAGAAGATCCATGCCGTGGGCTATTGCATCGGCGGCACCCTGCTGACCATCGGCGCGGCCGCGATGGCGCGCGACAAGGACGACCGCCTGGGCTCGATCACCATGTTTGCCGCGCAGACCGACTTCTCCGAGCCGGGCGAACTGGCCTTCTTCATCAACCCGAGCCAGCTGGCCATGCTCGAGGCCACGATGCACCAAAAGGGCGTGCTCGAAAGCAAACAGATGGCCGGCGCCTTCGCCATGCTGCGCGCGCAGGACCTGTTGTGGCAACCGATCGTCAACAACTATCTGAAGGGCCAACGCGCCCCGATGATGGACCTGATGGCCTGGAATGCCGACGGCACACGCATGCCCTGGCGCATGCACTCCGAATACCTGTACCGGCTGTACCTCGACAATGAACTGGCAACCAATCGATTCCCGGTCGGCGGCAAGCTGATCCGGCTGTCGGACATCAACGTGCCGATGTTCGTGGTGGGCACCGAAGCCGACCACGTGGCGCCGTGGAAATCGGTCTACAAGGTGGACAACCTGGTGCGCTCCGACGACCTGACCTTCCTATTGACCGCCAGCGGGCACAACGCCGGCATCGTCTGCGGGCCGGTGCACCCGAAGCGCCACTACCGCATGCGCACGCGCCGGTTGGCGGACCCGCATCTGGCGCCGGATGACTGGCTGGAGGCCGCCACCAAGTACGACGGTGCGTGGTGGCCGGCGTGGCACGGCTGGCTCGCGGATCGTTCCAGCGGCAAGACCAAGCTGCCCGCGATGGGCGCCGCCGGCAAGGGCTATCGGGTCCTCGAGGACGCCCCGGGCCAATACGTGCGCCAACGCTAGCCGCAGACCCACTCGCGCCGCGCGGCGCGAGCGTCCGCCGCGCGACACCGGCTGCACCCTGTGGCATGGAGAATGCCAGCCGCGCCATCAGCAGCATGGCGGCAAGCTGGGAGCGTCGGATGGGGAGTTTGCGCAAGGCCTTGCACGCGCCGGTGCACGGCTCGGTGGTGAGCATCGAGGTCGTGGTGGGCCAATCCGTGGCGGCCGGGCAGACCCTGTTGCTGCTGGAATCGATGAAGATGGAAGTGCCGTTGACGGCCACCGAACCCGGCACGGTGCGCGCCATCGGAGCGGCGGTGGGCGACGTGGTCGCCGAAGGCGTGACCCTGGTCGAGTTGGAGCCCGGCAGCGGGCCGACCGTGGCTGCCACCGCGCCGCCGGCGCCCGACCCGACATTGCCGCGCGCTGACCTGCAACGGCTGCTCGAGCGGCGCGCGCTGCTCGAAGACGCGGCACGCGCAGACGCCATCGCGCGGCGCCATGCGCAAGGCGGGCGCAGTGCACGCGAGAACGTCACTGATCTGCTCGATGCGGGCAGCTTGCTCGAATACGGTGCCTTCGCGGTGGCCGCGCAGCGCAGCCGGCGCGCGCTCGACGACCTGCAACGCAACACCCCCGCAGATGGCCTGATCAGCGGCACCGGCAGCGTCAACGCCGCGACCTTTGGGCCCGAGCGCACGCGCGTCGCGGTGATGGCCTATGACTACACGGTGCTGGCCGGCACGCAGGGCTTCTTCAACCACCGCAAGAGCGACCGGCTGCTCGAAGTGGCGGCGGCACAGAAGCTGCCGCTGGTGCTGTTCGCCGAAGGCGGCGGCGGGCGGCCGGGTGACGTGGATTCGATGAGCGTGTCCGGGCTGCACTGCACCACCTTCGCCGCGCTGGCGCGATTGAGCGGCCAGGTACCGGTGGTGGGTATCGTGCACGGGCGCTGCTTTGCCGGCAACGCCGCGCTGCTGGGTTGCTGCGACGTGATCATCGCCACCGAGAATTCGAGCATCGGCATGGGCGGGCCGGCGATGATCGAAGGCGGCGGCCTGGGCCGCGTGCACGCCGACGAAGTGGGCCCGGTAAGCGTGCAGGCACACAACGGCGTGATCGACTTGCGGGTCGCCGACGAAGCCGCCGCAGTCGCGGCCGCCAAGCACTACCTGGGCTACACCCAGGGCGTGCTGAACGCCGACGCGCCGGCCGGTGGCGAGGCGCTTTCGCTGCGCCATGCCTTGCCGGAGAACCGCAACGCGCTATACGACCCGCGCGCCATCGTCGCGACGGTGATGGACGTCGGCAGCGTGCTGGAACTGCGGCGCGACTTCGGCCTCGGCGTGATCACTGCCTTCGCTCGGCTGCAGGGCCGGCCGGTGGCGGTGGCGGCGAGCCAGCCGCGCCACCTGGGCGGCGCGCTCGATGCGCCGGCCTGCGACAAGCTGGCTCGCTTCATGCAGCTGGCCGATGCCTACGGCCTGCCGTTGATCACTTTCGTCGACACACCGGGCTTCATGGTCGGGCCGGACAGCGAGAAGACGGCGATGGTGCGCAGGGCGGGGCGCTTGTTCGTCACTGCGGCGGCGCTGCGCGTGCCGGTGTTCAGCGTGGTGCTGCGCCGCGGCTACGGCCTCGGTGCGATGGCGCTGACGGCTGGGCATTTCCACGCGCCGGTGGCCACCGCCGCCTGGCCCAGCGGCGAGTTCGGGCCGATGGGTATCGAAGGCTCGGTGCGGTTGGGTTTCCGCAAGGAGTTGGAAGCCGCTGCGCCCGAAGCGCGCGAGGCTTTGTTCCAGCAGCTGGTGGCCGAGGCCATCGACAAAGGGCAGGCGCTGAACGTCGCCAGTCATCTGGAACTGGACGCGGTCATCGACCCGGCTGAAACGCGCGACTGGCTGGCACGTGGGCTGGCTTCAGCGGCCGGCAAACCGCTAGCACCACGACGCGCCTTCGTCGATGCTTGGTGAGCGCCATGGTCCGACGCGCCGCGCCGTTTTGGCGGCCGGCGCGTGGCTGACGCTGCCGGCGCAAGCCAGCGTCATCGACGAGGCTTGGACCGACGCAGCGCGCGATCGCACGCTGCCGCTGCGTGTGCGCTGGCCCGACGCTGCCGGCCCGTGGCCGCTGCTGCTGTTCTCGCATGGCCTCGGCGGCAGCCGCGACGGCGGTGAGCGGTGGGGCGAAGCGTGGCGCGACGCCGGCTTTGTCGTCATCCATCTGCAGCATCCCGGCAGCGACATCGCGGTGTGGATGCTGGGGCTGGCGGCACTGCGCGCGGCGGCTTCGGCCCAGCAGCTGATGGCGCGTGCCGACGATGTGAAGTTCGTGCTCGACGAGGTGACACGCCGGCAGCGCGCCGGCGACGGCCGCTGGGGCGGCGTGCGTCTCGATGCCATCGGCATGTCGGGCCACTCCTTCGGCGCGCAGACCGTCGCTTTGCTGGCCGGCAAACGCTACCCGGTGGACACCGCCGCCTGGGTCGATGCGCGACCGCGTGCCTTCATCGCCTTCAGCCCGTCGCTGACGCCGGGGCGCATGACGCCGGCCGAGCAGTTCGGCGGCGTGTCGCGGCCCTTCATGGTGCTGACCGGCTCGCTCGACGGCGACCCCTTCGGCCGCTACCGCGGCGGCGAAACGCGCTGGCAGGTCTTCGAGGGCTTGCCCGCGGGCGCGAAGGCCGGGCTGTGGCTCGACGGAGCCGACCATTTCAGCTTCGCCGGGCAGCGTGGGCTGCCGC
>JAHECC010000265.1 GCA_024641965.1 Rubrivivax sp.
CCAGTCCGCCGCCGGCCAGCTTGGCGCGCAGCGCCAGGCGCTGCTGCACGCCGAAACGGTGCTGCTCGTCGATGATCGCCAGCCCCAGTCGCGCGAAGTGCACGTCGTCCTGGATCACCGCATGCGTGCCCACCACCAGCGTCGCGTCACCGCTGGCCACACGCTCGACCATCGCCGCGCGGGCCTTGCCCTTGCGGCTGCCGGTGAGCCAGGCCACGCCCACGCCCAGTGGCTCGAGCCAGTGCACCAGCTTGCGGAAATGCTGCTCGGCCAGGATCTCGGTTGGCGCCATCAGCGCGCATTGCCAGCCCGAGTCGATGGCCAGCGCCGCTGCCAGCGCCGCGACAACGGTCTTGCCCGAGCCGACATCGCCCTGCAGCAGTCGGTGCATCGGCTGTTCGCGCGCCAGGTCGGCGGCGATCTCGTTGCCGACACGCTGCTGGGCACTCGTCAACGTGAACGGCAGCACCGCCAGCAACTGCTGGTGCAGGCCGCCCGTCGCTCGACCGGCCAGCGCCGGCGAGCGCAGTTGCTGGCGCTCGCGCTTGGCCTGTGCCTGCGACAACTGCTGCGCCAGAAGTTCCTCGAACTTCAGCCGCTGCCACGCCGGGTGCGTGTGGTCCATCAAGGTGGACAGGCTGGCGCTGGGCGGCGGGTGGTGCAGGAAGTTCAGCGCCTCGCGCAGCGGCGGCAAGCCGGCCGGCAGCAGCGCCGGCGGCAGCACCTCGTCCAGCGGCGCGCGCGCCAGCCCCGACACGATCGCCTTGCGCAGGTAGGCCTGCGGAAGTTGGGCGCTGCTGGGATACACCGGCGTCAGCGCGCTGGGCAACGCCGCGCCATGGGTCACGGGCTTGAATACGGGGTGCACCATCTCGCGGCCGAAGAAGCCGCTGCGCACCTCGCCGCGTGCGCGCACGCGAACGCCCACCGCCAGGCTCTTCTGCTGCGACGGATAGAAGTGCAGGAAGCGCAGCAGCAACTCGGCACCGTTCTCGCGCAACCGCACCATCAACTGGCGGCGCGGGCGTGTTTCGATGCGGCTGTCGGCGATCACGCCCTCGACCTGCGCCACCTCGCCATCGCCTAGTGCGCCGAACGGCGTCAGCCGCGTCTCGTCTTCGTAGCGCAGCGGCAGGTGCAGCGCCAGGTCGATGTCGCTGTGCAAGCCGAGCTTGTGCAGCGCTCGTTGCGGGCCGGAAAGCGGTTTGGCCTGGGGCGGCGCCATCGGGGGAATGGACGACATGTTGAATGCAGTGCGTCCGGTTACTCTAACGTGCCGTGTCGACGGCGCGCACCGGGAACGTTTTGCGCCGTGCGCGGTCTGTCAACGCTTTGTGCACCCCCTCGGACATGCCTGCCCATCCCTTCACCCTTGGCGACTTCGACTTCGGCTTGCCCGAAGAACTGATCGCGCAGCACCCGGCCGCCGAGCGGGGTGCTTCGCGTCTGCTCGACGGCCGTGGCCGCTTTCCCGCAGACCACGTCTTCCGCGAGCTGCCATCACTGCTGCGCGCCAGCGACCTGCTCGTGTTCAACGACACGCGCGTTATCAAGGCGCGGCTGTTCGGCGAGAAGGCCAGCGGCGGCACGGTACAGGCGCTGGTCGAGCGCGTGCTGCCAGGCCATGAGGTGCTGGCCCATGTGCGCGCCAGCAAGTCGCCCAAGCCGGGCAGCCGCATCCGCTTTGCCGAGGCCTTCGACGCCGAGATGCTGGGCCGCGCAGGGCCCGAAGGCGCGCTGTTCCACCTGCGCTTCCCCGGCAACCCGTTCGCGTTGCTGCAGGCCCATGGCCATGTGCCGCTGCCGCCGTACATCACGCATGCCGACACGGCCGAAGACGAATCGCGCTACCAGACGGTGTTTGCCGCGCGCCCCGGTGCGGTGGCGGCGCCGACGGCGGCGCTGCACTTCGACGAAGTGATGCTCGATGCGCTGCAGGCAAAGGGCGTGGCTCGCGCGGCGGTGACCTTGCATGTCGGCGCCGGCACCTTTCAGCCGGTGCGTACCGAGACGCTCGCCGAGCACCGCATGCACAGCGAGTGGTACGAAGTGAGCGAGGCCACGGTGACCGCCATCGAGGCCACACGCGCGGCCGGCGGCCGCATCGTCAGCGTGGGCACGACCACGCTGCGCGCACTGGAATCTGCCGCGCGCGCCGGCAAGCTGCACGCCGGTAGTGCCGAGACCGATATCTTCATCACGCCGGGTTTTAACTTCCAGGTGGTGGATCTGCTGATCACCAACTTCCACCTGCCGAAGAGCACGTTGATGATGCTCGTCAGCGCCTTCGCCGGTCATGCGCAGGTGATGGCGCTGTACCGACACGCCATCGAAGCGCGCTATCGTTTCTTCAGCTACGGCGATGCGATGCTGCTGGAGCGAACGCGCTTGGCCTGAACGGCGCGGCGACAATCGCCGCCATGCTGAATTTCGAGTTGCTGAAGACCGAAGGCGCCGCGCGCCGCGGCCGCCTGACGCTGAACCACGGCGTCGTCGAGACGCCGATCTTCATGCCGGTGGGCACCTACGGCACGGTCAAGGGCGTGATGCCGCAGTCGCTGCTGGACATGGGAGCGCAGATCATCCTGGGCAACACCTTCCACCTGTGGCTGCGCCCGGGGCTGGACGTGTTGCGCGCTTTCGACGGGCTGCACCGCTTCGAAGGCTGGACGAAGCCGATGCTCACCGACAGCGGTGGCTTCCAGGTGTGGAGCCTGGGCGAGATGCGCAAGATCAGCGAGGAAGGCGTGAAGTTCGCCTCCCCGGTGAACGGAGACAAGCTGTTCCTGACGCCCGAAGTGAGCATGCAGATCCAGACGGTGCTGAACAGCGACATCGTCATGCAACTCGACGAATGCACGCCGTACCAGACGGCGGGCGCGCTGACCAGCAAGGATGCGGCGCAGCGCTCGATGGAGCTGAGCCTGCGCTGGGCGAAGCGCAGCCGGGACGAGTTTGCGCGGCTGGAGAACCCGAATGCGCTCTTCGGCATCGTGCAGGGCGGCATGTTCGAGGGCCTGCGCGAAGCCTCGGCAGCGGCGCTGGCCGAGATGGACTTCCCCGGCTACGCCATCGGCGGCGTGAGCGTCGGCGAGCCCAAGGACGAGATGTTGCGCATCATGGCCCACACGCCGAAATTCCTGCCGGCGCACAAACCGCGCTACCTGATGGGCGTGGGCACGCCGGAAGACCTGGTCGAAGGGGTGGCGCAGGGCATCGACCTCTTCGATTGCGTCATGCCGACGCGCAATGCACGCAACGGCCATCTGTTCACGCGCTTCGGTGACCTGCGCATCCGCAATGCAGCCAACAAGAGCGATCAGCGCCCCATCGACCCGAGCTGCAGTTGCACCGCCTGTCGCGGCTTTTCACGCGCCTACCTGCACCACCTGGACCGCTGCGGCGAGATGCTCGGCCCGATGCTGGCCAGCATCCACAACCTGCACTACTACCTGAACCTGATGCGCGAGATGCGCGAGGCGCTGGACGAAGGGCGACTGGCGTCGCTCAGGGCGCAGTTCGTGGCCGACCGATCCGTCGGCGTGGGTTGAGGCCGCCCCTACCAGAACTGCCACTGCTGGCGGTACACCACCCAGATGCCCAGAGCACCATTGGTGACGGCGTGGGCAATGATGCTCAGCCACAGCTTGCCGGTGCGGACATACACCAATGCATAGGCCAGGCCGGCAATGGCGGCGGCCAGCCACATCGTGTGCGCCAGCACGAACAGAAAGGTCGACAACACCAGCGCCCTGGGCCCGACCTGGCGCGGATCGACGTTGGTGAACCCGGACCGCTGGATCCAGCGCATCAGGAAAGAGCGCCAGAACAGTTCCTCCATCACCGGCACCATCAGCGTCGCGCCGATCCATCTGACGGCCACGAGAGGCCAGATGAGCGCACCATCAGACGTCAACGGAGGAATTCCGCGGTCGGCTCGCCCAGCAGCATCCAGGGCGCGTCGAGATGCATCCACAAGACAAAGACCAGCAGCCCAACGCCGGCGGCGAGCACCGCCTCAGGCACATTCGGCAGCGTCTGCCGCGCCAGTTCGACGTATTCCTTCCACCATGCGATGAGCATGCCGCCCACGGCGAGCACGGTCAGGCCGTAGACCCAACGCGCATCGACGCCCCGACCGTCGTCGGCCGGGATCGCGCCGCGCAGCATCAGCAGCAACATGAAGGCCAGGAAGGGCAGGGCCCTGATGCGGGTGTCGCGGGACATTCGAAGGGCCATGGGCATTCTTGTTGTTTGCGCTGCAGACAATCACTCGGCCGTATCGGCAAGCCCCCGTCACGCGACGGCCTTGCACGCGCAGTCGCGAGCACATCTTTTTCGGTACCGTGCGATCGGTGACACGCCAGACTCAGGGCGCGTGAGCTTGCAGCAGGTGGCGCGTGCCAGCATGTTGTGCCAGTGCGTCGGTCAGCCAAGGCAGCACAAGTTGCAACTGTGCATGCAGCGTATACGGTGGATTGATGACCACCACCCCGCTGCCGGCCAGCCCGTATCCGAGCGCATCGGTGGCCTGCACCGACAGCCTGGCATGCACCCATCCGCTCGGCGCGAGCGTCTTCAGCCCCTGCACCAACGCGTCGGCACCGGGCTTGCCGACCAGCGGGTACCAGATCATGTACATGCCATCGGCAAAGCGCTTCAGCGCGTCGCGCATGGCCT
>JAHECC010000079.1 GCA_024641965.1 Rubrivivax sp.
CGAGCGTGAAGCGGCCCAGTTCGAGCGAGAAACTTAGGCGCAGCTCGCCGCGCTCGAGCACGATGCCGTACTGGTCGCCCAGCAGCGGCAGCAGCACGCGCCCCGTCAACGCCGGGTCGGCCGACTGCCAGTCGATGTCGAAGTATTCGGCGAAGGCGGATGCACGGCCGTTTTCCAGCACGTCGAGCCACCAGGCGTTGTCGCCACCGAGCACGCCCATGTGATTGGGTACCAAGTCGATGAGCATGCCCATGTCGCGCGCATGCAGCGCTTCGACCAGCGCGTCGAACTCGGCGCGCGTACCGATCTCGGGGTTGATCTCGCCGTGGTCGACAACATCGTAGCCATGCGTGCTACCGGCACGCGCGCGCAGGAAGGGGCTGCAGTACATGTGGCTGATGCCCAGGCCCGCCAGGTATGGCACCAGCGCCATTGCATCGGTGAAGCGGAAACCGGCGTGCAATTGCACGCGGTAGGTGGCGCTGGGAATGATCGCCTGCAGCGGATCGTCGCGATGCCGGATGCTGGTCATTGGACTGCCCTCCGCGCTGCGCGCTGCGGGATTTGCGCTTGTGAGCAGCCCGGCGCGTTCATGACTTCTCCATCGAGACGCGGACCGACCAGGGTGGGCGCTGCAGATGCTCGACATCCGCATGGCTGTGATAGATCAGTTCGCCCGGCGGCAGCGACTGCGCATGCGCTGCCGCATCGTCCAGGTTGGCCAGCATGTGCAGTGCGCCGCCTTCGCCTAGTGGCCAGCGCAGCGTCAGCAACCCGGGCCCAGCCAGCTCGAAGCTGCCCGACCCGGCCATCGCCAGCCGCGGCACCAGTTGCTCGTGGCGCAGGCGCAGCAGCTGCACATACAGCGCCAGCCAGCGCGCATGCGTGGGCGACTTGCGCTCGTCCCAGTCCAGCTTGCTGCGCTGGAAAGTGGCCTCGTCGTTGGGATCGGGGATGCGGTTGCGCACCTCGGGGTCGCTGAAGCGCGCAAAGCGGCGGAATTCGTTGCGGCGCCCGTCGGTGACGGCACGCGCCAGGTCGCCACTGAAGTCGCAGAAATACAGGAAGGGCGTGGCCGCGGCGTACTCCTCGCCCATGAACAGCATCGGCACCGGCGGCGACAGCAGCACGCAGGCCAGCAGTGCGCGAAGTGCTTCCTCGCGATGCGTCTCGATCGCCAGCATGGCGATGCGCTCGCCGAAGGCGCGGTTGCCGACCTGGTCATGCGTCTGCAGCGAATTCACGAAGGCCAGCGGCGGCAGATGCGTCGACGGCGTGCCGTGCGGCTTGCCTTCACGGAAGGGCGAGGGCTCGCCCTGGTAGCCGAAGCCTTCGGCCAGCGCGCGGCCGAACAGGCGCACCGCCTGCGGCGCGTAGTCAGCGTAGTAGCCATCGCTCTCGCCGCTGGCGAGCGTGTGCAGGGCATGGTGCACGTCGTCGTTCCACTGCGCGGTGGCCAATTGCGGCGCACCGTCTTCGCCCCGTGGCAGGCGCTCGGCGGCGTTCAGTTCGTTCTCCAGCACCAGGTGCACCCGACGGTCGCGCCCGGGCCCGGCCTGCACCGCGAGCGCCAGCTCGTCGATGAAGTGCAGCGCCGAACGGTCGTGCATCGCATGCACCGCGTCGATGCGCAGGCCGTCGAAGTGGAATTCCTCGATCCAGTACAGCGCGTTGTGGATGAAGAAGCTGCGCACCAGATGGCGGCCCGGGGCATCGAAATTGATGGCCGCGCCCCAGGGCGTGTCCACAGCCGGATTGAAGAAGGCCGGTGCGTAGGCGTGCAGGTAGTTTCCGTCGGGCCCGAAATGGTTGTAAACCACGTCCAGCAGCACCATCAGTCCACGCGCATGCGCCGAGGCCACCAGCTGCTTCAGGTCGTCGGGGCTGCCATAGGCGGTTTCGGGCGCATAGGGCAGCACGCCGTCGTAGCCCCAGCCGCGCCGGCCGGGAAAGTCGGCTACCGGCATGAGTTCGATCGCGGTGACACCCAATGACACCAGATCGTCGAGCCGCTCGATGGCCGCGACGTAGGTGCCTTCGGGCGTGAAACAGCCGATATGAAGTTCGTAGATCACCGCCTCGTGCCAGGGCCGGCCGCGCCAGTCGTCATCGGGCCAGACGAAGGCCAGCGGATCGACCACCGCGCTCGCGCCGTGCACGTCGTCGGGGTTGCAGCGCGAGGCCGGATCCGGCACGACCAGGTCGCCGTCGATACGGTACGCATAGCGCGCGCCCACCGGCACGTCGGGCACCACCGCTTCGCACCAGCCGTCCAGGCCGGCCTGCATGGGCTGGGCCTGGCCGTCGAGCATCAGCTCGACCTGCTTCGCGCTGGGCGCCCACAGGCGGAAGCGCGTGCTGCCGTCGGTCTGGCGCGCCGCGCCGAAGGGCATGACATGTTCGCGTCTCATGGGTGGGCCTTTCGTGCAAACCGGATCAGCGCCAGCGAGCGGCCCGCCAGCGTCATCGGTGATTGGGTGTCGAAGATCGAGGTGCGCAATGCATCGTCATTGCGCGAGGTGTCTATGAGCAATTCGCCCACGCTGCCGACCAGCCCGGGCGGCAGCGTGAAGACCACGCCGTCGGCGGCAGCGTTGAAGAACAGCACGAAGCTGTCGTCGCGCACCGCGCGGCCGCGGCCGTCGACTTCGGTCAGGCCGTCGCCGGAAAGGTACACCGCCAGCGCACGCGCGAAGTCCTGCTGCCAGGCATGTTCGCTCATCTCGGTGCCATCGGGTTGCAGCCAGACGATGTCGCGCACCTGCGAGCCCATCAACGGGCGGTCCTGGAAGAAGTCGCGGCGGCGGAACACCGGGTGCGCCTTGCGCAGTTCGATGACGCGCTGCGTGAACGCGAGCAGCGATTCGCGCTCCGGGTCGAGCGTCCAGTCGACCCAGCCGATGGGGTTGTCCTGGCAGTAGGCATTGTTGTTGCCCTGCTGGCTGCGGCCGATCTCGTCGCCGGCCAGCAGCATCGGGACGCCCTGGGACAGCAGCAGCGTGGCGATCATGTTGCGCTGCTGGCGCGCGCGCAGGCCGAGCACGCCAGCGTCGTCGGTGGGACCTTCGACGCCATGGTTCCACGACAGGTTGTGGCCGTGGCCGTCGCGGCCGTCCTCGCCATTGGCTTCGTTGTGCTTGTCGTTGTAGGAGACGACGTCGGCCAGCGTGAATCCATCGTGCGCAGCGACGAAGTTGATGCTGGCGTAGGGCTTGCGGCTGCTGCGGTTGTACAGGTCGCTGGAGCCCGTGAGGCGCTGCGCGAAGTCGCCGATGACGCCGCCGTCGCCCTTCCAGTAGGCGCGCATGGTGTCACGGTACTTGTCGTTCCATTCGGTCCAGCCGACCGGGAAGTTGCCCACCTGGTAGCCGCCAGAGCCGAGGTCCCAGGGCTCGGCGATGAGCTTCACGCGCGACAGCACCGGGTCCTGGCGCAACACGTCGAAGAAGGCGGACAGGCGGTCCACCTCGAACAGCTCGCGCGCCAGCGCCGAGGCCAGGTCGAAGCGGAAGCCGTCGACATGCATCTCGCTGACCCAGTAGCGCAGCGAATCCATCAGCAACTGCAGCACGCGCGGGTGCTGCATGTTCAACGTGTTGCCGCAGCCGGTGAAGTCCTGGTAGTGGCGCGGCTCGTCCGGGCCCAGCCGGTAGTACGAGGCGTTGTCGATGCCGCGGAAGGACAGTGTCGGGCCAAGCTGGTTGCCTTCGGCGGTGTGGTTATAGACCACGTCGAGGATCACTTCGATGCCTGCCTCGTGCAGCGTGCGCACCATGGTCTTGAACTCGCCGAGCTTGTGCGACGCCCCGTAGCGCGCCTCGGGCGCGAAGAAGCCGATGGTGTTGTAGCCCCAGTAGTTGCTCAGGCCCTTGTCGATCAGGTAACGGTCGTCGACGAAGGCATGCACCGGCATCAGCTCGAGCGTGGTCACGCCCAGGCGCTTGAGATAGTCCACCACCGGCGCGCAGCTCAATCCCGCATAGGTACCGCGCAGCGGCTCCGGCACGTCGGGGTGCTGCATCGTCAGCCCGCGCACGTGGGCCTCGTAGATGACCGTGTCGTGCCACGGCACCATCGGCGGCTGGTCATCGCCCCAGCTGAAGGCCGTCTCGACGACCTTGCAGCGCGGCATGTAGGCGGCGCTGTCGCGCCGGTCGAAACTCAGGTCGGTCTCGCCGTGCCCTATCCGGTAGCCGAACAGCGCATCGTGCCAGCGCAGCTTGCCGACGATCTGCCGCGCGTACGGGTCCAGCACCAGCTTGTGGCCATTGAAGCGATGGCCCTGCCTGGGCTTGTACGGACCGTAGACACGGTAGCCGTAGAGAAGCCCGGGCCGCGCCTGCGGCAGGAAGCCGTGGAAGATCTGATCGGTGCGTTCGCGCAGCTCGATGCGCTGCACTTCGTGCCGTCCGCTGGGGTCGAACAGGCACAACTCGACCTTCTCGGCGTTTTCGGAGAACAACGCGAAATTGACGCCCATGCCATTCCAGGTGGCGCCGCGCGGGTACGGCAGACCGGGCCAGAGCGCGTCGATGGTCGGCGCATGGTGCATCAACGCCGGACCTTGGCCTTGTCTTTATCGTCTTCAGGCGGGAACCAGCGTTCGATCAGCAAGGCGGCGCGGTCGCGCGCGCCCAGACCCAGCGCCAACGCGCCGGCAAAGACCACGCCGGCGAGCAGGATCAAGAAGGTCTGCTGGATCAACCCACCGCCTATGTCGAGGTGGTCGATGGCCAGCAGCACGACGAAGACCATGATGCCGTACTGCGCCGCGCTGCCCAGCAGGTCGCCGTCGCTGATGGCCACACGCTTGCAGTAGCCGCGCACCGCACCGCCGATGAAACGTGCGAAGTAGCTGCCGAAGATCACCACCAGCAGCGCCACCAGCAAGCGCGGCAGGAAGAACACCACCTTGCCGAGCAGGTCGGTGACATGCGTCAGGTCCAAACTGTTGGAGGCCAGGATCAGGCTCGCCAGGATGACCAGCGCATAGGCCAGCCAGCCGAACAGGTCGGTGCTGTCCTTGTCGGTGCCGCCTTGCTGCAGGAAGCCGTCGATGCCGGCGCGCTCGGTGAGCACATGGAAGTTCAGCGCGCGCAGCGCCTTGACCACGCTGAAGCGGAAGGCCTTGGCCAGCAGCCAGCCCACCACCAGGATGCCCACCGCAATGGCCAGCCGCGGCAGGTACCCGCCGATCTGCATCAGCAGGCCGCGAACGGGCTCGAACATGACGTTGAGTTCTTGCATCTTGGCTCCTGGGTCAGTGGTCAAGACCGGCCAGACTGGCAATGCCGCTCAGCGGCACGGCCACCCAGTCGGGCCGGTTGTCGATTTCGTAGCGCAACTCGTACAGCGCCTTCTCCAGCTCGAACAGGTCGAGCAGTGGCCGTACCGCGGCAAAGCCGGCCGCGTCGGCGTACAGGCCGCCAGCCACCGCCACCTCGGCATAGGTCTGCAGAAAGCCACTGCGCATGCGCTGTTCCCAGCGCCGCGCCAGCGGTGCCAGGCGTTCCACGTCGCCCGGGTGCTGCGCTGCCTGGTGCAGCGCGGTGTGCTGCGCATAGTCGAAGGAGCGCAGCATGCCGGCCACGTCGCGCAGCGCCGAATGCTTGTGCCGCCGCTGCTCGAAGCTGCGCTGCGGCTCGCCCTCGAAATCGATGATCAGGAAATCATCGCGGCACACCAGCACCTGGCCCAGATGCAGGTCACCGTGCAGGCGTGTCTTCAGGTGCGCCGGCGCGGGGCCCGCCGCGACCGCGTCGATGCGCGCTTGCAGCGCCGGCGCCGCACTCGCGACCTTGGCCGCCAGCTCTTTGAGTGCGGGCTGCCAGGTATCGCCGCCGGCGCGACCCAGCTGTTCCAGCGTCTGACGGCACTCGGCGCTGACCGCGTCGCACCACGGGCCCAGATCGGCCGCGACCATGGGTTCCGGGTCGAAGGCGGCATCGCCGCTGCGCTGCGCCAGCGCGACGTGCAACTCGGCCACGCGCTGGCCCAGCAACTGCATGTGCTCGGCCATCGCGGCGATGGCTGCTTCCGGCTCGGAGCCTTCGGTGCGCGAGCTTTCCAGCAGGCGCTTCAACGGATCGACAGTGGCGGTCCAGGCGTCGCCCTGGTTCGGCATCTGCGCCTGCAGCAGCGCCAGCGTCCAGACCTTGCCCTCGGCATCCACCCACTCGACGCTGCCGGCCACCGGCACGCTGTAGGCGAAAGCCGCCACGTCGGTCAGGAAGCGGCCCATTTCGAGTTCGGGGTTCAGCCCGGGTTGCAGCCGTCGGTAGGCCTTGAGGAACAGGCTCTGGCCGAGCAGGCTGATCGAGTTGCTGCTCGTGGTCAGGCGATGCAGCGGCGTGTCGTGGTCGAGCGCGTCGCCGACGACGTCCTTGAATCCCTTGCCGGCGGAGAAGCGCAGGCTGCCGCCGTCGGTGCGCAGCGACTTGCCCGAGCCGATGGCCGAGACCAGCGCGCGGCAGAACGCCACGTCGCCCATGGCGTCGGCAATCAGCCCCATTTCGGCCTGCTGGCGCACCTTGGTCACTGCCAGACCGGCCAGCGCGCGCGTGCGCTCTTCGTCATGGTCGTCGAAGGCCAGGGTCAGCGGCACGAAGTAACGCGACGTGCCGGCCGCGCCGACCGCTTCCACGATGCCCAGCAGCCAGGGCTTGTCATCGGCATCAAGCAGCGCATGGTCGATGATGCTGGCCCGCTCGAGCGTGTCGCCCTTGGCACCGAACCAGCGCTGGTACTGCATGAAGCGCGGCAGCAACTCGCGCTCGAACTGCGCGCGCGTCTTGTCGGCCAGGCCCATGCGCCAGGGCACGACGCGGCTGCGGAAGAAGCTGTTCCAGGCGTCGAACAGCACCAGCGTGGGCAGGTCGTCCAGCGAGCGTGTCTCGGCGTGCCAGCTCGGCGGCTCCGCATCGACGGACAGGCGGAACCAGAAGAAGCCGTAGGCCGGCAGCGTCAACAGGTAGGTCAGATCGCCGATCGGCGGGAAGGCATTGCGCCCGGCCATCTCCACCGGCACGCGGCCCTTGAACTGGCGCAACTCAAGCTCCACCGGCTGGGCGGTGCGGCTGACGTTGGCCACGCACAGGATGGTGTCGTCCTCGTACTCGCGCACATAGGCCAATACCTTGCGGTTGCCGGGGTGGAGCATGGTGAAGCGGCCGCGCCCGAAGGCATGCGAGGTGGCGCGCACCGCCAGCATGCGCCGCGTCCAGTTGAGCAGCGACGAGGTCTCGCGCGACTGCGCCTCGACGTTCAGCGCCTCGTAGCCGTAGATCGGATCCTGGATCGCCGGCAGGTACACACGTTGCGGGTCGGCGCGGCTGAATCCGCCATTCCGGTCGGACGTCCACTGCATCGGCGTGCGCACACCGTCGCGGTCGCCGAGGAAGATGTTGTCGCCCATGCCGATCTCGTCGCCGTAGTACATCACCGGCGTGCCCGGCATCGACAGCAGCAGGCTGTTCAGCAGCTCGATGCGCGCACGGTCGTTCTCCAGCAGCGGCGCCAGGCGGCGGCGAATGCCCAGGTTGATGCGCGCACGCGTGTCCGAGGCGTACATGCGGTACAGGTAGTCGCGCTCCTTGCTGGTCACCATCTCCAGCGTCAGCTCATCGTGGTTGCGCAGGAAGATGGCCCATTGGCAGTTGGGCGGGATCTCGGGCGTCTGCGCCAGGATCTCCACCACCGGATGGCGGTCTTCCTGCGCGATGGCCATGTACATGCGCGGCATCAGCGGGAAGTGGTACGCCATGTGGCATTCGTCGTCGTCGCCGAAGTACTCGCGCACGTCCTCGGGCCACATGTTGGCCTCGGCCAGCAGCAGCTTGCCAGGGTACTTCTCGTCGATGCGCTGGCGCACCTTCTTGATGACGTCGTGCGTCTCGCGCAAGTTCTCGTTGCTGGTGCCGTCGCGCTCGATGAGGTAGGGAATGGCGTCCAGCCGGAAGCCGTCCACGCCCATCTCGAGCCAGTATTCCATGGTCTTCAGCACCGCCTCGATCACCGCCGGGTTGTCGAAGTTCAGGTCGGGCTGGTGGCTGAAGAATCGGTGCCAGAAGTACTGGCCCGCCACCTCGTCGTAGGTCCAGTTGGACTTCTCGGTGTCGGTGAAGATGATGCGCGTGCCGCTGTACAGCTTGGGGTCGTCGGTCCAGACGTAGAAGTTGCGCTCGGGCGAACCCTTCGGCGCCTTGCGCGCGGCCTGGAACCAGGGATGCTGGTCGCTGGTGTGGTTCACCACCAGTTCGGTGATGACGCGCAGCCCGCGCTTGTGCGCCTCGACGACGAAGCCCTTGAAGTCGTCGAGCGTGCCGTAGGAAGGATGCACGCCTTCGTAGTCGGCCACGTCGTACCCGTCGTCGCGCAGCGGCGACGGATAGAAGGGCAGCAGCCAGATGGTGTTGACGCCCAGCGACTGCACATGGTCCAGGCGCTGCGTCAGGCCGGCGAAGTCACCGATGCCATCGCCGTTGGCGTCGGCATAGGCCTTGACATGCAGTTCGTAGATGACCGCATCCTTGTACCACTGCGTATCCCCTTCGCGCAGCGCGCCGTGCAGCGCGGCGACTTCTGTAGCCGGTTCGGATTTCAAAGGCATCCCCTCAAACGAAGTAGTCGAAATCTTGTTCGCGCTTCGGGTGCCGGCGCATCTGCATCACATGCACAGGGCTGCGATGCGGATCGAGGCTGACGAAATTGCGCTCGCCATGCCACAGGAAGTGCGCGCCGCTGATCGCGTCGTACATCTGGTAGCTCTGCAGCGGCTCCATGCCCAGCGCACTCAGGTCCAGTTGCAGCCAGCCACTTTGCACATTGTGCGAATCGAGGTTGACGACGCACACCACGATGTTCGACAGATCCGGCGTGACCTTGGCATAGGCAATCAGTTCGTCGTTGTCGATGTCCAGAAAGTGCAGCCCGGCGTCGTTCTGCAGCGCCGCATTCTCGTGCCGCACGGTGTTCAGCGTGGCGATGAAATCGGCCAGCGAATCGCCACGCTCGCGGTCCCAGGCGCGCAGCTGGAACTTCTCCGAATCGAGGTATTCCTCACCGCCCTCGCGCAAGGCACGGTGGTCCAGCAACTCGTAGGCCGGGCCGTACAGGCCGAAGTTGGCGGCCAGCGTGGCCGCCAGCGCCACGCGTGCCATGAAGGTCGGCCGGCCGCCGTACTGCAGCGCCTGCGGCAGGATGTCGGGCGTGTTCGGCCAGGCATTGGGCCTGAAGTACTCGCGCCCCGGCCCCTGGCTCAGTTCGGTGAAGTACTCGGTCAGTTCCTGCTTTGTGTTGCGCCAGCTGAAGTAGGTGTAGGACTGGCTGAAGCCCACCTTGGCCAGTCGGTGCATGACACGCGGGCGCGTGAAGGCCTCGGACAGGAAGATCAGGTCCGGCCAGGTCTTGCGCAACCGCGCGATGGCCCACTCCCAGAACGGGAAGGCCTTGGTGTGCGGGTTGTCGACGCGGAAGATGCGCACGCCCTGCTCTGCCCAGTACTCGAACACGCCGACCAGCCCGAGCCACATTTCGGGCCATTGCCCGGATTCGAAATCCAGCGGGTAGATGTCCTGGTACTTTTTGGGCGGATTCTCGGCGTACTGGATGCTGCCGTCGGCACGCTTCTTGAACCACTCGGGATGTTCGGTGACCCACGGGTGGTCGGGCGCGCACTGGAAAGCGATGTCCAGCGCCACTTCGATGCCATGCTCGCCGGCGCGCTTCAGCAGGCGCTGGAAGTCGGCAAGCGTGCCCAGTTCGTTCAGGATGGCGTCGTGCCCACCTTCGGTCGTGCCGACCGCCCAGGGGCTGCCCACGTCGTCCGCCGTCGGCTCCAGCGTGTTGTTCTTGCCCTTGCGCCGTTGCCGGCCGATCGGGTGGATCGGCGGGAAATAGAGCACATCGAAACCCATGCGCTGCACGTAGGGCAGCCAGTCCTCGCAGTCGGCGAAAGTGCCGTGGCGCTTGCCGTCGCCCGCGGCCGAGCGCGGAAAGAACTCGTACCACGATGAAAAGCGGGCGCGCTCGCGCTCGACCGTCAACGGGTAGATCACCGGATCGGTCTGCGCATAGGACAGATCAGGGTGCCGCGCCGCCACCAGGCCGCGCGCCTCGTCCAGGCCGAGGCGTTTGATGGCCTCGAGCGCAGCATCGGCCTTCACCACCTTGACCAGCTCACGTGACCAGGCAAGCAGCAACGTGCTTTCCTCCGACGCCGCGGCGCGTGCAGCGGCCTGTTCGATGAGCTTGGCCCCGGTGAGCGCAGCCACGCGCACATCGTCGAGATCGATGCGGCGCTCGAAGTCGTGGCGCCAGGACAGGAACGGGTCGACCCAGGCACGCACCGTGTACTGCCAGGCGCCGATGCTGTCGACGCGGAAACTTGCGCGCCAGCGATCGTTGCCCAGGGCCAGCATCGGCTCGATGTCCCAGGCCTTGGCGCCTTCGCGCCGCCACAGCAACTGGCAGGCGACGACATCGTGGCCGTCGGCGAAGCAGTCGGCTTCGACCACCACGGTGTCGCCGGCAACGCGCTTGACCGCAAATCGCCCACCGTCGACGCTGGGTTCGACGCTTTCGATGACCACGCGCACGCGGCCTTCGCGGACCCCGATCGGGGTGACGGTCTTATCTACGCTCATGCCTTGCCCCCTTCATGCTCGAAGATCAGCACGCCCAGCGGCGGCAGGCGCAGGTTCAGCGACTGGAAACGGCCGTGCGTGGCCGTCGGCACGGTTTTCGTCATGCTCAAATTGCCGATGCCACTACCGCCATACAGCTTGGCGTCGCTGTTCAACAGCTCGCGCCAGCGCCCGGCCTTCGGCACGCCGACCATGTAGTTGTCACGAGGCACCGGCGTGAAATTGACCACCACCAGCAACGTACTGCCGTCGCGCGCCTTGCGCAGGTAGCTGAGCACGCTGTGCTCGGCGTCGTCGGGGTTGATCCATTCGAAGCCGGCGGGCTCGAAATCCAGCTCGTACAGCGCCGGCTTGGCGCGGTACAGGCGGTTCAGGTCCTCGACCCAGCGTTGCAGACCGCGGTGCGGGTCGTGCTCGAGCGCGCGCCAGTCGACGGCGCCGTCGTGCGCCCACTCGGCGCGCTGGCCGATCTCGCCCCCCATGAACACCAGCTTCTTGCCCGGGTGTGCCCACATGTGTCCGAACAGCAGGCGCAGATTGGCGAACTGCTGCCATTCGTCGCCCGGCATCTTGTTGATCAGCGAACCCTTGCCGTAGACCACTTCGTCGTGCGACAGCGGGAGCATGAAGTTCTCGGTGAACGCATACATCATCGAGAAGGTCAGCAGGTTGTGGTGGTAGCGCCGGTGCACCGGGTTCTGGCGCATGTAGGCCAGCGCGTCGTGCATCCAGCCCATGTTCCACTTCATGCCGAAACCCAGGCCGCCCATGTCGGTGGGCCGCGACACCATCGGCCAGGCCGTGGATTCCTCGGCGATGACCTGCACGCCCGGGTGGTCGCGGTAGGCCGAGGCGTTGAGCAACTGCAGGAAGCTGATGGCTTCGAGGTTCTCGCGCCCGCCATGGCGGTTCGGGATCCATTCGCCGTGATTGCGTGCATAGTCCAGGTACAGCATCGAGGCCACCGCATCGACACGCAGCGAGTCGATGTGGAACTCGTCGAGCCAGTACATCGCGCTGGACAGCAGGAATGCCCGCACCTCGTTGCGGCCGAAGTTGAAGATCGAGGAGTTCCACTCCGGGTGGAAGCCCTGCCGCGGGTCGGCGTGCTCATACAGATGGCTGCCGTCGAACTGCGCCAGCCCATGCGCATCGGCAGGGAAGTGCGAAGGCACCCAGTCCAGGATCACCGCCACGCCCACCTGGTGCAGCGTGTCGACCAGGAACTTGAAGTCCTGCGGCGTGCCGTAGCGCGAGGTCGGCGCGAAATAGCCGGTGCACTGGTAGCCCCAGGAGCCGTAGAACGGGTGCTCGGTGATGGGCATCAGCTCCACGTGTGTGAAATTCATGCCCGTGACATAGGCTGCCAGCTGCGTCGCCGCTTCGCGATAGCCCAGGAAAGTGCCGTCGGCGCGCCGCCGCCACGAGCCCAGGTGCACTTCATATACCGACATCGGTGAATCCAGCGCATTGCGGCTGGGCCGCTGGTCCATCCAGGCGGCGTCGTTCCATTCGTAGTCGCTCGCGTCCCAGGCGATCGACGCCGTTGCCGGCGCGTTCTCGGCATAACGCGCGAAGGGATCGGCCTTTTCCAGCCGGTCCCCGCGTTCCGTCCAGATCACGTACTTGTAGCGCTGGCCATGGTGCACATCGGGCACCTCCACCTGCCACAGACCCGAACCGTCCCAACGCACATTCGCGACATGGCGCGTGTCGTCCCAGTCGTTGAAGTCGCCGATCACCGCCACCGAACGGGCATTCGGCGCCCAGACCGTGAAGCGGGCGCGCCCGTCGCCGAGGTGGCAGCCGAAGAAGCGGTACAGCCGCGCATGCGTGCCTTCGCGGAAGAAGAACACGTCCTGATCGCCGATCGGCGTCAAGCCCTGCGATGGCGCCTCGATGATTTCGGCAACCACCTCTGCAACCTGCTCGGTCGGTGCTGCCTTGGTCTTGCGTTTCACCGCCGGTTTCGACGCCGCGACGCGGCGCACTGCTTTGCCTGTTTCTGTTGTCATCACCCCTCCTTGTCGCTTCGAGCTCGGCGACATTCGTGAACCACGATGTTCGCACAGCCGAACCCGCGATCATACATTGACACAAATATAGTAACGATCGTGATCGACGTGGCGACGCACCACAAAGGTGCCGACGGCATGGGCCTCCCAGAGCGGATAAGACCCTACGCGTCGCGGGACAATAGCCGGCATTCCATCGCAACCGAGATGCAAATGACCGCCACGCCCGAATCCGTAGGCATGTGCTCGACGCGCCTGAAGCGCATCGACCGCTTTCTCGCCGAACGCTATATCGACAACGCCCGCCTGCCCTGCGCCCAGCTGCTGGTGGCGCGCGACGGCCAGGTCGTGCACCACAGCGTGCTCGGCAAGGCCTCGCTGGAAAGCGGCGCGCCGCTGCGCGAGGACAGCATCGTGCGCATCTATTCCATGACCAAGCCGATCACCAGCGTGGCTTTCATGATGCTGGTAGAGCAAGGCCTGGTGTCGCTGGACGACCCGGTGCACCGCTACATCCCTTCATGGCGCGAACTGGGCGTATATGTCGCCGGCGGCAACGGCTTGCCCGGCACGCCGCCGGGCTGGCAGACCCGACCCACCGAGGCGCCGATGCGTATCATCGATCTGTTGCGCCACACATCAGGGCTGACCTACGGCTTCCAGTCGCGCACCAATGTCGACGCCGCCTACCGGGCGAACAAGATCGACCCCTTCGCACAGGGCGATGGGCTGGACGCCTTCATCGAAGCGCTGTCGGAGGTGCCGCTGGAGTTCTCGCCAGGCACCACGTGGAACTATTCGGTCTCGACCGACGTGCTGGGCTACCTGGTGGGCAAGATTTCGGGTCTGTCATTCGACGAGTACCTGCGCCGCCACATCTTCGAGCCGCTGGGCATGGTGGACACCGCATTTCACGTCGGCGACGACAAGGCCGCGCGCCTGGCCGAGTGCTACGCCCACGGGCCCGAAGGCAAGCTGGTGCCGCTGACCGCGCTGGGCGATTTCCGCACACCACCGGCCACGCCCTCGGGCGGTGGCGGCCTGGTCTCCACTGCTGCCGACTACCTGCGATTCTGCGAATGCCTGCGCCGCGGCGGTGCGCTGGGCGAGGCGCGGCTGATCAGCCCGAAAACGCTGGCGCTGATGCGCGCCAACCATCTGCCGGGCGGCAAGGATCTGTCGGATCTGTCGATCTCGCTGTTCAGCGAGGCCATCTTCAAGGGCGTGGGCTTCGGCCTGGGATTCGCCATGACCACCGATGTGGCAAAGACCATGGTCGCCGGATCGCCGGGGGAGTACTGGTGGGGCGGCGCGGCGTCCACCGCCTTCTGGATCGACCCGGTGGAGGACATCTGCGTCGTCTTCCTGACGCAGTTCATGCCCTCCAGCCTGTACCCGATCCGGCGCGAACTGCGCACGATGGTGAACGCGGCCGTGCTGGAGTCGAAGGCCTGAGAGCGCGAGAGGGTGCGCGCCGTCGCTCAATCCGACACCTCGCGCCAACGCAGGCTCAATCCGGCACCGATGAGCCCGGCGAGGCCGGCCAGTGCCACGACCGCGGGCACCGACAGCGCCGCCAGCAGCGCGCCGCCCAGGCCGGCGGCGAGCAGCAGCACGCCAATCACCGAGTTGCCGACGGCAACATAGTCGGTGCGGCGGTTGCCATCGGCCATGTCGACGACATAGGTCTTGCGCCCCAGGCGCACCCCGGCATGGGCCACGCCCAGCGCAAAGAATGCGACCGGGTAGAACCAGCGCGAAGCTTCGGCTGGCGGGGCCAGCCACGACCAGAACGCCACCGCGATGGACAGCAGCGCCGCAGCGCTGCAGCCCGCGGCGAAGACCCGGCGGCTCGATCGATCGGCCCAGCGCCCCCATAACGGCGAGCTCGCCAATCCGGCCAGTCCTTCGACCGCGACGAAAGCGCCCAGCAGCGCCACCGAGCCGCCCAGCGCGTCGCGCGCCAACACGATGTAGAAAGGCGCGGCCAGTGCAGAGCCCAATGCCATGGCGCGCGCGACAACGAACTGACGGAACGGAACATCGTCGCGCAACAGCGCCAGCTTGGCCCAGGCCTCGTTCAGGCCGTTGACGCCACCGTCGGTGGCACCCGGTTGCTCGACGATGCGCGCGAAGGCCATGCCGGCCAGCGCCCAGCACAAGGCCGCAGCCAGCAGCAAGCCGGCGATGGCGGAGGTGGAGAGCTGCGCATTCAAGCGGCCCAGCATCAAGCCAACCGCCAACACCGCCAACCCGGCCGCGGCGCTGATCCAGCCGGACAGCCGTCCGCGGCGCGTCTTCGGGATGGTCTTGCCCTGCACGTCCTTGTAGGCCACCGAGCAGGCGCCGCGGGCCAGGCTGAAGGCAACAAGCAGGCCCAGCAGCGCCCAACCGGCGGCAGCACCCTGCAGCGCCAGCGCGACGCCGCCGAGCGCCGCCAGGCAGGCCGCCTGCAGCATCGCGCCGGCGACCCAAACCCATTTGCGCAGGGCCAGACGACGCACCGCCGCGCCGATCAGAAGTTGCGGCAGCATCGACCCCGATTCGCGAATCGGCACCAGCAAGCCAAGCATCCAGCCCGGCGCGCCGGCCTGGGCCAGCAGCCAGGGCAGCGTCGTTTTCGCGCTGGCCAACTTGTCGGCCAGGCCACTGAGCGTGCTGGCAACCAGCATTCGGACGAAGTTCCCCGGCACCGCCTGGCAGGCTTCGTCGCTGATGGCACGGCACACTCGGCCGTCGCCGTCGTCGGCCAGCCGTTCGTACAGGCTCTCGATCCAGTCCGATTGACGCGTGGACGCCGAGGTCATCGACGACGAGTGCATTACGGCAACATCAGCTGCGCGGGCGCTGAGCCTGCGCCCAGGCCCGGTAGCGCTCGGCATTCTCCTGGTTGGGCGGATACAGGCCCGGCAGCGCCGCGCCGGCGGCGACCTCGCCCATGATCCAGCCTTCCAGGCGTTCCTGCTCGACCGCCTCGCTAGTCACAGCGTCGATCAGCTCGGACGGCACCAGCACCGCACCGTCCTGGTCGACGACGATCAGGTCGTTGGGAAACACCGCGACGCCGCCGCAGGCGATCGGCTCCTGCCAGCCGACGAAGGTCAGCCCCGCCACCGAAGGCGGCGCGGCCGTACCCTGGCACCACACCGGCAGTCCGGTGCCGAGCACGCCTTCGAGGTCGCGCACCACGCCGTCGCTGACCAGCGCTGCCACGCCGCGTCTGCGCATGCGCGCACAAAGGATGTCTCCGAAGATGCCGGCATCGGTCACGCCCATCGCACCGACCACGGCAATGCAGCCGGCAGGCATGGCCTCGATGGCTGCGCGCGTGGAGATCGGCGAGCCCCACGACGCGGGCGTGGCCAGGTCTTCGCGCGCCGGCACGAAACGCAACGTAAAGGCGCGGCCGATCTGCCGCGTCTGGCCGGGTGCGAGCGGCCGCGTGCCACGCAGCCAGACGTTGCGCAGTCCCTTCTTCAGAAGCACTGTCGTCAGTGTGGCCGTGGAGACCTCGGCCAGGCGGCGGATCACCTCGGGGTCGCAGGCTATGGGTTCGGTGCTCATGTTCGCTTCTTCCTCTTGAGATGGGACGTGGGGATCGACCAGACCGCGATGGGGCCGTCGCTTCGCAAGAGGCCATTGTCGAGCGCCTTCGACACGCAGCGGCGCGAGCCGCGAGAATGTGAGCATCGAGAGCGCGGCCGATACCCCGTGGCGGGATGCCGTGGGGCCATACGTTTAGACTGTTTTCGAAATACGACGCGAGACGCGCCGGGTCGAGACAGCTCGATCAGGCATGCGTCAGGACGAACGGCTCGACTTGCTCAACAGACTGCGAAAAATCCTCCTCAGCACGCCGGTCATTGTCACCGTGGCGTTGCTGCTGCTGTACCTGTTGCTCGGCTATGTCGCACTGCCGGCCGCGCTGAAATGGCAGGCCGAGAAACAGGTGCGCGACAAGCTCGGGCATGGCCTGAGCCTGGGCCAGGTGCGCTTCGACCCGCTGGCCTTCAAGTTCGAAGTCAACGACCTGGTGCTGACCGGTCCGCAAGGGGGACCGATGCTGCGCTTCAAGCGCCTGTTCATCGATTTCGAGCCCGCACGCAGCGCCATCGACCGCGTCTGGACCGTTGCGGTCGCCACGCTGGAATCGCCTCAGCTGCATTTCGAGATCGACAAGCAAGGCCGGCACAATTTCCAGGCCCTGGTCGAGCGCCTGGGCAGCGAGCCGAGCGAGCCCTCGGACGATGCGGAACTGCCGCGCGTCAGCCTCCGGCGCCTGGCCTTGAGCGATGCGCGCATCGACGTCTTGGATCAATGGCTTGCAGAGCCGGCCATCACAAGCATCGCACCGCTCGCGATCGAAGTCGACGCGCTGTCGACCCTCGCCGGCGCGCCCCCGGGCTCCTTTCACCTGACAGCGGCGACGCAGGCCGGAGAGACATTCGACACCCGGGGTGAGCTGGCGCTGGACCCGTTCGCCGCCAAGGGGCGGCTGGCGCTGAAAGCGCTGCAAGTGGCCACGCTGGTGCGCTCGCTGTCGCGCCAGGTCGCCGTTGCCGCATCCACGGGGCAGATCGATCTGGCGGCCGAATTTGCACTCGGCTTCGGCGCCAACCGTCAACTCGAAGGCAGTGCACAGGGCATCGATGTCGCGGTGACGGGTCTGTCGCTGTCCGCCGCCGAAGACAGCGCACCGTTGCTGATGCTCGAACGAGGGGCCCTGCGCCAGGGGCGCGTCGACCTGGGCCGGCGCGAACTCGCATTCGACAGCGTCGCATTGGCCAACGGGCGGATCGCCGCGTCGATGGACACAAACGGCCGCCTGGACTGGGCTCTGCTCGCGCGCACCGGCACGCCGCCTCCCCCCGTCGAGCCTGCAGCCCCGCAGCCTGGCACGCCGGTGGCCGCTGCACCGTGGCGCGTGTCGATCGCCCAGGTCGAGGTGGCGGGCATTGCGGCGCAATACGCCGACGCGGCGCAGCAGCGCAACGCTGTGTTCGACGCGCTGGGCTTCGAGGGTGCCGTCGAAGCGGAATTCGAGCCCGCGACGCTGAAGCTTCGCATGGCCAAGGCGGGCTTGTCCCTGTCCGGCTTGCGGCTCGAACAACCCCGGCAGCTGCTCGCCCTGCCCGCGCTGCGACTCGACGCCAAGGAGCTGTCGCTGGCCACCACGGCGGCCG
>JAHECC010000266.1 GCA_024641965.1 Rubrivivax sp.
ACGCACGCGCGACGCGAGTCGGCATGGCCTTGGCGCCATGGCGCAGGGCGCCGCCGCATCGCCCGCCGAGTTGCACGCCGAGGTGCGGCGCATCCTGGCGCTGGCCGCACCGCATGCACCGCGCACACAGCGCTTTCAAGCGCGCATCGATGCCGTGGCGATGCATCCCGTGTGGGGGCTGGCGCTGCTGGCGGTGGTGCTGTTCCTGGTGTTCCAGGCGGTGTTTGCCTGGGCCAATGCGCCGATGGAACTGATTCGCGAAGGCATGAACGCCACCGGTGCCTGGATCACCGCGCACATGGCCGAGGGCCCGCTGCGCAGCCTGCTCGTCGACGGCATCATCGCCGGTGCCGGCAGCGTGCTGGTGTTCCTGCCGCAGATCCTGATCCTGTTCTTCTTCATCCTGCTGCTCGAAGACTCGGGCTACCTGCCGCGCGCCGCCTTCCTGCTCGACAACCTGATGGGCCGCGTCGGGCTGTCGGGCCGCGCCTTCATTCCGCTGCTGTCGAGCTTTGCCTGCGCGGTGCCGGGCATCATGGCCACGCGCACCATCGCCAACTGGAAGGACCGGCTGGCGACGATCATGGTCGCGCCGCTGATGACCTGCTCGGCGCGGCTGCCGGTGTACGCGCTGCTCATTGGCGCCTTCGTGCCGGCACGCCATGTCGGCCCCTTCGATCTGCGCGGGCTCACGCTGTTCAGCCTGTACGTGGCCGGCGTGCTGTCGGCGATGGGCGTGGCCTGGGTCTTCAAGCGCGTGTGGATGAGAAGCCGCTACCAGCCGCTGATGCTGGAGCTGCCGCCCTACCGCCGCCCCGGCCTGCGCAACCTGGCGATCGGCCTGTGGGAGCGCGCGCGCATCTTCCTGCGCCGTGTCGGCGGCATCATCTTTTCGCTGATGGTTGTGCTGTGGTTCCTGTCCAGCTATCCATCGCCGCCTGCCGGGGCCATGGGGCCGGCGATCCAGTACAGCGCCGCCGGCTGGCTGGGGCAGGTCTTGCAGCCGCTGTTCGCGCCGATCGGCTTCAACTGGCAGATCGCCATCGCGCTGGTGCCGGGCATGGCGGCACGCGAGGTGGCGGTGGGCGCGCTGGGAACCGTGTATGCGCTGTCGGCGGCCGGCGACGCGGTGGCCGACAGCCTGACGCCGATCATCGCGCAGGGCTGGTCGCTGGCCACGGCCCATGCGCTGCTGGCGTGGTACGTGTTCGCGCCGCAATGCATCTCGACACTGGCCGTGACCAAGCGCGAGACCAATTCCTGGCGTTATCCGCTGGTCATGCTGGGCTACATGTTCGCGCTGGCCTACCTGGCGGCCTTCGTCGCCTACCGGGTCAGCCTGTGGCTGGGGGGTGGCTGATGCTGCAGGCCTGGCTGACCGCCGCGATCGTGGGACTGTGCGCGGGGCATGTGCTGTATGCCCTGCTGCCCCTGCCGTGGCGGCAGCGCTGCGCGGCTGTGCTGCGGCGGGGTGCATCGGCCAGGCTCGGCACGTCTGCGGAGAGCAAGCCCACGGGCTGCAGTTGTGATGGGTGCGGGTTGCGCCAGCCGGCCGCCGCGGCCACGCAGCGTGTCCAGGTCGTGAACCTGTTGCCGCGACGCCGAGACTGACGCCGTCAGGCGGGGCTGGGCTGCGGGCCGCGCAACACGACGCCGCTCACCGCGAGCGGACTGCAGCGGGCGCGCGCGTCGTCGAAGACCTGGCGCGCACAGTCGCGACAACTGCCACAGGAGGTGGCCACCAGCGTCTGCGCCTGCAGCAACTCGAAGCTGTGCGTGCCATCGCGCACCGCTTGCACGATGTCGCGGTCCGAAACGCGGTGGCAAAGGCAGACGATCATGTGACGGGTCCAGGGGTTTGCGTATCCTGCGCCGCAGTCTAGACAAAATAGGAATGATTCGCAATACAAAGAAGCGAGCCGCCCCAGGTCTGCGAATCAACCGGCCTCACCCACCTGCGACTGCAGCCAGTTGGGTTCGCCAATCTGCGCCACCAGTGCGATCTGCGTTTCCAGATAGTCCACATGCTCCTCGGTATCGTCGAGGATGCTGGCCAACAGGTCGCGCGAGACATAGTCGCGCACCGACTCGCAGTGCGCGATGCCGTCCTTCAGCGTCGTCACCGAAGCCATCTCGATCTTCAGGTCGCACTGCAGGATCTCAACCGGCGTCTCGCCGATGAGCAGCTTGCCCAGGTCCTGCAGGTTGGGCAGGCCTTCGATCATCAGGATGCGGTCCATCAGCTGGTCGGCGTGCTTCATTTCGCCGACCGACTCGTCGTGCTCATGCTTGGCCATGCGGTGGTAGCCCCAGTTCTTCAACATGCGGTAGTGCAGGAAGTACTGGTTGATGGCAGTGAGTTCGTTCTTCAGTTGTGCATTCAGGTGCTGCAGCACCTTGGCATCGCCCTTCATGGCCGCTCCTGGATCGTGATGGAAGCGACCATTGTGCCGGCGCGCTGGCTGGCGTGCGATGAAGCCGCGAGGCGGCCCGCGCGCTGGCAAGGTGCTCAGGTGCTGAGCTTGCGCCCGAGGACCTGTTGCACCTTGTCGGTCTTGGCGCTGAGCCGCCCGCCGGGCCCTGCGCGGTAGTCGGCCTTCAGGCTGACGCCGACGCGCGGGAACTCGGCACGCAGCAATTCGAAGCAGTCGGTGACCACGGCCATCAGCTCGGGCCATTCGCCCTCGAGGATGGTGCCCATCGGCGTGAGCTGGTACGGCACGCCGCTCTTGTCGATGATGTCGACGATGCGCGCCACGTGCGCGCTGAGGCTTTCGCCGACGCCGCGTGGTGCCATCGAGAATTCGAGCAGGACCATGTTTGTTCTCCGGGGAGTTGACCCATGCAGCGCGCATGGGACTTCGGGGTTCAGCGCGCCGCCGGCGGCTCCTGGTCGGTGGGAATTCCGGCAATGTGACGGAACTGGGCCGCCGAGCGGTTGATGTAGGACGCGTCGCTGCCGGTGGGCAGCAGGCTGGAGGCCATACGCACGCGCGTCAGGCTGTAGAAGCCCCAGACGCCGGGCGCGCGCCGTTCGATGAAATACACGGTCTGCATCTCGCCGGGTTCGAAGAGCGTGATGATCATCTTCTTCAGCGGCGAGACGTTCTCGCTCTCGATCATCAGCCGGTCGTGGTCGGCCACCACCACACGCTCTCGAAACACACAATCGCCCATGGTGCGGTTGTCGTTCTGCGCGTAGTAAAGCGTCTGCCCCGGCTTGATGGTTGCCGCGCTGAAATCGGCGCGTCGCTGCAACGGATCGGGCCCGGAGAGCGCGAAGGCATCGTTGACCAGCGGCTGCCAGGTCTTCTCGGTGGTCGACCAGTAGCGCACGCCCTTCTTCGCCGAGATCGCGCCGATGCGCGCTGCGATGGCGTCGATCCCGCCTTCGTGTCGAAAGCTGCCGGCCAGGGCGACGATCATGTCGGCCTCCATCGCCGCCCAGCCGGTGCACGACGGCGGCGTCCACGTGCGCGCGGCCTTGCCGCTCAACGAGCGCAGATTCGGGGGCGCACCCGGCTCCGCGTAGGCCGGCAACGGGGCCACGCCGCAAGGCAGGCGCGGCAGTGCATCGGCCGCCGCCATCGGCACGCCACCGAGGCTGAAGAGCAGTGCGGCCAACGCGAGCAGTTGTGCAGGACCGCGTCGCATCACAGCACCCGGCCGGTCTTCACACGGACCTCGCTCGCTCAGTCACGGCTCGCTCCTGGGCCGGCCTGGGTCGGTGCCAGCAATGCGTCGATGCGCTGCGCGTCGTAGCCCAGTTCCTCGAGCACTTCGCGGCTGTGCTGGCCCAGATGCGGCGCCGCGCCGGGCGTCGGCGCGAGGCCCGCATCGATACCGAAGCGCGCCGCTGGGCGCGCCAGACGCACCGTGCCGGCATCGCCATGGTCCACCTCCACCAGTGCCTGGTTGTGCAGCACCTGCGCATCGACCAACACCTCGTGGCGCTGGTTGACGCGGCCGATCGGCACGCCAGCGGCACGCAAGCTATCGACCAGTTCGTCGGTGTCGCGCTCGGCGATCAGTGCTTCGAGCAGCGGCACCAGTTCGGCCACGTTGTGGCGCCGCGCATCCCCGGTGGAAAAGCGCGGGTCGGTGGCCAGTTCGGGATGATCGAGCCCCTTGCACAGCGCGGCGAATTCGTCGGGTTGCGGCGTCATCGTCGCCACGTGGCCGTCGCGTGTCTTGTAGGCGCGCTGGCGCACGCCGAACTCGGGAAAGGCTCGCGGCGGCTTGCTGACGAAGCTGAGGTTGTTCATCGCGTCGGGCCACTGGAAAGCCAGCGCGGCATCGAGCATCGACAACTGCAAGCGCGTACCCCGGCCGCTGCGTTCGCGCGCGAACAGCGCGGCGCCGATGGCCTGCGCGGCGTTCAGCGCGGTGAGCTTGTCACACACCGTCGTCGCCAGCAACGTCGGTTCGCCGTTGAGCTGGTTCGGGTGCGAGGCGCTGATACCCGACACCGCCTGGATCACCGCGTCGTAGACCCGCGCGCCGGCGTAAGGTCCGCTCTGGCCGAAGCCGCTGATCGACACGTAGATCAGGCGTGGAAACGCGGCGCACAGTGTTTGCGCGTCCAGCCCCAGCCGGGCCATCGCACCGGGGCGGAAGTTTTCCATCAGCACATCGGCACGG
>JAHECC010000267.1 GCA_024641965.1 Rubrivivax sp.
TGGTTTCGAGTTGGAGGTCGGCGGGGCCGAGCCGATGCGCCTGCACGCAAGCAGCGTGGTCAACAGCGCAGGTTTGCATGCGCTGCAGCTGGCGCGGCGCTTTCACGGGCTCGATGCGAGCCATGTGCCACAGCCCCACTGGGCGCGCGGCCACTACTTCGCCTGTGCCGGGCGTCCGGCTTTCTCGCGATTGATCTACCCGATGCCGAACGAAGCCGGCCTGGGCGTGCATGTGACGCTCGATCTGGGCGGCCAGATGCGCTTCGGCCCCGACGTGCAATGGGTGTCGTTGACGGCACTCGGCGCCGAGGACTACAGCGTGGACGCGGTGCGCTGCATGCCCTTCGCCAAGGCCATCCGCAGCTATTGGCCGGCGCTGCCCGAGGGTGTGCTGCAGCCCGCCTACGCCGGCATCCGACCCAAGTTGGCCGGCCCTGGCGAGGCGGCAGCCGACTTCTTGATCCAGGGCGCGGCGGTGCATGGCGTGCCGGGGCTGGTGAACCTGTTCGGCATCGAGTCGCCGGGGCTCACTGCCTGCCTGGCGATCGGCGAAGCCGTGGCGGCGCTCGTCGAGCATTGATATGCCTGCGCTCGACGTGGTGGCTGTGGCAGGGGTAAGCTGTGCGTCCGACATCGATGGAGGAAATGCATGAAGCTGTACTACCACCCCGCCTCGACCACCAGCCGCCCGCTGGCGCTGTTCGCCGCCGAGAGCGGCATGACGCTGGACATGCAGGTCGTCGACATCTTCAGCGGCGAGCACATGCAGCCGAGCTTTGCCGGGTTGAACCCGAACAAGCTCGTGCCGATGCTCGAAGACGGCGATTTCCGCCTGACCGAAAGCTCGGCGATCCTCAAGTACCTGGCCGACAAGAGCGATTCGCCGCTGTACCCGAAGGACCTGCAGCAGCGTGCCCGCGTCAACGAACGCATGGACTGGATCAACACGCAGCTGTGCCGCGACCTGGCCTACGGGGTCGTCTATCCGCAGATCCTGGCGCATCACAAGCGGCCCGACGCCCAGGTGCAGGCGGGCACGCTGCAGTGGGGCAAGGAGCATGCGGGGGTTTGGCTGAAGGTGCTCGACGAACATATCCTCGGCAAGGCCAACGCCTATCTCTGTGGCGACAAGATCACCATCGCCGACTACTTCGCCGCGGCCTTCGTCACCCTGGCCGAAGTCACGGGCAGCGACTTCGCCGCCTACCCGAACGTGCAGGCTTGGCTGGCGCGCATGAAGTCGCTGAAGAGCTGGAAGAAGGTCAACGAGGCCATCGACGGCTTCGGCGCCTCGCTGAAGGGCCAGCCGATGGTGGCGGTGTGATGAACCAGGCCACACCATGATCCGCAAACTGCACCACAACGCCTACCGCTGCCGCGACTCGGAAGCCACGCGCCAGTTCTACGAAGACTTCCTCGGTTTGCCGCTGGTCGAGGCCTTCGAGATCAAACAGACCAAGACCGGCCGCGACACGAAGGTGCTGCACAGCTTCTACCAGCTTGACGACGGCTCCTGCCTGGCGTTTTTCGAAGCGCCGGACATGCCCTTCGAATTCAAGCAGCAGCATGACTTCGACCTGCACATCGCGCTCGAAGTCGAGTCTGAAGTGCTGCAGCCGATGCTCGACAAGGGCAGGGCGCAGGGCATCGAGACGCGCGGTGTCTCGCACCACGGCTTCATCGATTCGATCTACTTTCGCGACCCGAACGGCTACGTGATCGAGCTGTGCGCCAAACTACCCAATCACGACGCGGCCATGGACCCGGCAAAGAACGGCGCGCGCGACAAGCTGAAGCGCTGGACCGAATCGCGTGCTGCCGTCTGAAGCGGCACTTGCGTGGCGGCGTGACAATGGCGGCTTTTGGCCGCACCACGCCCCACGTCCATGACCTCAAATTTCGATTGGCAAGCCAGCTACGCGACGCCGCGCCGCCCGGTCTTTGCCCGCAACATCGTTTCCACCTCGCACCCGCTGGGCGCGCAGGCCGGGCTGCGCATGCTGGCCGCTGGCGGCAACGCCGTCGATGCGGCCATTGCCGCCGCCGCGGTGATGACCCTCGTCGAACCCTGCAGCAACGGGCTGGGCTCGGATGCCTTCTGCATCCTGTGGGACGGCAAGAAGCTGCATGGGCTGAATGCCTCGGGGCCGGCCCCCGCGGCCTGGACGCCCGGCTACTTTCATCGCAAGTACGGTGCCGACGTGAAAACACCGCCGGTGCGCGGCTGGGATTCCGTGAGCGTGCCGGGCGCGGTGGCGTCGTGGGTGGCGATGAGCGAGCGTTTCGGCAAGCTGCCCTTTGCAGACTTGCTGGCGCCGGCCATCGACATCGCCGAGCGCGGCTACATGGTGCCGGTGGTACTGGCCGAAAAGTGGATGCTCGCCGCGCAGGTGGCCGATCTGGTGTCGCAGCCGGGTTTTGCACAGACCTTCCTGCCGCACAAGCGCGCGGCGCGCGTCGGCGAGCTGTTCCGCATGCCCGGTGCGGCGCGTGCGCTGCGTGCCATCGCCGAGACCAAGGGCGCCGCGCTGTATGGCGGTGAAATTGCCGAGGACCTGGCGCGCTGCGCCAAGGAGCAGGGCGGGGCGATGACGGTGGCCGATCTGGCTGGCTACAAGCCGGAGTGGGTCGAGACCATCGCCAAGGACTACCGTGGCCACACGCTGCACGAGATCCCGCCGAACGGGCAGGGCATTGCCGCGCTGATGGCATTGGGCATGCTGTCGCACTTCGACGTGGCCGCGCTGCCGGTGGACGGCGTGGCGTCGATGCATCTGCAGATCGAGGCGATGAAGCTGGCCTTCGCCGACACCTACCGCTTCGTGTCCGAAGCGTCGAGCATGGAAGTGACGGCAGAGCAGCTGCTCGACGACGCCTATCTGGCCAGCCGCGCCAAGCTGATCGACCCGAAGCGCGCGCAGGACTTCGGTGCCGGCAACCCGGTCAAGGGCGGCACCATCTACCTGACTGCCGCCGACGAGAGCGGGATGATGGTCAGTTTCATCCAGAGCAACTACATGGGCTTCGGCTCGGGCGTGGTCATTCCCGACTGGGGTGTCAGCCTGCAAAACCGCGGCCACGGCTTCAGCCTGCGCGCCGGCAGCCCGAACCTGGTGGCACCGGGCAAGCGGCCCTTCCACACCATCATCCCGGCCTTCCTGACCAAGGACGGACAGCCTGTGATGAGCTTCGGCGTGATGGGCGGCGACATGCAACCGCAGGGCCACATGCAGACGCTGGTGCGCATGCTCGACTACGCTCAGAACCCGCAGGCCGCATGCGATGCGCCGCGCTGGCGCTTCAACCTGCAGAAGAAATTGAATCTCGAGCCGGGCATGAACCCCGACACGGTGGCCGGCTTGCAGTCGATGGGCCACCTGCTCGACGACATCCAGGACAGTTACCAGGACTTCGGTGCCGGCCAATTCATCTGGCGCTTGGGCGACCCGGCGGTGGAGGGCTACGTGGCTGCCAGCGACCCGCGCCGCGACGGCCTCGCAGCCGGCTTCTGAACACGACATTGCCGCTGCAATCGAACCGGCCCGTGCTGTGGCCGGGCCTGCTGTTGGCCATGGTCGGGGCCATCGCCTTCTCGGGCAAGGCCATCATCGTCAAGCTGGCCTACCGCCACGATGTCGATGCGGTGACGCTGATCATGCTGCGCATGCTGTTCGCGCTGCCGCTGTTCGTGCTGCTGGCCTGGTGGGCCGGGCGCGGGAAGGCGGCCTTGAGCCGGCGTGAGGGGGTCGCGGTGGCCGGCCTGGGTTTCAGCGGTTACTACCTGGCCAGCTTCCTGGACTTCGTGGGACTGCAATACGTCAGCGCCAGCCTGGAGCGGTTGATCCTGTACCTGAGCCCAACGATGGTGCTGCTGCTCGGGCGCGTGCTTTTCGGCCGCCGCGTGGCGACCAAGCAGATGGTCGCACTCGCCGTCAGCTATGTCGGCGTGCTGCTGGTCTTTGGCCAGGAACTGAAGATCGAAGGCAGCGAGGTCGCGCTGGGCAGCGCGTTCGTCTTCGCCAGCACGCTGAGCTATGCGCTGTACCTGGTGTACAGCGGCGAAGTGGTGCAGCGCCTCGGTGCGCTGCGCCTGACCGGCCTGGCCACCAGCGTGGCCTGCGTGCTGTGCATCCTGCAGTTTCTGCTGCTGCGGCCCATCGACGCCGCCCTGCAGGTGGCCACGCCTGTGCTGTGGTTGTCGCTGCTGAATGCCACCGCCTGCACCTTCGCGCCGGTGCTGATGGTGATGATGGCCATCGAGCGGGTCGGCGCGGCCGTCGCCTCGCAGGCTGGCATGATCGGGCCGCTGAGCACGATCGTGATGGGCGTGCTCATCCTCGACGAGGCCTTCAGCGCGTGGATCGCCGCCGGCACGCTGCTGGTGCTCGGTGGCGTGTGGCTGCTGACGCGCTGGCGCTGATCTTTTTCTGACAACGGAGACCAAATACATGGACATGGGAATCAAAGGCAAATGGGCGCTGGTGTGCGCGGCGAGCAAGGGCCTGGGCAAGGGTTGCGCCAAGGCACTGGTGGGCGAGGGCGTCAACGTCGTCATCACCGCGCGGGGTGACGAGGCCTTGCAGGCCACGGCCGAGGAACTGCGCGCGCTGAACCCGGACGTGAAAGTGGTGGCTGT
>JAHECC010000268.1 GCA_024641965.1 Rubrivivax sp.
CCGGTGCAATGGTCACAGGATTTGAGCGAGAATAAGGGTTATGCCTGAGTCGGCCCTCCCTAAAGGGAAGCCGCCGACATCTGTCCACCGGCAAGCACCGTGCTGCGTTGTGGGATGGCATTGTTTGATTCACATACCGTGCGCAAGCGCACAAGTCCAGGAGTAGATATATGAAGTTCCATCAGATTCTCGGTACCGGCATGCTCACGCTGTCGCTGATGACGGGCGGCGCCTTTGCCGCCACCAAGGCCGAGAAGCAGGCCGAAGTGCAGAAATCCACTCAAGCTGCGCTCGAAAAGTTCTACAAGGCCAAGCCCGACTTGAAGGCCGCCGTCGGCAAGGCGCCGGGTTATGCCGTGTTCACCACCTATGGCGTCAGCTTCCTGATCGGCGGTTCCGGCGGTACCGGCATGGTGCACGACAACAAGTCCAAGAAGAACACCTACATGAAGCTGGGTTCGGCCAGCGTCGGCTTCCAGTTGGGCGCTGCCGAGAACGACGTGCTGGTCGTCTTCAAGACCCCTGCGGCGCTGAACGACTTCATCACCAACGGCTGGGGTGCGACGGGTGGCGTTGCTGCCACGGCGGGAGCGGGCGGCAGCACTGCTGGTTCCGGCATGGGTTCAAGCGCGATGGACACCAGCGACACCTTCACGCTGACCAAGAACGGCCTCACCGCCGGCCTGGCGGTTGCCGGCGTGAAGGCCTGGAAGGACGACGAACTGAACTGAGAGCCGAACGGTCCGAGCGATTTCGTCGAAATCGCATCGGGCCCACCAGCCGATAGGGCGCCCTTGCGGGCGCCCTTTTTCTTGTGCGCAGGCAAGTTGGATTAGGCTCGCGCCATGGAGCTTGACCCCGTCATCCTGTCGCGCATTCAGTTCGCGTTCGTCATCAGTTTCCATATCATCTTCCCGGCCTTCACGATCGGGTTGGCTGCGTGGCTGGCAACGATCGAAGGCGCTCGGCTGGTCACGGGCAATGCGTTGTACCGGCGCGTCTTCGACTTCTGGCTGAAGGTGTTTGCCGTGTCCTTCGGCATGGGCGTGGTCACCGGCATCGTCATGGCCTTCCAGTTCGGCACCAACTGGGGCGTACTGGCGGTCAAGTCCGGGGCCATCCAGGGCCCGTTGCTGGGCTACGAAGGCTTGACCGCGTTTCTGCTCGAAGCCACCTTCTTCGGCGTCATGCTGCTCGGGCGGCAACGCGTCTCGCCCCGCTTCTACTTCTTTGCCTGTTGCATGGTGTCGCTGGGCACGATGTTCTCGTCGTTCTGGATCCTGGCCAACAACAGCTGGATGCAGGTGCCGCTCGGCCACACCGTGGTCGACGGCAAGTTCGTGCCCAGCGACTGGATGCAGATCGTGCTGGGGCCCGTGCAGATGGTGCGCTGGCCGCACATGCTGCTGGCCGCCTTCCTGACCAGCGCGATGTGCGTGGCCGCCACCGGCGCGTGGTACCTGCTGCGCAAAGTGCACCGCGATGAAGGCCGGGTCATGCTGCATTGGGGCCTCGGCCTGGTGGCGCTGCTGATTCCGGTGCAACTGTATATCGGCCACCTCACCGGCCTGTATGTGCTGAAGCACCAGCCGGCCAAGTTCGCCGCGATCGAAGCGCGCTGGAAGAATGAACAACCGGCCAGCGAAGTGCTCATCGCCTGGCCCGACGAAGCCAACGAGCGCAACCTCTTCGCCATCACCGTGCCCAAGCTGGGCAGCATGATCGCCTCGGGCAACTGGAACTCAGCCGAAGTCGGGCTCGAATCGTTCCCGCGCGAAGACCGCCCGCCGGTGCTGATCCCGTTCTTCGGTTTCCGCATCATGGTCGGCATGGGGCTGATCATGTTGGCGGTGTCCTGGTTCGGCAATTGGCTGCGCTGGCGCGGCCAGCTCGAAGGCAAGCGCTGGTTCCTGTGGGGCACCTTCCTGAGTTTCCCGACCGGCTTCATCGCCGTGCTCACCGGCTGGTACACCGCCGAGGTCGGCCGCCAACCCTGGGTGATCTATGGCCTGTTGCGCACCAAGGACGCGGTCACGCCGTCATTGACCACCGGTGACGTGATGTTCTCGTTGAGCGGCTATGTGCTGGTCTATGCGGTGGTCTATTCCTTCGGTCTGTATTACATCTACAAGCTGTTGCGCGACGGCCCCGCGGGCTTGGCCGATGCCATCCCTGGTGCCACCGCGAAGCGGCCGATGGCCTTCGCTGGCAGCAGCGACAGCGCCACCGGCACGGGGAGGCCGCCGTGAACGGCCCGCCACCGAGCGATCTGGCGTTGTTCTGGGCCGGCGTGATCGCGCTGGCGATCATGGTTTACGTGATCCTCGACGGCTTCGACTTGGGTGTGGGCATCCTCTTCGGCACCGCCAGCGACGACGCTCAGCGCGCGACGATGATGGACACCATCGCGCCCTTCTGGGACGGCAACGAGACCTGGCTGGTGATCGTCGGCGCGGGGCTGTTCGCCACGTTTCCGGCGGTCTATGCGGTGTTCATGGGCGCGTTCTACATCCCGGTGCTGCTGTTGCTGTTCGGCTTGATCTTCCGCGGCGTGGCCTTCGAGTTCCGCGGGCGCAGCCAGGGCATGCGCTGGCTGTGGGACTGGGGGTTCTTCCTCGGCTCGGTGGTGGTGGCCTTCGTGCAGGGCGCAGCGGTGGGTGCAATGATGCGCGGCATCGCCGTGCACGACGGGCAATTCGCCGGCAGTTCCTTCGACTGGCTGCACCCCTTCGCGCTGCTGACCGGCATCGGTCTGATCTTCGGCTATGCGCTGCTCGGCGCCGGCTGGATCGTCGTGAAGAGCGACGGCGCGATGCGCGACTGGGCCTACGCGCGCATTTCCTGGCTGGCCGGCATTGTCTTCGTCATCATCGCCCTGGCCTTTGTGGTGGTGCTTGGTGTCGATGCCGGCGCAGTGGGGCAGGGCAAGCTGGGTGAGCGCCCCTGGGGCTGGGCCTTTCCATTGCTGGGGGTGCTGGCGCTGGCCGCTGCCGTGGCTGGCGCCAGGCTGCGCCGCGACCTGCTGCCCTTTGCCTGCACGGTGCTGTTCTTCCTGTGCGCCTTTATGACGCTGGGCGTGATGTTCTGGCCCTACATGGTGCCCTACGCGCTGACCGTCGGCAGCGCCGCGGCACCGGATGTGTCGCTGCAGTTCCTGTTCTATGGCGGTGTCGTGGTGTTACCGGTGATCGCCCTCTACACCGTGGGTGTCTACTGGGTCTTTCGCGGCAAGGTGCGCGGCGGCTACGGGTGACTCGCCCGCGTTGGACTCAGGGCGTGCCCGAACGCAAGCGCTGCAGGAACTGAGCGACCTGGGCATCCCCGGGGCGCAGCGCCTGCAGTCGCTCCGCCGCCGCGATGGCCTTGTCGCGCTGGCCGTTCTGCGCGTACAGCACCGCCAATGCGTAAGGGAAGTCGGCCTCGTCAGGGGCGAGCCGTTGTGCGGCCCGCAGCGCCGCTTCGGCCGGCTTGCGCTGGCCCAGTTGCTGCAGCGCCAGGCCGTGGTTGTACTGTGCGCGCGCATTGCCTGGCATCAGCTTCGCCGCCTTGCCCAGCGCTTGAGTGGCTTCCGGCAGACGCTGGGCTTCGGCCAGCAACAGTCCTAGCGAATACTGCAACTCGCCGATATCCGGTCGGCGCTGCAGCGCGGCGGCAAGCACGGCTTCGGCATCGGCCGGGCGAGAGCGCGCGGCATAGAAGCGTGACAGGTTGGCATTCACTGGCGTGAAGTCGGGATCGATCTTCAGCGCACGCCGGTAGTGCGTCTCGGCCTCGGCATCGCGGCCCATGCCTTCGTACAGCGCACCCAGGTTCAGGTTCGGCCCCGGCATGTCCAGAGCCACTGACTGTGCGGCGATGTATTCGGCCAGTGCCGCGTCGAAGGCGGCGCGGCGCGCCGCATCGAACTGATCGGGCGGCAGCGTCGCCAGGCTGCGCGCGGCGGCGATGCGCACCGCACGCACCGGATCATTCAGCAGTGGCGCCAAGGTCGGTACGCGCATCGATGCGGGTAGTTCCTCCAGCCCCGCGGCGGCTGTGGCGCGCACCTCGGCGTCGGCGTCGCGTGTGGCCTCGATGCGCCCGTCCAGACCGGCGACACCGCGGTGGCGCAGATGATCCAGCGCGGTGGCACGCACAATCGCCGGCTGCGACTTGTCGGTCACCAGGCCAGCCAGTGCAGCGTCGGCGCCGGGCTGGCCGGCACGCGCCGCCGCAAAGACCTCGCCGTAGTGCCGCGGCCTCTGCTTCGGGCCGACCCAGCGTGTGATCGCATCGGCCGCCCACTGCACCGGCTTGTCGTCGTGGCAGTTGCTGCAGGCATTGGGCGTGCCGACGGCCACCGTCAGATCCGGACGCGGCACGCGCATGCTGTGGTCGGGCCGCGCCTGGATCTGCATGAAGTTCTTGGCCGGCATGTGGCAGGCGGTGCACAACGCACCCGGACTGCCCTGTGGGTGGTGGTGATGTGCGGGCGTGTCGTAGTGGCCGGCGGCCTGCGGAAACGACGGGCTGGCCTGCGGTTGGTGGCATTGCAGGCACAGCGCGTTGCCCTGCAGCTTCGGCTTGCCGCTGTGCGCGTCGTGGCAGTTCAGGCAGCTCACGCCCTGCTGGTACATCTTGCTCTGCCGGTACGA
>JAHECC010000269.1 GCA_024641965.1 Rubrivivax sp.
GTCATGACCCGGCGGCGATGAACCACGAAGCACAGGACCAGAGCGCGGTCAAGCAGCACAAGAAGTTCGCTGCCGGCAAGGCGACCTGCATCGACTGCCACACCGGCGTCGCCCACAAGGATCCCGAGGAGCCGAAGCCGGCGGAGAAGTCGGCCGCGCTGCGGTAGCGCGCCGGCGTTGGCATGGCCATTGTCGGGCCCGCATCGCGCGGGCCCTTCCGTTTCTGCATTCGCTGCGGGATTTGGCTGTTGTCAAGCGAAGCCCGCGCTGCCTACAGTGAAAGCAGGGTCCCCACTCGAATGAGGATTCGAAATGCAAATGCGCCTAGGCAACCTGTCAATCGCCGTCGCCGCCATGGTGCATGGCGCTTGAGCCACGAGGTAGGAGCTGCCGAGCCGAACATGCTCGTCGCCGCGAAGGTAGCAACGCCGCCGATGCTCTACGGCAACAAGTACACCTTGAAGGAAGGCGAGACCGGCGACATCTGGCACATGAAGAGCCAGCGCACCGTGCCGCTTGGCAACGTAGGCGACCAGTACCTCGATCACATGCGCTACGACGCCAAGGCCTCGCCCGGTGCCGGCCGGCACAGCGATCCCGGTGGCCCGGAATACAAGGGCTTCGGCCTGGTCGACGGCAAGCCCGAGTTCATGAACAAGGACGGCAAGGCAGTCGGCGCCGGTGGCACCTACTACATCATCGATGGCAACCAGGTGGCCTTCGACGACAGCAAGTTCAAGGCCGGCGACGAGGTGGCGTCTTTCATGATCTTCCCGCTGAAGGGTGACCGCGCCGACATCAAGATCTCGGCCAGTTGGGCCAACGGCGTGTGGACTTCGGAGGTCAGCCGCAAATTGACCACCGGCAGCAAGCACGACGTGCAGTTCAACGACATGAACGCCAAGTACGGCTTCGGCTTCTCGGCCTTCGACAATGCACAGGTTCGCCATGCGGTCCACTACGACCCGCTGTACCTGAGCTTCGGCAAGTAGCGCAGCTCAGCACCATGACGAAGGCCGCGCACTGCGCGGCCTTCTGCTTGCCGGTGCCGCGCCTTAGAAGCGGTAGATGTAGACCACGCCGATCATGCCGACCGACTGATTCTGCTGCTGGTACAGCGTGGTCGCATCGGAGTAGGCATAGGGCGTGTTGCCGTAGTTCCAGATCCAGTCGTTGACGTCGTTGTACTGGTACGCGACGTTGACACGCACGGCCGATTTCTTGTCGATGTCGTAGGTGCCGAACAGGTTCAGCGTGGTCTGGCGGAAGTACACGTTCGGCAGGCCGCCAGAGGCCGCCAGCAGCGCCTGGTTGGCGGGCGAGGTGCTCGGCTGCAGATCCTGCGGGTAGGCGTTCTTGGTGTTCATGTAGGCCAGGTTGCCGCCGACCCGCAACTGGGGCATCGGCTTGCCGTTGAAGCCGATGCCCAGCGTCGTGGTGGTGTCCTTGAACGACAGGATGTAGCCAGCAGGGCGCGTCTGATGCAACTGCTGCTGGCCGGTGGAGATGAAACCGGTCAGGCGCCAGTCTTCCGACAGTATGTAGTCGCCATCGATGCTGAACAGGTTCAGCTTGGTCTTCTCGACACCTTCTTGGTACGAGGTAGGCGATGAGAACTCGTCCTGTCCGCCCTCGGCCAGGAACTGCAGTGACAGCGCCTCGCTGGCCTGCCAGTTGACCGTCAGCTTGAGCTTGTCGCGCCGCCGATCCGCCAGCGAGTAAGGGAAGATCGCCGTCGGCGTGAAGGCCGCGTTCGGATCGGAGACTTCGGTGACGCCGGTGCCGCTGTTCGGCTTGAGCCAGTCCGAGCCGTTGCGCCAGGCGCTGGACAGCGTGAGTGCGCCGCTCCAGTCCTCGATCATGCGCCGCCGCACCTCGAGCTTCACGCCCGTTTCATCGGTGCTCTGGCGCAGTGCGCTGACGCCGGCCACAGCGCTGGTCGGGGTGAAGGTGCCGCGGTCGAGCGACTCGTAGCCGACATCGAGCGTGCCGCGGTAGTCTCGGTTGAACTGGTAGCCGGCACCCAGGCGGGCGCGGATCGTCTGCAGCGGATAGCTGCGGTTGGTGTAGGTGTTGACGCCTTCGACGTTGTACAGGGCGACCGGCGTCTGGTCGTTGCGGCTCTGGTAGCTGCCATCGGCAGTCAGGGTGAGCTGCGGCGTCGGCCGCGAAGTCACGCCGACCAGCGCCAACCCGGTGTTCACGCTGGCACCGAGGTTGGGTGAACCCGCCGGCGCGCCGTTCAGGCCGGACGAAGCGAAATCCTGGTCCTGCGTCAGCCACGAGTAGCCGAGCTTGAACTTCACGTTCGTGGTCGTGCTCAGCAGGTAGTTGCCGGTGACGTCGATGAACTGCGCCTGGTTGTCCGGCGGCAGCGCCAGCGGCAGGTTCAGGATCGGCTGCAAGCCGGTGTTCAACGGCAGCAAGGTGCCAACGGGGTTGTTCAGCGCACCGGGCACGTTGGGCTGCAGCACGGTGTTGTTGTTCTTGTAGAACGAGCCGTAGTAGCCGGCACTGAGGTTCATCTTGGCGTCGGCGTAGCTCACGCGAGCATCCACGATCGTGGTGTTCGAGTCGATCGGCTCGGGCAGCATCAGCACGGCAGAGCCGGTGTAGGCGCCGGTGGCGCCAACGCAACCCGGCGCGGTCGCCGATGGGCAGGTGAATCCGTTGCCAAAGGCGCGCGCGCCGTTGCGGTCTTCGCTGTTGAACTTGACCTCGACGTTGACGGCCGGCGTGATCGCCTTCCACAGCCCCAGGCCGAAAGCCGTGCGCTTGACCTTCAGGTCGAAGGTGTCGCCCGTGCCCGCTCCGCCGGGCAACACCACCACCTGCGGGTTCGTCGTGCCCAGGCCGATGCTGCCGCTGTTGACACTGTAGGGGTCGTAGTGGATCTGCTCGTTGTAATCGGCAAAGACCTTCCAGTCACCCTGCCGGTTCCAGCCCAGGCGCAGTTCGCGCGTCTGCAGGCCCAGGTTGGTGCCGCTGAAATCGATCGCCGTGCCCTCGCGCAGGTCGCGCCGGAGGTAGTCGAAACCGAGCAGGCCGACCCCGGTAGGCGCGGTACGCAACCCGTTGTACTGCCCAAACTGCGAACGGTCGGCACTGTCGCCGCTGATCAGTCCGATGCCGACGCCCACCGAACCTTCGCTGCTCGCGCTGGATTCCGCCACGCTGCTCTGAGCTTGTACGCCGCCACAAGCGGCCAGCACGGCCAGCATCAGCGTCGTCGGGCGGGCGGAAAGTCGGTGCGCTGGGTGCTTCATCGCATTTCTCCCCATGCCATCAGCGGAACATGAACTGCGGTGTCGGGTTCGTGGCTGCCGGGTTGTTGGAGCCATGCACCTGCGTGTGGCAACTGGTGCAGCTGCGCGACTGCCAAAGGTTGACCACGTTCTTGCCGCTGGAGTTGGCGGTCACGGCGGGCTGCAGCTGCGGCGGCACGGCCGGCGCGAACACACCCGGCTGGCCGCCCACCGCACCCACGGTCGGCCCGTGCGGCGTGTGGCAGCCCTGGCACAGGATCGGTGCGCGCGCCACCAGCATCGCCGGAATGACGCTGCCGTGCGGGTTGTGGCAGTTGGCGCAGTTGTCGCTGACCGGCTGGTGCTGGTGCACGAAGGGCCCGCGCTTCTCGGCGTGGCAGGTGTAGCAGGTGTCGTTGGTGCTGTCGCGCTTGGCCAGGTGCGTGCCGGCCGAGCCGTGCACGTTGTGGCAGCTCGAGCAGCTCATCTTCGCCTCCTGGATCGGGTGGCGCGACGGACGCTGGATCTGCACGCGCTGCTCCTGGTGGCAGGCGAAGCAGACTTCGGTCTGCGTCAGCTTGCTCAGCACCTTGTCGTGGTTGGTGTGCACCTTGTGGCAGCTGGTGCAGGCCACATCGGTGTTCGGATGCTGGCTGCCCGACCACAGTGCCAGCTTGGCGCCGCTGTTGTGGCAGGTCAGGCAGGCGGCGCTGCGCTCGGCCGGCGGCATGGCATCCTCGCCCGCGAACACACGATCGGGCTTGCCTTGTTTCTTGCCCTTTTCCTTGTAGGCGTGCGACTGGCTGGTGCCGTGGCAACTGATGCAGCTGGGCGTGCGTGTGTCGGTGGCCACCACATGCGCCGACTTGCTCATGTCCGGCAGGTCGTCATGGCACTCCAGACAGACCTTCGAACCGTCGTCGCCGGACACGGCCAGGGCGGGCGCATTCAACCCCATCAGGCACAGACCGAACACCGCCAGCCACAGCTTCATTCGCATTCGGCGCCCTTGTTGTGCAATTGATCCGACCCCTGCGCGTGGGCCGCATCGGCCTGGAAAGACAATGGGAGGGCCAGCGCGCACCCTCCCATTGTGACTGCCCTGTCGAGCCCGGCTACTTCAGCTTGTGGACGATATCCACGCCCTTGAAGCCGCCTGGCGAATGGCAATCGTTGCAGGTCTCGCTCGGCAGCTTTGCGATGTCGCCCAGCGTTCTGTTGCCGTAGGCCGAACCGCCGAAGCTGGTGACGTGCCCGATGGCCTTGGCCGAGTCGTGACAGGACGTGCAGCTCGCGGCCTTCGGCGATATGCCGAACATGGTGTTCGGATCGGCGCCGTTGTTCCTGACGATCACCGCACCCA
>JAHECC010000080.1 GCA_024641965.1 Rubrivivax sp.
GAACTCCCAGATGCGCATGAAGCGTGCATCGAAGTTCAGGCGCCTGACCGCGGCCTCCTGGGCCAGGAAGCGCACGCGCCAGCGGCGCAGCGTCTCGGCGTAATCGGGGCCGAAGCTCAGTTCGTTGACGATGCGCAGCCCCGCCTTTTCAGCCTGCTCGCGGAACGCCGTGGGGCTGGGCAGCAACCCGCCGGGGAAGATGTACTGCTGGATGAAATCAGTGGAATCGACGTAGCGCGCGAACAGGTCGTCGCGGATGGTGATGCTCTGGATGCACGCGCGCCCGCCCGGCTTGAGCAGGCCGTGCAACTGGCGGAAGAAGCCCGGCCAGTACTTGCGGCCCACCGCCTCGAACATCTCGATCGAGGCCACCGCGTCGTAGGGCCCGTCGTTCAGGTCGCGGTAGTCCTGCAGCCGCAGGTCGGCGCGGTGCGCCAGAACCTGGCCGCGCAGCCTGTCCTGCGCATAGGCCAGCTGCTCGGTGGACAACGTCACGCCCGTGACCTGCGCGTCGTAGTGGCGTGCCGCATATTCGGCCACCCCGCCCCAGCCGCAGCCGATTTCCAGCAGCCGCTGGCCGGGCTGCAGCCGGCATTCGTCCAGCGCACGCCGCACCTTGGCCCATTGCGCGTCGGCCAGGCTGCGCTTCGTGTCGCCTTCGAACCACGCGGCCGAGTAGCTCATCGTCTCGTCCAGCCACAACCTGTAGAAACGATTGCCCAGGTCATAGTGGGCGTGGATGTTCTTGCGGCTACCGCGGCGCGAGTTGGCGTTGAGCAGGTGCTTCACGCGGTACAGCAGCGAGCCCCACCAGCTGCCGTAGATGGCCGACTCGACCGCTTCGCGGTTGGCGATGAAGACCTTCAGCAGCTCGACCAGGTCGGGTGAGCTCCAGTCCTCGTCGATGAAGCTCTCGGCAAAGCCGATGTCGCCGCTGCGCAGCGCTGCGGCGCAGACCTTCCAGTTGCGCAGGCGCATCGCGCCGCGTGGCTGGTGTGGCGCGCCGCTGCCGAAATGCGCCTGCTCTCCGTCGGGCAGTTGCAGCTCCAGCGTGCCGGTGCGAAGTTGGCGCAGCAGCTTGAAGGCGGCACGCGCCGCGCCCGGCGCGGAGGTGGGCAGGGACAGGGGCGATGCGGTGGTGGTGGTACTCATGGCGGTTATTGCAGTGCGGGTTTCAGCGGGTGACAAAGTGCTCGGGCGGCTCCGGCTTTTTCACGTAGGGTACGCGCTTGAGCCATACGCGCAGCGCCTGCCAGTGGATGCGGGCGATCACGCCCAGGGTCATCAGCGGCATGCCGAAGAAGGAGGCACGCGCGCTGGCCGGCGTCAGCGGCGTCAGCCGGCCCGACAGGCTGGTCTGCAGCAGCGCGCCTTCGGCGTCCTCGTGGTCGATGCGCGCCACGCATCGCTCGCCGTCGGCCGAGCGCAGAAAGCGGAAACGGTAGCCGCCAGTGACGTGGCTGAAGGGCGAGACGTGGAACACCTTGCGCGCTTGCAGGTCGCGTCCATAGCCCAGCGATTCGCCGGCCAGCAGGTAGCAATGGCGCTCGCCGAAGGTGTTGTTGACCTCGACCACGATTGCCGCAAGCGAGCCGTCGGTGCGTTCGCAGTACCAGAAGCTCACCGGCTTGAAGACGTAGCCGAGCACGCGCGGATAGGTCTGTAGCCAGACCTCGCCGTCGGCGTCGCGAATGCCCTCGGAACGCAGCAGTTCGTCGAGCCAGGCCAGCGCGTCGTCGCGGCCGTCGCCATGGTCGCGGTCGTGGAAAGCGAGCAGGCCGAAGCGGTTGCGCCGCAGTGCGTCGCAGCCGGCCCGTCGCAAGCTGCGCATCGGCAGCATCAGGAAATAGGTGCGGTAGTCGAAGGCGTTGAGCGCCGGGCGCAGCCGGCGGTGGCGCACCATGCCGCTGCCGATGCACGCAGACAGCGCGGTGTTCATGCGGCCGCCTGCTGCAATTCGGGGACGGCGTCCAGACGCTCGCGTAGCGCCGCGCTGACGGCCAGGCCGGACATCAGGCCGTCCTCGTGGAAGCCGTAGCGTGTCCAGGCGCCGCAGAACCAGGTGCCGTCGCGGCCCTGTATCTGAGCCAGCCGAGACTGCGCGGCAATCGCCGCGGCATCGAACACCGGATGGCTGTAGTCGAACTCGCCCAGCACCTTGGCCGGGTCGGGCTCGCGGCTGGGGTTCAGCGACACCAGCACTGGCGTGCGCCACGGCAGCGGTTGCAGCCGGTTGAGCAGATAGTGCAGGCACACACCGGACTGCTCGGCAGCGCTGTCCGCGGCGCGCTCGTAGTTCCACGCCGCCCAGGCCTGGCGGCGGCGCGGCAGCACGGCAGTGTCGGTATGCAGCACCGCGCGGTTCGGCTGGTAGCGGATGGAGGCGAGCAACGCACGCTCATCATCGCTGGCATCGGCCAGCAGCGACAGCGCCTGGTCGCTGTGGCAGGCCAGAACCACCTCGTCGAAACGCTCGGTGCCCTGGTCGGTGCTGACCAGCACCCCTGCCGCCGTGCGCCGCACCGCGCGGACGGGGCAGCGCAAGCGTGCATCGTCCAGCCCGGCCACCATCTTCTGCACGTAAACGCGCGAGCCGCCGACCACCGTCATCCACTGCGGCCGATCGCTCACCTGGATCAGGCCATGGTTGTGGCAAAAGCGGATCATCGTCGCCACCGGAAAGCGCAGCATCTGGTCGGTGGGGCAGGACCAGATGCAACCCAGCATCGGCAGCAGATACCAGTCGCGGAAGGCCTCGCCGAAGCCATGGCGGAGCAGGAAATCGCCGATCGGCTCGGTCAGCGTGGCTTCGTCGCCGTTGACGGCCAGGCCGGTGGCCAGGCGGTTGAAACGCAGGATCTGTGCCAGCATGCCCAGGAAGCGCGGGCGCAGCAGGTTGCCGCGTTGCGCGAACACGGTGTTCAGGCTGTTGCCGCTCCACTCGATGCCCTGCTGCGGCACCTGTACCGAAAACGACATCTCCGACGGCGCCGTCGGCACTTCGAGCGCCTTGAACAGTTCGACCAGGCGCGGATAGGTGCGGTGGTTGAAGACCAGGAAGCCGGTGTCCACGCCATGGCGCAGGCCTTCCAGACGCAGGTCGACGGTGTGACTGTGGCCGCCGAAATGGCTCTCGGCCTCGAACAGCGTGAGCTGCGCCTGATCGGCCAGAGCATGCGCCACCGACAGGCCGCTGATGCCGGAGCCGATCACGGCGATGCGTCGCGAAGGCGTCGAGCGGGCCGCTTGGTGTCGAGGGAGGGATATCGTATTCAAGGGTTAATGTCCTGGACAAACGGTGGAATTTCATCGATAGTAGCGGCTTTACAGCTTCTATGCAAGAGTTTGTCTTGGACAAAAAAACAGAACTGAGCCATTGGAAGATTGCCGCGGTGGAGCGCGAGACGGGCCTGGGCAAGGACACCTTGCGCGTCTGGGAGCGGCGCTACGGCTTCCCGATGCCGACCCGCGACGCCCTGGGCGAGCGCTGCTATTCGAGCGGCGAGTTGGACAAGCTGCGGGTGGTGAAGCGGCTGCTCGACAACGGGCATCGGCCGGCCGCGCTGATGCCGCTGTCGACCGGGCAATTGCAGGAACTGGCCGCCCACGTCGATGCCGAGGCGCGCGCGGCGCCGGCCGACGCCGCGCGCGCGGACCTGCAGGTCTTGCTCGAACTGCTGCGCTCGAACGACCTCGCCGGCCTGCGCCGCCGGCTCGCCCAGGCGCACGCGCAGATGGGCCTGACCGCTTTCGTCAACGAGGTCGTCGCGCCGCTGAACACGCAGGTCGGCGAGGCCTGGATGCGCGGTCGGCTGAACGTGTTCCAGGAGCACAGCTACGCCGAAGTGGTGCAAGGCATGCTGCGCAGCGCCATCCAGGGGCTGGTCGCGCCGGGCGAGCAGCAGACGCCACGCGTGCTGCTCGGCACGCTGCCGGGCGAGGCGCATGGGCTGGGGCTGCTGATGGCCGAGGCGATGTTCGCCGCCGAGGGGGCGTTCTGCCACTCGCTCGGGGTGCAGACGCCGGCATCCGACCTGGTGCTGGCGGCCTCGGCCTACCGCGCCGACATCCTGGCGCTGAGCTTCACCGCCTGCATGGGCGTCAACCGGGTGCTCGACGGGCTGGCCGAGTTGCGCCGCGCGCTGCCGCCGAACGTGGAGCTCTGGGCCGGCGGCACGTCGCCGGCACTACGCCGGCGTGGCGTGGCGGCGCGCGTGCTGCACGCGCTGGACGAAGTGCCCGAAGCGCTTCGCCAGTGGCGTGCCCCCCATGCGGCGCAAGCGGGTTGACCGACTCAAACCCCGCGTCGACGGCCTCAGGCCTTAACATTGGCGCAACTCTTGATTGCCCGCGATGCTGTATCCCGAACTCTTCAAGCAACTCGAAGCCGTGCGCTGGAGCATGGACACCGACATCCCGTGGGACCGCTTCGAGCCTTCGCGGCTCAGCGACGAGCAGGCGCAGACCATCAAGATGAATGCCATCACCGAGTGGGCGGCGCTGCCGGCCACCGAGATGTTCCTGCGCGACAACCGTGGCGACAGCGACTTCTCGGCTTTCATGAGCGTGTGGTTCTTCGAAGAGCAGAAACACTCGCTGGTGCTGATGGAATACCTGCGCCGCTTCCGCCCCGAACTCGTGCCCACCGAGGCGGAACTGCACGAGGTGCGCTTCGAATTCGACCCGGCGCCGGCGCTGGAGACGCTGATGCTGCACTTCTGCGGCGAGATCCGCCTCAACCACTGGTACCGGCGCGCCGCCGAATGGCACAGCGAACCCGTCATCCGCCACATCTACGAAACCCTGGCCAAGGACGAGGCGCGCCACGGCGGCGCCTACCTGCGCTACATGAAACGCGCGATGCAGCGTTTCGGCGACGAGGCGCGGGCCGCCTTCGCCAAGGTCGGCGTGCTGATGGCCAGCGCGCGGCGCACCGCGCAGGCGCTACACCCGACGAACCTGCACGTCAACCAGCAGCTGTTCCCGCGCGACACCATCCAGAGCCGTCTGCCCGACCCGAAATGGCTCGAGCATTGGCTGGATCAGCAGATCCAGTTCGACTCCGTTTGGGAGAGCAAGGTGGTCGACCGCATCCTGCACAACATGAGCCTGCTGATGGAGCGCAGCTTCGCCAGCGTGCAGGAACTGAACCGCTATCGCAAGGAGCTCAGTGCCTCGCTGACGCAGGCCGCCGCGCTTCGCGTGCAGCCCATGTAGCTCAGGTCTTGGCGGCGGCAGCCATGCGCTCCGCGTCAGCCTTGCGGTCGGCGGCCACGCGCTGTGCGCTTGGCCGTTCGCCGATCAGCTTGGCATAAGCCTTCCAGTCGATGCCGGCGGCGGCCAGCAGGTCCTCGCCCAGCACGCTCTTGCTGGCCATCGCCACCAACGGCAAGTTGACATAGGCCGAGCAATCGGCCTGCGTGAAGCTGTCACCGGCGACGTAGGGCGCGAACTTCGCCAGGCGTTTGAAGCCGGCGATGTGCTTGGTCAGCAGCTTGCGTGCGCGCTCCTTGGTCGCCTCGTCCGCCGAGCCGCCGAAGAAGGCCTGCCCGTAGAGTTCGCGGGCCACCAGTTCGAGGTGCAGTTCGATGAAGATCACCAGTTCGCGCACCTTGGCCGCGGCATAGGGATCGGCGGGCGTCAGCGGGTTCTTCGGCTCGATTGCCTCAAGGTAGTCGACGATGGCCTGGCTCTCGCACAGCGGGCCTTGCTCGGTGCGGATGAAGGGGATCTTGCCCAGCGGCGTGCACGACAGCACCGCTTCGTCGGTGGACTTGGTCATGACCCGCTCCTCGGTGAACGGGATGCCCTTTTCCAGCAGCACCAGCTTGACCTTGTTGAAGTAGTTCGAAAGTGAAAAGCCGCACAGTGTGATCACGCTCGTCTCCGTGGATTGAATGAAGGCGGCAAGTCTAAGCGCGCGCCGGCTTGAGCAGCCTCAGTGCGGCCAGTGTGAACAGCGCGCCGAAGATCGAGCCGCTGGCATGCGCCAGCGGGGCCACCGCGACGTCGAGTTCGCTCGGTGGGTGCACGGCGGCGCCCCAGGGCTGCTCGACCAGCAGTTTGATGCTCTGGCCGATCAGCATCATCCAGCCGATGCTGCGCTGTGCACCCTGGCCGCGCAGCACCAGCCAAAGCGTCACCGCGGCCACGCCGCCGTGCAGCACGCCCGACAGCCCACCGTAGTGCAGCAACTCCGGCTTGGCCAGCAGCGCCAGTTGCGTGAACGGCCACGATCCCAGCCAGGCCCAGGCCACCACCGCCGGCACCCGCGCCGCCCAGCCATAGGCGGCGACCAGCGCGGCGGCCAGCAAGTTGGCCCAGAAGTGCATCACCGACCAGTGCACCAGCGCCGCGCTCCACCAGCGCCAGGGCTCGACTGCGGCGCGCATCGGTTGCCAGTCGATGAGTGCTCGAGGCATCCACCAGGCGACGCAGGCGAACAGCGCCAGCGCCGCGCTGAACACCAACCACAACACCCCGGGGCGGCGCGCGCGGGCCGCCAAGCCCTGCGCCGGTTCAGCCAAAGACGGCGGCCCACAGCGCACGCACCGCGGCGCTGGGCTGCGCCAGAGTCGCAGGCTCGAAATGCGTGGGCTGCTCGTCGAGTCGTGCCATGTGCTGCGCACGGCGCAGCTCACGGTAGGCGTTGGCAGACGTCTGGCCCACGCCTTCAGGCAACAGCTGAAGCTTCTCGGCGCGCTGCAGCAGCGCGATGTTGCCGACGTTGTCGAGCAGTTCCGGATGTGTCGGCCCATGGGCCAGCACCAAATACTGCACCGCGAACTCCACGTCCATCATGCCGCCGGGGCTGTGCTTGACGTCGAAGCGCTCCTTGTTCACGGCATGCGCCTCGCGTACCTTGTCGCGCATCGCGCTGATCTCCCCGCGCAGCGCCTCGGCGTCACGCGGGGCAGCCAGCACGCCGCGGCGCACGGCCTCGAAGCGCGGTGCCAGTTCGGCCGCCCCGGCGCAGAAGCGTGCACGTGTGATGGCCTGGTGCTCCCAGGTCCAGGCGGTGTTGCTGCCGCGCCCGGCCTGATAGCGCTCGAAGGCATCGATCGAGGTCACCAGCAGCCCCGAGCCGCCGTTCGGCCGCAGCGCGGTGTCGATGTCGAACAACTCGCCGGCCGAGGTGCGCAGCGTCAGCCAGGTGATGAGCTTGCGCACGAAGTTGCCGTAGACCTCCTGTGCGCGGTCCTTGTCCACTTCGTCACCGTCGTCGTAGAGGAAGACCACGTCCAGGTCGCTGCCGTAGCCCAGCTCCTTGCCGCCGAGCTTGCCGTAGGCAATGATCGCGAAGCAGGGCGTGTCGCGATGGCGCTTGTTGAGCAGCGGCCAGGCCCAGCGCAGGGCGGTGTCGAGCACCGCATCGGCCAGCGCCGACAGGTCGTCAGCCACCTGCTCGACCGTCACCTCGCGCTCCACGTCGCGCACCAGCGTGCGGAACAGTTCGGCGTGGTGCGCGTGGCGCAGCGTGTCCATCAGCAGCTCTTCGTTGGCTTCGCCCGAACGCACCCAGGCCTCGTGGCGCGACTGCAGGTCACCCAGGAAGGCGGCGGCATCGAAGCGGCCGCGCCGCAGCCGTTCGTCCGCCAGTTCGTCGATCACGCCCGGGTGGCGCATCAGGTACTGCATCGGCCAGCGCGCCATGCCCAGCAGGCGCAGAAGGCGTTGCTGCACACGCGGCCGCTCGGCCAGCAGCGCCAGATAACTCTCGCGGCGCAGCAGCGGCTCGACCCAATCGATGAAACGCAGCACCGCGATGAGGCTGCATTGCTCTTCGTCCATGCAGCGGGCGGCACGCTTGACGAGCCGTCCCAGCCGCAGCTTGCTGTCGTCGCGCAGCGCGCTCACGCGCGGGTGCTGCACCCACTTGCGCACGTGCTCGGCCAGCGGCTCGGGCAAGGACTCGAGCAGTTGCTCGCTGTCCACCGCCGGGGCCGGGCCGGCGCAGCCGACACAGGCGTTGCGCGCGCCGCTGCCCGCGGATGTCGACTCGCCGTCGCGCAGCAGCGCGTCGAACTCGGTGGCCACGAACTCGCGCACCTCGCCGAGTCGACTGAGCAAGGCACAGGCGCCCGCCAGCCCGAGGCTGCGCGCGATCCAGTCCAGGTCGGCGTCGGCCGTGGGCAGCAGATGCGTCTGCTGGTCGTCCAGATACTGCACGCGGTGCTCGACGCGGCGCAGGAAGGTGTAGCAATCGGCCAGCCGCTCGGCGGTGGCCGGAATCATCAGCGTGCCCTCGCTCAGACGTTGCAGGCTGCGCAGCGTCGAGCGTGTGCGGATTTCCGGAAACTGCCCGCCGCGCACCACCAGCATCAGCTGCACGATGAACTCGATCTCGCGGATGCCGCCGCGCGACAGCTTGACATCGTTCGCACGTTCGGGCCTCCCGGCGGCGCGGCGCTGGGCTTCGTCGCGGATCTTGCGGTGCAGCTGGCGCAGGCCCTCGAACACGCCGTAATCCAGATAGCGTCGATAGACGAAGGGCGTGATCAGCTCGCGCAGCGCCAGCGTGCGGCCGCTGGCCACGCTGGCTCGCGGCGCCACGACACGGCTCTTCAGCCAGGCAAAGCGCTCCCATTCGCGTCCCTGCACCTGCAGGTAGTCCTCCAGCATCGGCAGGCTCGCCGCCGGCGGCCCGGAGTTGCCGTTCGGCCGCAACGCCAGGTCGACGCGAAAGACAAAACCGTCGTCGGTGGTCTCGCCAATCAGCCCATACAGGCGCTTGGCGACCAGGGCAAAGAACTCGTGCGTGCTGATGCGCTGCGGCCCGGTGGTCTCGCCTTCATCCTCGTAGATGTAGATCAGGTCGATGTCGGACGAGACATTCAGCTCGCGCGCACCGAGCTTGCCCATGCCGACGATCCAGAACTCGATGCGCCTGCCGGCAGCGTCCAGCGGTTCGCCGTGCTGCGTTTCGGTGTCGGCCAGCGCCCGCGCCAGCGCCAGTTCCAGCGTCACCTCGGCCAGCGTGGTCATGCAGCCGGTGACCTGCGCCAGCGGCACGCCGCCTTCGATATCCAGGCAGGCCAGCCGCTCCAGGCAAAGCTGCCGCGTCACGCGCAGCGCCGAAGCCAGGTCGCGTCCATCGTCGCGCAGGCGCTGCACCAGCGCATTCAGCGTATCGGCGTCCGGCAGTCCCGGCGCGAGCAAGGTCAGTTCGTCGGCATAGCGCCGGCGGATGCGCTGCACGAAGCGGCTGTGCGCCGCCTGCACGGCCGGCGCATCGGTCGTCGCTTCGGGGGAGCCGGGAGCCTCGCCCACGTCGTGCCGGGCTGTGCTAGATTGATCCGACACCTTGCTGCCTGGGCCCTATAAGTTGCTGTCGCGCGCCGCCGTAATCACATCGTCCGGCGGCACGTCCGCCACGGAGTCGCGCCGGCTGTTGCGGCCCGTTGCCCAGGCCGATGACCACCTTGCCTGACGCCTCCCGCGGGCTGCGCTGGCGTTGGCTGCGCCGCCTGGCCAACGTGGCTGTGGCCGCCGTGCTGCTGGCGTGGGGCGTGATGGTCATGTTGTGGCTGACACTTCACTGGCTGATTCTGCCGCACATTGACCAATGGCGCCCGAGCCTGGAACGCCACGCCAGCGCCGCCATCGGGCAGAGGCTGAATATCGGCGGAATCCGCGTGCAGTCGGGCGGCTGGCTGCCGACGCTGGCGTTGCATGACCTGCGTCTGTTCGACGCGCAGGAACGCGAGGTGCTCCGGCTCCAGCAGGTGCAGATCGCCGTGTCGCTGCGCTCACTGCTGGCGGCGCGGCTGCGTTTCGAGCAGGTGCTGATCGAAGGGGCGCGGCTCGACGTTCGCCGCGACGCCACGGGTCGCTGGTTCGTGGCCGGCATCGGGCTGGATGGCGGCGCCGGGCCGGCGGAACCCTCTCGAGCGCGCGAATGGCTGTTCGAGCAGCCCGAGTTGGTCGTCCGAAACGGCACGCTGGCGTGGCGCGATGAGTTGAGCGGCAAGCCGCCGCTCGAACTGCAGCAGCTCGAGTTGGTGCTGCGCAACAGCGGACGCCGCCACGCGATGCTGCTCAGTGCCACGCCGCCGCCGGATCTGGGGCAGCGGTTCTCGCTGCGTGCGCGCTTCACGCGGCCGCTGCTGGCCGAAGCGCTAGAGATGCGGCGCTGGAGCGGCACGGTCTACGCCGAACTGCCGCGCCTCGATCTGGAAGGGCTGCGCCGTCATTTCGAACTCCCCTTCGAGCTGGGCGACGGCCTCGGTGCCGTGCGTGCCTGGGTCGAGCTGGCCAGCGGCGTGCCGAAGCGCGCCACGCTCGACGTGGCCTTGCGTGATGTGTCGATGCGCCTCGCGCCTTCGCTGCAGCGTCTGGCCTTCGATCGGGTGCAAGCCCGGCTCGACACCTCGCGCGACGCCGGCGGCGTCAGGCTGAGCACGCAGGCCCTGGCCTTCAGGACCGGCGACGGCATGGACTGGCCGGCCAGCCGCATCGATCTGGCCTGGCAGCAGCCACAGGATCTGGGCAGTCTGAAGCCATCGGATGCCCCGGTGAGTGGCGGCGAAATCAGTGCCGACCGGCTCGACCTGGACGTGCTCGCACGCGCTGCAATGCGCCTGCCGCTCGGTGCCGCGCTGCGCACGAGCTTGCAGCAGTTGGCACCGCGCGGCACCGTCGAGGGCCTGAAGGGCGCCTGGCAAGGCCCGCTCGATGCGCCCGACACCTACCGGCTGAGCGCAAGTGTCAGCGGCCTGGCGCTGCAGGCGGGGCCGGCCGACGGCATCGCCGAGGCCACGCCCGGGCGGCCTGGTCTGCACAACGCCAGCCTGAGCCTCGACGCCAGCGAAAAGGGCGGCACCGGCCGGCTGAAGCTCGATCACGGCGCGCTGGTCTTTCCCGGCGTCTTCGCCGATCCGGAGCTGTCGCTGCAGCGGCTGGACGCGCAACTGGCCTGGCGCATCACGCCGAGGCCCGGCCTCGCGCCGGCGCTCGAAATCAAGCTCACGCAGGCCCACTTCGCCAACCCCGACCTGCAGGGCCACCTCTCGGCCACGTGGCACAGCGGCGCCGAGACGGCGACGCGCGTGCCGGGCCAACTCGAACTCAGCGGCCGGCTTCAGCAAGTGCATGCCCAAAGCGTGGCGCGCTACCTGCCGCTGGGCATTGCGGGGGGCGTGCGCGAGCATGTGCGCCGTGCCGTCCAGGGCGGCAGCATCGAATCGGCCAGCTTCCGCGTTCGGGGCCCATTGCGTGACTTCCCGTTCAGGCAGTCACAGCAGGGCGAGTTTCGCGTGCAGCTGCGCGTCAAGGATCTGCTCTATGCCTTCCAGCCCGGCACCGCCTGGCCGGCGCTGGAGCAGGTCAGCGGTGAGCTGGCCTTCGATCGCCAGGCGTTGCGCCTGAGCGGACTGCAGGGACGGATGTGGGACTACCCGTTGCGCGACGTGACGGGAGGCATCGCCGACCTTGCCGCTGATGACCCCCGGCTCACGCTCGAAGGCTTGGGCACGGGGCCGGTGGCCACGCTGCTGCGCTTTGCGCGCGACACGCCGCTGGGCGCCGATCTGCGGCCCGTGCTCGAACCGGTCAGCGCCAGCGGCGACAGCCAACTGAAGCTCGCGCTCGACATCCCGCTGGACCGCCCGACGCAGACGCGGGTGCGCGGCCACCTGGCACTTGCCGGCGGCGAGCTGCAACTGCATCCGGATTGGGAGCCGTTGCGCAACGCGCGCGGCCGTGTCGAGTTCACGCAGGACAGCTTCACGTTGCGCGATTCCAGCGCGCGGCTGCTTGGCAGCGAAGTCGTTTTCGATGGCGGCCTCGCTGCCGGCGGCGTGTTGCGCGTCGGCGCACGCGGCAGCACCAGCGCCGAGGCGCTGCGGGGATTTTCGCCACTGGCCGATGCCGCGGCGCTCTTGCGCGGCCAGGCCGTCTGGCGCGCCTCGCTGGCGCAGCGCGAGGGCCGGCGCGAGTTCACATTCGATAGCGACCTGGTGGGCCTGCAGATCGACCTGCCCGCGCCGGCGAACAAGCCGGCCGCGGCCGCCTGGCCGCTGCACCTGAGTCAGGTGATGCAGGTGAATGGCCAGCGCGACAGCCTGAGCCTCGATCTGGCCGAGGTCTTCAAGTTGCGTCTGCAGCGCGACCTGTCCGCGGCGCAGCCGAAGGTGCTGAACGGCAGCATGGCCGTGTTCGACGCGCTGCCAGCGCCCAGCCCGGGCCTGAGCGCCAACCTGAATCTCGGCCGCGTCGATCTCGACGCCTGGCAGGCCGCATTCGAGCGCCTGGGCGCGCCGGGCGCGGACAGCCCGGGTCCGTCCTATCTACCGCGGGAGGTGACGCTGCGCGCCGAGGCCCTGCGTGGTCAGGGTCAGACGCTGACGGGCGTGCGCGCCACACTGCGCCAAGCCCGTGCGCCGCCGCAGTCCATTTGGCGTGCCACCGTCGCAGCCGATCAATTGCTCGGCGACATCGAGTACCACGCGGCGGCGGCCGATGTGCAGTCCGGCAAGTTGAAGGCGCGTCTGCAACGCCTGTCGCTGCCGCGCAGCGACGTCGCGGCGGTCGAACAGGTGCTGAGCCAGCCGCCCGACGAGGTGCCGGCGCTGGACATCGTGATCGACGACTTCGAATTGCGTGGCCACAAGCTGGGCCGGCTGGAGGTGGAGGCGGTGAACCGGCCGCAGGCTGGGCGTCAGGGCCCCGGCGGGCCGGTCGAATGGCAACTCGACAAGCTCAATCTGGACAACTCCGATGCCCGGTTCGAGGCCAGCGGGCGCTGGTCGGCCACGGGCACGCGGCGCATGGAGATGGACTTCAAGCTCGCGTTGGCCGACAGCGGCGCGCTGATCGAACGACTGGGCCGCGGCGACGGGCTGCGCGGCGGCGAAGGGCAGGTGCTGGGCCGGTTGTCCTGGGCCGGGTCGCCGTTGGCGCTGGATCTGGCCACGCTGGAAGGCGCGCTCGATCTCGATGTCGAGCACGGCCGCTTCGTCACTGCCGAGCCGGGGGCGGCGCGCTTGCTGGGGGTGCTCAGCCTGCAATCCTTGTCGCGCCGCTTGAGCGTGGGCTTTCGCGACCTGTTCGACGCCGGCTTCGCCTTCGACAGCCTGGCGGGCAAGGTGCAGGTGGCCAAAGGCGTGGCCCGCACCGATGCGCTGAGCATGCACAGCGTGCAGGCCACCGTGATCATGCAGGGCAGCACCGACCTGCTGCACGAGACGCAGGACCTGCAGGTGGTGGTGGTGCCGAACTTCGACGCCAGCGGCGCGGCGCTGGCCACGATGGCGATCAACCCGGCCATCGGCCTCGGCGCGTTGTTTGCACAATGGGCGCTGCGCGAACCACTGCGGGCCGCCGCGACGCGCAGCTTTCGCATCACCGGCAACTGGAGCGAGCCGAAGGTGACGTCCGTCGACAGCGTCCTGGGCGCATCGCCGCAAGGCGCGGCGTCCGCCACCGAAACGAGAAACTGAGCATGAAGATCGCCGCATTGCAGATGGTGTCCACGCCCGACGTAGCCCGCAACCTGGAGGCCGCCGCCGCACTGATCGCGCGCGCGGCTTCGCTGGGCGCCGGCCTGGCGGCACTGCCCGAATACTTCTGTCTGATGGGCCGCCGCGACGACGACAAGCTGACCATTGCCGAAACACCCGGTGATGGCCCGATCCAGCGCTTCCTGTCGACTCAGGCGCGGCAGCATGGCCTATGGCTGGTGGGTGGCACCTTGCCGTTGCGCGAACCGGGCCGTGAGCGCGTGCACAACAGCAATCTGGTCTTTGCGCCCGACGGCACGCTGGCCGCGCGCTACGACAAGATGCACCTGTTCGCCTTCGACAACGGCCGCGAGCAGTACGACGAAGCGCGCGTGCTCGACGCTGGCACGATGCCGGTGGCGCTGCAGGCCGGTGCACTGCGGATCGGCTTGAGCGTGTGCTACGACCTGCGCTTCCCCGAGTTGTATCGCGCATTGGCAGTACCGCCCTGCGACCTGCTGTGCGTGCCGTCGGCCTTCACCTACACCACCGGCCAAGCGCATTGGGAACTGCTGCTGCGCGCGCGTGCGGTGGAGAACCAGTGTTATGTGCTGGCGCCGGCGCAAGGCGGCAAGCACGAAAACGGCCGCCGCACCTGGGGCCATAGCCTGATCGTCGACCCCTGGGGCGACGTGCTGGCGCTGCAGGCCGAAGGCGAGGGCGTGGTGTTGGCCGACGTCGACGCGGCGCGTTTGCAAGTGGTGCGCACGCAGCTGCCGGCGCTGGCGCACCGGCGTCTTTGACAGGCGCGCGCGGCCCCGGTTATCCCGGATGGGCGGCCATGGCGATGTCCGGCTAAAATCACACTCCAACCCGGATACACGCACATGGCAACCAGACGCTCTTCCAGACCCGCCGTTTCCGAAACCGGTCAACGCCTGCGCCAGACCCAAGCCGAGTACACGGCGGCGCGGCCGTCCACTGGGCCAGGCGCCAAACCGATGATGTCGAGTTCGAAGATGTACGTCTGCAGGCGTTGTCAGGCCAACTTCAAGACAGGTGACGGCAAGCCCGACCCGCGTCTGCCCGGCCTGGGCAAGTGCAATAAGTGCCTGGACGCCGCCGTCGCGGCTTGATCTTCGCGGCCTGACGGGCTGCCCCTCCATCGGTATCGAATTGGCGAGCATGGCTGCGGCGCATTGACGCGTCGCAGGTTTTGCCGTGTCTGTCGCGTTATGCTGAAACGACGTTGCGGCACGCCCTGTGTTGCAACGCCACCCGGCGAAACGCACACCACGGCGAGCAAGCGATGCAGATCCTGACCCAGCCCACCCAAGCGATCGAAGGCCAGCTGCCCGGCACCTCGGGCCTGCGCAAGAAGGTCAGCGTCTTCCAGCGCCCCGGCTACCTGGAAAACTTCGTGCAGTCGATCTTCGATGCGCTGCCCGGCATCCAGGGGCAGACGCTGGTGCTCGGCGGCGATGGCCGCTACTACAACGACCGTGCAATCCAGACCATCCTGCGTATGGCCGCCGCGAATGGCGTGGCCAAGGTACTGGTCGGCCAAGGCGGCATCCTGTCCACGCCGGCACTGAGCGACCTGGTGCGGCAGCGCCAGGCCTTCGGCGGCATCGTGCTGTCGGCCAGCCACAACCCGGGCGGGCCCGAGGGTGACTTCGGCATCAAGTACAACATCGGCAATGGCGGACCGGCGCCGGAGAAGCTCACCGCGGCGATCCACGAGTGCACGCTCGGCATCAAGCGCTACCTGATCATCGAGGCTGTCGATGTCGATCTGCAGCGGCTCGGGCAAAGCGCGCTGGGGGTGATGCAGGTCGAGATCGTCGACCCGGTGGATAGCTACGCGCGGCTGATGCAGCGCCTTTTCGATTTCGAGCGCATCGCGGCGCTGCTGGCCCAACCGGGCTTTCGCCTGCGCTTCGACGCCATGCATGCCGTCACCGGCCCCTACGCGAAGACCATTCTCGAAGGCATGCTCGGCGCGAGTGCCGGAAGCGTGCTCAATGGCACGCCGCTGCCCGACTTCGGCGGTGGCCACCCTGACCCGAACCCGACCTATGCCGAGGAGCTGGTGGCGCTGATGAGCGCCGACGACGCACCCGACTTCGGCGCCGCATCCGACGGCGACGGCGACCGCAACATGATCCTCGGCCGCCAGTTCATCGTCACGCCCAGCGACAGCCTGGCGGTGCTGGCGGCGAATGCACAACTGATCAAGGGCTACGCCGGCGGGCTGAAGGGTGTGGCGCGCTCGATGCCGACCAGCGGCGCGGTCGATCGCGTCGCCGAGGCGCTGGGCATCCCCTGCTACGAAACGCCCACGGGCTGGAAATTCTTCGGCAACCTGCTCGACGCAGGTTTGTGCACGCTGTGCGGCGAGGAAAGCGCCGGCACCGGCTCGGACCATGTGCGCGAGAAGGACGGCCTGTGGGCGGTGCTGTTCTGGCTCAACATCCTGGCGGTGCGCCAGCAGTCGGTGCAGGCCATCGTCACCGACCATTGGCAGCGCTTCGGCCGCAACATCTATTCGCGCCACGACTACGAAGGCCTGGACAGCGCCGTGGCGCAGACGCTGTATGCCGAGCTTCGCCGCTCGCTGGCCACCCTGCCGGGGCGGCAGCTTGGCGCCTACAAGGTCAGCCAAGCCGATGACTTCGCCTACACCGACCCGGTGGACGGCTCGTTGAGCAAGGCACAGGGCCTGCGCGTGTTCTTCGAAGGCGGCTCGCGCATCGTCTTCCGCCTGTCGGGCACGGGCACGGAAGGCGCGACGCTGCGCGTCTACCTGGAGCGCTTCGAGGCCGATGCCATCGGGCAGGCGGCACCGGCGCAAGAAGCGCTGGCCGGCCTGATCGAGGTGGCCGACCAGCTTGCCGGCATTCGACAGCGCACCGGCCGCCGTGCGCCGACGGTCATCACCTGAGCGTCAGCGCAGCCCGAACATCATGCGCCGCGCGAGCCGCGATTTCAGCGGCCCGGCCGCCTGAAGCAGCGCCAGCCCGACGCCACGCACCGTGGCCAGGCCCGGCCCTTCCCAGGTGAAGGCGCGCGCCAGCAGGTCGGTGGCGGCGATCATGCTCCAGCGGTCGGCGGCGCGCGACCATTCCACCTGCCGGAGCGCGACGTCGATGTCACCACCGCCGCGCAGGGCCTGAACCAGCTGGTGCGCGTCGCGCAGCCCGAGATTCAGGCCCTGGCCGGCGACGGGGTGCAGCGTCTGTGCGGCATTGCCGATGCGCACGCTGCGGCCACGCACCAGGGTGCGTTCGGCGTTCAGGCCGAGTGCGAAGTCCTTCAGCGGCGAGATGCCGGCGAGCGTGCCGGCCACCTCGGGCAGCAGCGTGTTCAGCACCGCCAGGCGCTGCGCATCGTCGAGTTCGCGCACCGGGTCGTCGTTTGCCGGCACACACCACACCAGCGCGGCCTGGCGCGTTTCGCCGGCCACGCCCGGCAGCGGCAACAGCGCCAGCGGCCCATGTCGCGTGAAGCGCTCGATGGCCAGGCCGGGCGCGCCGCCATCGAGCCGGACGGTGCCGACCCAGGCCGTCTGCTGGTAGTCGTGCGCCAGCGCCTTGCGCACCTGGCCGGCAAAGACGCCGCCCTCGGCGATCACGCCCAGGTCAAAGCGTTCGGCAACGCCGGCGTCCAGCTCGACGCCGTCGGCGAGTTCCTTCATCGCACCGACAGCGATACCGAAGCGGTTGCACAGGCGCTGGGAATCGCGCGCCACGGCTGTCATCCAAGCCTGTTGCAGCGGCGCCACCAGCTGCCCGTAGCGCAGCACCGCGCCGAGCATCGGCACGCCTTCGTCGTCGGCGCGGATGCGCACTTCGGTCGAGCCCAGCGGCAGCGGGCCCGGCGTGGGCGGCGCCTGCGACACATGCACTTCCGTGATCGGCTGTGCCTGCGCCTCGGGCCACGCCCCCAGGCGCTGCAGGAACTGCACGCTGCCCAGTGATAGCGCCAGCGTGCGTGCGTCGCCCGACACGTCCTGCTCCAGCGCGCGGCTGTCGAACAGGCTGATGCGCGCATGCGGCAGCAGTTTCGAGGCATGCAGCGCCAGCGCCAGCCCCACCGGCCCGGCACCGACCACCGCCA
>JAHECC010000270.1 GCA_024641965.1 Rubrivivax sp.
CAGACCGATGCAGCGCCAGCGCAAGCCGATGCCGAGTTGCTCGACCTGGCCGGCTGGCTGCCTGCCCTGGGGTTGCCGCCGACGTCGGCCACACCCGCCACACCCGCCACACCCGCCACACCCGCCACACCCGCCACACCCGCCACACCGGCGAGCGCCGCCAGCGCCGCGGCGCGCACGAAAGGCGGCGCAGCGGCGAGCCCGCTGGTGGCCGGTGATGGCGCGGCGCACGGCAGCCACGCGCGCGATGCGAAATCCGACGACGCGAGGACCAGCCTCCAGACGTTGGCCACGACGACGGCGCTGCCGACGACAGACGGTGACGCACGGCGACACACACCGAACACCGCGCAGGGCCCGGCCGCATCGCGATTGGCGTCGGCGTCGGCGTCGGCATCGCCAGATGCACCGCTCGCATCCGCCGTTGCCGCTGCCAGCACCGCGGCGCTGCGGCAGATTGCGCCCGAAAGCGGCGGGCGTGGCGACACCGCGCTCGTGCCGGCCGCGGCGGGCGCGATGCCAACCCTGGGCGCGAGCGCGATGCCCGGGGCGCATGCCTCGATCGATACGAACACGCCATTCCAGGCCGAGTTGTCGGCTGCCCTGGGCACGCCCGAGTTCGCGCCCGCACTGGGCACGCAGCTCAGCGTGCTGGTGCGCGACGGCATCGAGCATGCGCGATTGAAGCTCAACCCGGCCGACATGGGGCCGATCGAGGTGCGCATCAGGCTGGATGGCGACCAGGCCCAGGTCGAATTCAGCGCGGCCCACGCCGGCACGCGGCAGGCCCTGCAGGAAGCCGTGCCGACGCTGGCCAGCACCTTGCGCGAGTCGGGGCTGACCCTGACCGGCGGTGGCGTGTTCGACCAGGCGCGCGACCCGCGCGGCGAGCCGCCACACGACACGGCGCAGGCACGTAGCTCGGCCCTGCCGGGCACGACCGAGGAGAAATCCACGAGGGCCGCGCCGGCCATGCGCAGCCCTCGCGCGCGCGGCGTGGTCGACCTGTACGCCTGAGCGCGCAGGATCGGCTCCAAAGCACGCGCGGCCGAGACGGCCGCCTTTGTGCCCCTTATCAAGCCTTCCCGGGCACGGTGGCTTCGAATAATCATCGGCAAGCGAGCACGTCGCGGCCCCGGGGTCGCGTGTGCGGCGCGTCAACTCTGGAGGTTCCATGTCCACTGCCGCGGCCGTCGAAGGCGCAGTGCCCCCTGTCAAGGCAGGCAAGAAGACGCTGATCGTCATCTCCCTGGCCGTGCTGTTGTTGCTGGCCGTGGCCGGCGGTGGCGCACTGTTCTGGCTGAAGGCTCGGGCGCAGGCCGCGGCCCTGGCCGCGGAGGGCGACGAAACCGCGGGCCCGGCCGCCGCCAAGGCGGCCCATCAGCGTGACCCAAACGCAGTGCCGGTGTTCGTACCGCTGGACAATTTCACCGTCAACCTGGCTGATCGCGAAGCCGAGCGCTACGCCCAGATCGGCATCACGCTCGAGATGAACGACGCCAAGGCCGGCGATCGCATCAAGGTGTTCATGCCGGCCATCCGCAACAACATCCTGATGGTGCTGTCGCACAAGCGCTCGAGCGACCTGCTGGAGCGCGAAGGAAAAGTGAAGCTGGCCGCCGAAGTGCAGCGCGAAACCGAGCGCGCGATCGGCTTCGAGCCCCCAGCGCAGGGCACGGGCAGCGACAGCGAGCGCCCGGTGCGCGCGGTGCAGTTCTCCAATTTCATCATTCAGTGACAAGACCAGCTTCCGGCGTGCGACACCTGCTCACATGAGTCAACAGATCCTTTCGCAGAACGAAGTCGACGCCTTGCTGCAGGGCATCACCGGCGAGAGCCAGGTGCTCGAGCAGGAAGCGGCGAGCGACGACGGCCCACGTACCTACGACCTGGCCAACCAGGAACGCATCGTGCGCGGGCGTATGCCGACCATGGAGGTCGTCAACGAACGATTTGCACGCAACATCCGCGTCGGTCTGTTCAACCTGATTCGCAAGAGTCCCGAGGTGTCGATCGGCGGCATCAAGGTGCAGAAGTACAGCGCCTTCCTGCGCGAGATCGTGGTGCCGACCAACTTCAACATCGTCACCGTCAAGCCGCTGCGCGGATCGGCGCTGGTGGTGTGCGATCCGAACCTGGTGTTCGCGGTGATCGATGCGCTGTTCGGCGGCGCCGGCAAGTACCACGCGCGCATCGAGGGGCGCGAGTTCTCGCCCACCGAGCAGCGTGTCATCCAGCGCCTGCTGCAGACCATCAACAACGAATACGCCAAGGCCTGGACCGGCATCTACCCGCTCGAGCTGGAATACCAGCGCTCGGAAATGCAGCCGCAGTTCGCCAACATCGCCTCGCCCAGCGAGATGGTCGTGACCACTTCCTTCATGCTCGAGATCGGCGATTCCAGCGGCACGGTGAACCTGTGTTTCCCGTACTCGACGCTGGAGCCGATCCGCGACGTGCTCTATTCCACCAGCCAGGGCGACGCCGGCGAGCCCGACCGCCGCTGGGTGCAATTGCTGAAGTCCGAGATCCAGTCGGCCGAGGTCGAACTGGTGGCCACGCTGGCCACCGCGCCGGCCACGGTGGAACAACTGCTGTCCTTCAAGCCCGGTGACTTCGTCGAACTCGACCTGAATCCGGTGATCCAGGCCAAGGTGGACGGCGTGCCGATCTTCGACTGCCACTACGGCACGTCCAACAAGCACTACTCGATCAAGATCGATCAACTGCTGACCGGCTCCGGGCTGGGTTGGCTGGGAGAGCATTCCAATGGCCGCTGACCCCGCAATGACCGACGACGACACGGCCGCACGCGACGATGCCGCTGCCGAAACGGGCAAGTCCAATGGCCGTGAGGTGGCCGACGAGGTGACGCATGCGGCCGAGAGCGTGGCCCCCGCCACCTTCGCCAACTTCGCGCCCACCGCCAGCGCCGGTGGCGGCGCGGGCAATGACATCAACATGATCCTGGACATCCCGGTGCAACTGACCGTGGAACTGGGGCGCACGCGCATCCCGATCAAGCACATCCTGCAGCTCGCGCAGGGCTCGGTGGTGGAACTGGATGCGCTGGCCGGCGAGCCGATGGACGTGCTCGTCAACGGTTACCTGATCGCGCAGGGCGAGGTGGTGGTGGTGAACGACAAGTTCGGCATCCGCCTGACCGACATCGTCACCCCCAGCGAACGGCTGCGCCGCCTGTCGCGCAGCTGAGGCCCGGGTGAGGCTGAATTGAGCACGCCCCTCGATTGGACGCCGCTGCTGTGGTTCGGCGTGATCATCGTGCTGATACCGATGGCGCTGTGGCTGCTCAAGCGCACGCCGATGGGCGGCGGTGCGGCCGGAGGCATGCTGCGCAGCGTGGCCGCGCTGCCCTTGTCGGCAACGCAGCGCATCGCCATCGTCGAGGTCGGCAGCGGCAACGCGCGCCGCTGGCTGGTGCTGGGCGTGACACCGCAGTCGATCAGCACGCTGCACTCGCTGGAGCCGCAAGCCGATGTGCCCTCTGGCGAGGCCGAAAACCCGGCCACCTTCGCGCAACTGCTGTCGCGCCTGCGACGCAGCGAATGAAGCCACGGCACGTGACGCGGGCGCTGGCCGGTGCCGCGCTGCTGGCGCTGTGCGGCGGCGCGGTCGCGCAAATGACACAGGGCAGTCCGGGACTGCCGCTGGTGGTGGGCCAGAGTGCCGGCGGCACCAGTTATTCGGTGCCGATCCAGACGCTGCTGTTCTTCACCGCGTTGAGTTTCCTGCCGGCGGTGCTGTTGCTGATGACCGGTTTCACGCGCATCGTCATCGTGCTGTCGCTGCTGCGCCAGGCGCTGGGCACGCAGGCCGCCCCGCCGAACCAGGTGATCATCGGTCTGAGCCTGTTCCTGACCTTCTTCGTCATGAGCCCGACGCTGGATCGCGTGTACGAACAGGCCTACCAGCCCTTCTCGAGCAACCAGATCGCCTTCGACGAGGCCCTGAAGCGCGGCGAAGCGCCAATGCGCGAGTTCATGCTCAAGCAGACGCGCCAGGCCGACGTGATGCTGTTCGCCCGCCTGGCCAAGCTGCCGACCGACATCAAGGGCGAGGACGTGCCGTTGAAGGTGCTGTTGCCGGCCTTTGTCACCAGCGAGCTGAAGACCGCGTTCCAGATCGGCTTCCTGATCTTCATCCCCTTCCTGGTGATCGACATGATCGTCGCCAGCGTGCTGATGAGCCTGGGCATGATGATGCTGAGCCCGGTGCTCGTCGCCCTGCCCTTCAAGCTGATGCTGTTCGTGCTGGCCGATGGCTGGAACCTGCTGCTCGGCTCGCTCGCCGCATCCTTCGCCAACTGAGTCGACCATGAACGCGCAACAGGTATTTACCTACGGCCAGGAAGGCCTGCTGCATCTGCTGATGGTGAGCGCACCCGTGCTGCTGACGGTACTGGCCGTGGGCCTGGTGGTCAGCATCTTCCAGGCGGCCACGCAGATCAGCGAGGCCACGCTGTCCTTCGTGCCCAAGGTGGTGGCTGCGGTGCTCGTGATGGCCTTTGCCGGCCCGTGGATGATGAGCACGCTGGTCGAATACCTGCAGCGCACG
>JAHECC010000271.1 GCA_024641965.1 Rubrivivax sp.
GGGATCTCCACCACCAGCGGCCCGTTGCGCGTGTCCAGCCAGACGAAGCTGTAGACGGTGTTGTCGTTGGCGGTGAGCTCCACCGTCTTCGAATCGACCAGGTTCTCCCAGATCACGTCGGTCTGGTTGTCGGGGCCGAACTTGCGCATCGACTCGCGCATGCTGACCTGGTTGACGATCGGGATGCCCAGCAGGTAGGCCTGCAGCGCGCGCGAGCGGTCGAGGTTGTCGTACACCTTCTCGACGGTCTCGGCGCTGGGGAAGCCGTCGTTCAGCGTCAGCGTGCCGATCGATGTTTCCAGCGTGTTCGGGGTGGCGACGCCGGAGGCGATCGGCGTGGACATCTTGTAGCTGGGAGGCGCAGGCGGTGTCTGGCAGGCGGCCAGAGCCAACAGCGCCATGGCGCCGGGCAGCGCCATGGCCACACGTGCCAGGGATGTTTTCGAATGCATGCAGAAGTCCTCTCGGGCGCTTGAAGCAGTTCCGTCGCTGATGAACAGGAACTGCAACCTGCGGCCGAAGTTGCCCCTCGGCCGGTTTGTAGGCGCGCTGCGTGGCGATCAGTCGGCCTTGGCCTTTTCCTTCATCGCCGCCTGCAGTGTCTTGATGTCCGCCGGCGACAGCTGCGGCCGGTCGACCTTGACGCTCAGCTTGTTCAGCTTGCCGGTGAAGGCGAAGGGCGGCCTGTAGTCGGCATCGTTCACGCCGGTCAGCGTGTCTGAGCCGACGTCGAAGCTCTCGTCCCACTGCAGGATGATCGGCAGCGTCTTTTCCATCTTCTTCGTCGCCACCACCTTGCCGTCGACCTTGAGCGTGCCGATGCCGGGGCGGCCCAGGCCGCTGAAGCTGTTGTAGACCAGCGTGCCCACACCCAGGCCGTCGTACTTGAAGTCGAACTCCACCGTGTGCTTGCCCGGCGCAATGACCTCTTCGCCTTCCCACTTGACGCGCTCCAGGTCGAGCAGGTTCCACAGGAACACCGGCTTGCCCTTGAGCAGGTAGAAGCCGTAGCCGGCGAAGCGCCCGCCCGAGGTCAGCAGCATGCCTTCGGCGCCGCCCGCCGGCACGTCGATGTCGGCGGTGATGGTGTAGCTGGTGTTCAGCAGCAGCGGCGAATCACCCTGCGGCAGCCCGACCATCGGCCGCGTGTAGACGAACTCGGTACGCCCGGCGGTGATGTTCGGCCGCGGCGCAATGACGCGCGCCGCCACCGAGCCGTCCAGCGGCAGCACCTGGTACTTCTTCGCCTCGGCCAGGAACATCGCGCGCATGTCCTTGACCTTTTGCGGGTGCTGGGCCGCCAAGTCCTGGGACTGGCTGAAATCCTCGTTCAGGTTGTACAGCTGGAACACCTGGTTGTTCAGCGGGTCGTCGTTGGCCGCGCCGAAGGCGTCCCACGGCGCGCGGTCGACCTTGGTGCTGAGGAACCAGCCGTCCTTGTACAGCGCCCACTGGCCCATCATCTCGAAGTACTGCGTGTTGTGGCGCGGCTTGGCGTTCCTCGCATCGAAGGTGTAGGCGAAGCTGGTGCCTTCGATCGGCTTCTGCTTGATGCCATCGACCATCGCCGGTGCCTTGATGCCCGCTGCCTCCAGGATCGTCGGCACGACGTCGATGACGTGCACGAACTGCTCGCGCAACCCGCCCTTGTCCTTGATGCGCGCCGGCCACGACACCACCATGTTCTGGTTGATGCCGCCCAGTCGCGAGGCGTTTTGCTTGAACCAGTCGAAGGGTGTGTCGAAGGCCCACGACCAGCCGGCCGACATGTGGTTGTAGGTGGCTTCGGTGCCCCACACGTCGTACCACTTCATCTGCACGTCCACAGGCACTGACACGCCATTGAAGAAGGCCACCTCGTTGGGCGTGCCGATCGGCCCGCCTTCGGCGCTGGTGCCGTTGTCGCCGTTGATGTAGATGATCAGCGTGTTGTCCAGCTTGCCCAGGTCCTCGAAGGCCTGGATCACGCGGCCGATCTCGTGGTCGCTGTAGGCGGCGTAGGCCGCGAACACCTCGACCTGCTTGATGAACAGCTTTTTCTCTTCGGCGGTCAACTGGTCCCAGGGCTTGAGGATCTTGTCGGGCCAGGGCGTCAGCTGCGTGTCCGACGGGATCACGCCGAGCTTCTTCTGGTTCGCGAAGATGCGCTCGCGCAGCTTCTGGTAGCCATCGTCGAAGAGCTTCATCGCGCTGATCTTGTCCACCCACTCCTTGGTCGGGTGGTGCGGCGCGTGCGTCGCGCCGGGCGCGTACTTGATGAATATCGGCTTGCTCGGGTCGGTCTGGTGCATCCGCGTGGCCCAGTCGATGGCCTCGTCGGCCATCGCGGTGATCAGATTCCAGCTGCCTTCCTGGCCCTTGAACGGATAGATCTGGGTGGTGTTGCGGAACAGGTTCGGCTGCCACTGGTTGGCGTCGCCACCGACGAAGCCATAGAAGTACTCGAAGCCCATTCCAGTGGGCCACTGCGTGAACGGGCCGGTCTGGCTGGCCTGGAAGGCCGGCGTGTTGTGGTCCTTGCCGAACCACGAGGTGTTGTAGCCGTTGTCGAGCAGGATGCGACCGATGGTCGCGTTGTCGACCCCGATGATGCTGTTGTAGCCCGGGAAGCCGGTGGACTGCTCGGAGATCACGCCGAAGCCCACCGAATGGTGGTTGCGCCCGGTGATCAGCGCGGCGCGCGTGGGCGAGCACAGCGCGGTGGAGAAGACGCGGTTGTAGCGCAGCCCGTCCTTGGCCAGGCGGTCCATCGCCGGCGTCGGGATCACGCCGCCGAAGGTGCTGGGCACGCCGAAGCCGGCGTCGTCGGTGATGATCAGCAGCACGTTCGGCGCGCCCTTGGGCGGCACCACACGCGGCGGCCACCAGGGCTTGGATTGCAGCGCGCCGTCCTTGATCACGCCGCCGAACTTCGGCGGCGGTGCGGGCAGCTGGTTGCCTGGGATGGTGGTGGTGGCGCTGGGCGAGCCCAGCGTGCCGGTGACCTGCTGGGCGATCGAACCCCCGGTCCACGCCGTTGCGGCCAAGCCGGCCAGCACGATGGCGATGCTCTTGAGCTGTTTCATGCCCAATCCTCCCTGGCTTCGAAAACCTCGGATGGTAGAGGGCCGCGCGGCGGCTCGAATTGACATTGTCGGACAGGAGCGCATCATTGATTGATCCGCATCAATCACGTCCAGAACCATGTTGCAGCGTGCCCGACCCCTGTCACGACGCAGTCGGCCGGCGCCATCGCCGGTGCCGAGCGGCGTCGGTCAGATCCGTCTCGCGCCATTGCGGTCGCTGGTCGGCCTGATGCGCGAGATGGGGCACGACCCCGCGCAGGCGCTGGCCGCTATCGGGCTGGAGGCGACGGCCTTCGACATTCCCGACCGCAGGGTGCCTCTGCACGTGGGAGGGGCGCTGATCCAGCGCGCGGCCTGGACGACCGGCCGCAAGGACTTCGGCCTGCTCATCGGCCAGCGCTTCGAGATCGGCGACCTCGGGCTGCTCGGCCAACTGATGTGGCGTGCGCAAACCGTCGGCGAGGCACTGCATGACCTGCAGCGCTTCATGCACCTGCAAGACCGTGGCAGTGTCACCTACGTGCATGTGCTGGACGATGGCACGGCATGCATCGGCTATTCGATCGTCGACCCTGAAACCCCGGGCGTGGGCCTGGTCTACGACACCGTCATGTCGATCGCGATGACGATCCTGCGCACGGTCTGCGGCCCCGGCTTCAAGGCGATCGAGGTCAGCCTGGCCCACGCGCAGCCGGACCATGTCGCGCCATATCGTCGATGTTTCGCCGCGCCGGTGATGTTCGAGATGCCGCGCTCGGAAATCCGCTTCAGCACCGATTGGCTGCACGCGCCGGTGGCCGGCGCCGATGCAGCGCTGCATGCCGCCGTGCTGAGCGCTGCGCGCTCGGCCGAGGCGCGCGATGCGCCCGCGATGACTGAACGTGCGCGCGGGGTGGCGCAAGCGCTGCTGATCGCCGGCGACGCGTCCGCCGGGCGTGTGGCCGATGCGCTGGGCATGCACGAGCGCACGCTGCGCCGGCGTCTGGCCGCCGAGGGGGCCAACCTGCGTCAGGCGATCGCGGCCGCGCGCTTCGAGGTGGCACGGCAACTGCTGCGCGAGACGCACCTGCGGGTGAAGGAGATCGCCCTCACCGTCGGCTTTGCCGAAGCGTCGGTCTTCGTGCGTGCCTTCCGCGCCTGGGCCGGCTGCACGCCGGCGCAGTGGCGTGACCAGGCGGCGCGTTCCACGCTCAACCCGCCAGCAGCCCCTTGACGACGATGTTGGCCTGTATCTCGGCCGCGCCCTCGAAGACGTTGAGGATGCGCGCATCGCACAGCACGCGGCTGATGCGGTACTCGACCGCGTAGCCATTGCCGCCGTGCACCTGCACCGCGTTGTCGGCCGCGGCCCAGGCCACGCGCGCGGCCAGCAGCTTGGCCATGCCCGCTTCGATGTCGCAGCGGCGGCCGGCATCCTTCTCGCGCGCGGCGGCCAGCGTGAGCTGGCGCGCCAGCATGATCTCAGTCGCCATCCACGCCAGCTTGTCGGC
>JAHECC010000272.1 GCA_024641965.1 Rubrivivax sp.
GCTCGAATCGATGCTGCGCCGTTTCACCCCCGCGCAATTGCGCGACTGGGCCGCCGGCCTGGGCATCGACACCTTCATCGGCACCTCGGGGCGCGTGTTTCCGCGCGACATGAAGGCCGCGCCCTTACTGCGCGCGTGGTTGCAGCGCCTGCGCCGGCAGGGCGTGCGCTTTCACATGCGCCATCGCTGGCTGGGCTGGGCCGAAGGCGCCGGCGATCCGACGAGCCAACGCTTCGAGACACCGGCCGGCGAGACGGTGGTGCACGCCGACGCGGTGGTGCTGGCGCTGGGTGGCGGCAGTTGGTCGCGCCTGGGCTCGGATGGCCGCTGGGCCGGCGTGCTGCGCGCACGTGGCATCGAGGTGGCACCACTGCGTCCGGCCAACTGCGGCTTCGAGGTGGCCGGGCGCGAAGGGCAGGGCTGGACCGATCACTTCATTCAACGCCATGCGGGCCAGCCCTTGAAGGCGGTGGCGATCGCATTCGCTGACGTCCACGGCACACCCTGGCGCCAGGTGGGTGAATTCGTGGTCACGCAATACGGCGTCGAGGGCAGCCTGGTGTATGCCGCGTCGGCGGCGCTGCGCGAGGCCATCGACGCCAACGGCAGCGCCACCTTCGAGCTCGACCTGCTGCCGGCGCGCAGCCTGGCGCAGGTGGCCGCCGAGCTGGCGCACCCGCGCGGCGCGCGTTCGCTGGCCTCGCACCTGAAAAGCCGGCTCGGGCTGCACGGCGCCAAGGTCGGTCTGTTGCATGAGCTGCTGCCGCGCACCGCATTTGCCGACATGGCACAGCTGGCGGCGGGCATCAAGGCCCTGCCGGTACGCGTGCTGGCGGCCAGGCCGCTGGACGAAGCCATCAGCACCGCCGGCGGCGTGTGCTTCGATGTGCTCGACGCCAAGCTGATGCTGAAGGCGCTGCCGGGCGTGTTCATCGCCGGCGAAATGCTCGATTGGGAGGCGCCGACCGGTGGTTACCTGCTCAGCGGCTGTTTCGCCAGTGGCCGCGTGGCGGGGGCCGGTGCGCTGGCCTGGTTGGGTCTGGCGCCGGCATGATCGGCACCAGCGAGCGGGTCGCGCCCGGGCTCAGGTCTCGAGCGCCGCCGTCGCCTTGAACAGCGATTCGCGGAACTGAATCGAGCGCGGGCCGTCGTTGCCCATGGCCCACAAGGCCAGGGCCTTGGCCGACATCGGCTTGGCGAACAGGAAGCCTTGCACCTGATCGCAGCCCAGGCGACGCAGGATCTGGTACTGCGCATCGGTTTCGACACCTTCGGCCACGACCTTCATGTTCAGCGCCAGCGCCAGCTGGACCACGGCTTCGGCGATCTTGCGTGCCTCCTCGCTGTGCTCCAGGTCGAGCACGAAGCTGCGGTCGATCTTCAGCTCGGTGGCCGGCAACTTGCGCAGGTAGGCCAGGCTCGAGTAGCCGGCACCGAAGTCGTCGATCGAGATGTGCACACCGGCGGCGGCCAGGTCGCTGAAGAAGCGCATCGTTGCTTCGGTGTCTTCCATCGCCACCGATTCGGTGATTTCGCAGGTCAGCAGGTCGGGGTTGATCTGGTGTTTGGCCAGTGCGGCGCTGATGTGCGCGGGCAGGTCGCTCTGCCGCAGCTGGTGAGCCGACAGGTTGATGGCCACGCGCATGCGCATTCCCTGGTCGCGCCAGACGCGCGCCTGGCGGCAGGCCTCGTCGATGACCCAGGCCCCCAGCGCCATGATCAGGCCATTGTGCTCGGCCAAGGGAATGAAGACCGTCGGGCTGATCATGCCCCGCTTGGGGTGGTGCCAGCGCAGCAGCGCTTCTGCGGCATTCACCTGCGCGCTCGGCGCGTGGATCTTCGGCTGGTAGTACAGCTCGAGCTGGCCCAGCGACAGCGCCATGCGCAGGTCGCGCAGCAACTCGGCCTGGTCGCGCACATCGTCGACCATGCGTGTGTCGAACACCGAGTAGATGGCACCGCCCGCAGCCTTGGACGCGCGCGTCGCGATCGTGGCGTGCGAGACCAGCGCCGACATCGCCCCATGCTGCGGATACACCGCCATGCCGATCGACGTCGTGATGCACAACTCGCGTCCGGCGACCTGACAGGGCTGCGCGATCGATTCCAGTATGCGTGTGGACAGCCCCTTCGCCTGCCGGGCCGCGTCCTCGCCATCGAAGAGCATCAGGAACTCGTCGCCGCCCAGGCGCGCCAGCCTGTACGGCGCCGCCAACGCCGACAGGCGCTGCGCGGCAATCTTCAGCACCGCATCGCCGGCGTCGTGGCCGAAGTTGTCGTTGACATGCTTGAACCCGTCGAGCGCAATGTGCAGCAGCACCGCAGACCGATGGTGTGCATCGGCCTGCTGCAGCGCCTGGGACAGCGTGCCTTCGAAGGTGCTGCGTGACGGCAAACGCGTCAGGCCATCGCGAAAGCCGTCCTCGCGAGTACGGCTGCGGGCCGACGCGAGCGGGTTGCGCAGCCTGCCTTCCAGCGCACTGGCCAGCAGCATCAGCAGCAGCAAGCCACCGCCTCCCAGCGTGGCGACGACGCCCAGCGTGCCGTTGGCAATCGCGCCAGGGTCCTGCCCGCCGGCCGCCATGGACAGCTCGGCCACTCCCAGTCCGAGTGACTGGCAGGCCAGCACACCGAGCGTCGCCGCCGTCGCGGCACCCAGCTGCCTGGGCAGTTGGCGCAATGCGTGTCCTTCGCGCAGCGGCAGGAAGATGAGCAGCGCCGCGGCGAAGCCGAGGCTGCTCAACGCCCAACCCGATGCAAGGCGAAGCATCGACCCGTCCGCCAGCACGCTTGCACCTGCCGCGCTCCACATCAAGGTCTGGACGATCTGCGTCGCCAGCCCCAGCATGGCGGCCCCACCCAGCAGCGGAATCCAGCCGCTGGTTGGCCGAAAGCTCCAGTTCAATGCGGCCACGCACAGCACCAGCGTGGCCAGCATGGCGCTGATCACCAGTCCGGGGTCAAAGCCCAGCCCCTCGGGCATCGGCTGCGCGGCCAGGCGCAGCACCTGCCCGCCCCCCAAGCCGCAGACCAGCGCGACGGCCGCTGCCATCAGCCACGCATTGCGCTCGTCGCTTTCGCGGTGGCGGACCCGGTGGCACAGTTCCAGCGTGACATAGGCCGACAGCAGAAGCAGCAGCACGGCACTGAGCGACGGCATCGGGTTCACCAAGGTTCGACGTGCGGCGTGCCGACGGCGACCAGGCCACGCTCGGCGGCAACATGGCAACGGCGGATCGGTAGGCCCGGACACATGTGGGCAGTATCGGCCGCGGAACGCGCGCCTTGAGAGCCAATGCTCAGGGCCGGTGCCTCAGGGGGCTGTGCGAGGCACGGAGTCTGCGAATTGCGCACGCAAGGGGCCGCCCTTCATGGCTCCGCCATCCCGCGTGGCAAACTGGCGCCCCATTTTTTACGGTGGCCGAAACAGCCGCAGCGACGTTGAATCCGATCCAGATGCAGATTGCCGCCGAGCTCGGCGTGCGCGCCGCGCAGGTGCAAATTGCCGTCGAGCTGCTCGACGGCGGGGCCAGCGTGCCTTTCATTGCACGCTACCGCAAGGAGGCCACCGACGGCCTCGACGACACTCAGTTGCGCGAGTTGGAAGTTCGGCTGGCCTACCTGCGCGAGCTGCAGCAGCGCCGTGCCACCGTGCTGGCCAGCATCGACGAGCAAGGCCTGCTGACGCAGGCATTGCGCACGGCCATCGAGGCGGCACCCACCAAGCAGGAACTGGAAGACCTGTACCTGCCCTTCAGGCCGAAGCGGCGCAGCAAGGGGCTGATGGCTCGCGAAGCCGGGCTGGAGCCGCTGGCCGACCGGCTGTTTGCCGACCCGAGGCTCGACCCGCTGGCACAGGCCGCGGCTTTCATCAATGCCGAAGCCGGCTTCGCCGATGCTCTCGCTGTGCTGGACGGCGTGCGCGACCTGCTGGCCGAGCGCTGGGCCGAGGATGCGGTGCTGGTCGGCAAGCTGCGCGAATGGTTGTGGGCCGAAGGCCGGCTGCGCGCAACGCTGCTGCCCGGCAAGGACGAGCACAGCGCCGAGGTGGCCAAGTTCCGCGACTACTTCGCCTACGACGAGGCCATCGCCAAGGTGCCGTCGCACCGCGCGCTGGCAGTGTTCCGTGCGCGCGCGCTGGACATCGTCGACGCGAAGCTGGCGCCGGCCGTGGAGCCGGCACCGGGCACGCCGTCCGCGGCGGAAGGGCGCATCGCCGCGCACCTGGGCTGGCGCCATGCCGGCCGTGCCGGCGACGAGCTGCTGCGCAAGTGCGTGGCGTGGACCTGGAAGGTCAAGCTTTCGTTGAGCCTGGAACGCGACCTGTTCGGGCGTCTGCGCGAGGAGGCCGAGGCCGTGGCCATCAAGGTCTTCGCCGACAACCTGCGCGACCTGCTGCTGGCCGCGCCGGCCGGGCCGCAGGCGGTGATGGGCCTGGACCCGGGCATCCGCACGGGCGTGAAGGTGGCGGTGGTCAGCGACACCGGCAAGGTGCTGGACACCGCCACCGTCTTTCCGCACGAGCCGCGTCGCGATTGGG
>JAHECC010000273.1 GCA_024641965.1 Rubrivivax sp.
TCAGAGTGGGGCGACTTGCTTGCAGACGTGCTTGGTATCGCTCTTGGTGCAGGCCTCGCCGCCTTCTTGTACCGTGTCGGCCCCAAACTGCGATGAATGACGGCCTGCCTGAATCCTCGGGACAACTTGCGATGCCCGGCTGACTGGATCAGTATTGCCAAACACCTCAGAGGAGTCCGTGATGAGCAAAGTGATCATTCTGGTGCTTGGAGCAATGCTGGCCGGCTATGCCATGCATGCGTGGGCGCAACAAGGTCGAATCGATGTACGCGCCACCGTCACTCCAATGGGGACCTCGTCGTCCAACGGCGTTTCGTTTGCGTGGTTCTACGATCCGACCGATCGCTCCGTCTATGTCTGCCGCACCGCGCAGGCGGCCGGTGATGCCATCGACTGCAGGGCGAGAGCGCAGTTGCCGTAGGTCTTGCGGTTTGAACCGCCCCGGGATTTGAGGAGGCCGCCTCGATCGAGAGTCTGGCCGGCGACAACACGACGACCGATCGGTGACCTCGGCAGTTTCAAAGCGGCGGGTCTTGCCGCACTTGCAGTTCATCCTGTCCGGTCGGCGATCGCGCAGGTGACACCTCGACAAGTTCACGCAGGCTGAGCTTGCCGACGGCCGAATCGACGGCCGAACGCGCCCGGTCCAGCAACTGCTCGACCTGCGGCGGCGCCGGCATCGCGCCGGGTGACAGGAAACGCGCCTCGCCAGCGCTGCGCACGGTTTCGAGCACCTGCATCACGGTGATCAGCGACAGGTCGCGCGCGGGCAGAAACAGCGGCGGGTCGTCCTGACTTTGCAGCAGCAGCTGCCGGCTTTCCAGCGCATCGAGCACCACGCCCAACACATGTCCGGGCACGCCCAAAAGCCGCGTGAACTCTCCCAGCGTCGGCGCACGCTCGCCAGCCAGGAAGCGCGCCGCCACCAGATGCATCGCCGACAGCGCCAGCCGCTCGCGCATGCGGTTGCTCAGGCGCGGCTCGCCGCTGCCCAGGTACAGGTATTCGGGGTGCTGGATGTAGAACGCGACACTCGCGCCGAACAGCAGCACCAGCCAGCTGACGTACAGCCAGATCATGAACAGCAACACGATCGCGAAGCTCGAGTAGACGGCCGCGTACTGCGCCGAGGTGGCGACGAAGGTGGCGAACAGCCAGCCCGCGGTCTGCCAGGCGATGCCGCCCGCCGCACCGCCGATCAGCGCCGGGCCGAAGCGCACGCGTGTGTTGGGGATGAACAGGTAGACGAAGGTGAAGGCGCCGATGACCAGCACATACGGCACCAGGCGGCCCGCCACCTCGACGATCTGGCCAAGCGTGCCGATCTCCAGCACCTGGCGCACCGCCGCCATGTTCATCACCGAGGCCGTCAGCCCCAGCGCCGAGAACACCAGTATCGGGCCGACCAACAGCACGCTGAGGTAGCGGCTGAAGCGCTCGGTCAGGCTGCGCGGCTGCGGAATGTGCCAGATGTAGTTGAGCGATTCCTCGATCTTCTGCATCAGCGAGATCGCGGTGTACAGCAGCAGCGCCAGCCCGAGCGCGCCGAGCACGCCGACGTTCATGTTCTCGATGAAGCCGGCGATGCGGCGCGCCATGTCGGCGCCGTTCTCGCCCAGTGGTTCCAGCAGGTTCAGCAGCAGCGGCTGCAACTGGTCCCGGACGCCAAAGGCCTTCAGCACCGAAAAGCTCAGCGCCAGCAGCGGCACGATGGACAGCAAGGTGGTGTAGACCAGGCTCATGCCGCGCAGCGTGAGCTGGCCCACGGCCAGGTCGCGAATCAGGATCACCACGGTGCGCACGAAGCGCAACGCATGTTCCTGCCAAGGCGAGCGCGGGCCTTCGGACGCGCCCCAGACGCGGCGCTCCATGCGGCTCAGCAGATCGGCAGGCTCAGTCATGTGGCGTCACATTAACATCGCTCGCAGGCGCCACACATGGGTCCGCGCCCGCATCGAGCTGTCCGGTTCGCGGTCCACGGGTCGGTGCCTGGTCAGCCTTCGGCAGCGAGGCCCGCCGTCAACATCGCCAGCGGGAAGTCGCTCAGCAGCTGCGCCAGCGGCAAGCCCGCCGCACGCACACGGTGTTCGCGGCCGCAGAGCAGGTCGTCGAGGACACTGCCGTCGGCCAATGCGTCATCGGTCTCGCCTACAGGCAGCATCAGCGTGGTGTCGCCCCAGACCTCACCCACCGGCGCCTGCTCCACCTGCAAGCCGAGCGAGGCAAACAGTCGCGTGGCGACGACGATGATCCACTGCCGACCCCGGCGGCGCGCAAAGGCCAGTACATGCGTTGCACGTTCGCCCTGCACCTGCAGCGGCAGGTAGTCGGCCGTCTGCATCATCTGCGCATGCGCACGACGCAAGCGCAGTGCAGCCCAGGTGACGCGGAACTTGGCCTCGCCATCGGCAATACGCGCCAGCAATTCGCGCAGATCCGCCTTCCGGTCGGGCAGGCCCAGGCTGGCCTCGGCACGCTGCAGCAAGGCGCGGCGCCGCTCATGATCCACGGGCCGGCGGTTGTCGGGGTCCATCAGCGCCAACTCGATCGCGGCATGGCCCTGGTAGAAGTCGGGCACGCCGGGCGACAGGCACTTGATGCCGGCCAGCATGGTGCTGTTGAGTGCACCATACCAGGCGAAGAGCGGCGCGGTGCCCAGCAGGTCATGCAGGAACAGGTTGCTGTCGCGTCGCGCGAGCAAGGTCTTGACGAATTCGCTCAATGCCTTCTCGTAGGCCTCGTTCGGGTTCATCCAGCTGGTGCTGACCTTGGCTTCGCGCACGCTCTTCAGCATGGCCTGGTCGATGCGCTCGGTATAGGCGGCCAGCGCGGCGGCGTCCAGTTCGCCGACGGGCACGGTGCCCACCAGCGTCTGGTACAGCAGGTATTCGTCGTTGCGGCTGGGTGCGGTGGCGCCGTCCACCGTGCGCTTGTGGCTGCGGTTCATGCGGCTCCAGCGCCGCACGGTCAGCCGCCAGGCAGCCGGCATCTCGCTGATGACGTCGATGCGCGCACGCACGTCCTCGCTGCGCTTGGCATCGTGCGTCGAGGTGGCCAGCATGGTGTGCGGCCGGTGCAACGCGCGGTCGCGGCTGGCAGCGTGGAAGGCGGCCAGCGATACGCCATAGACATCGGGCTCGCCGCCCACGTCGTTCACCGAGATCAGCCGGTGGTGGCGGTACAGCGCGGTGTCCTCGATCCCCTTGGCGGCCACCGGTGAGCTGAACTGCTGCAGCCGGCGCGCAAAGGCCCGATAGCGCTCGCTCAATCCTGCCGGAGCGCCAGGCAGCGGCTTGCCCAGCAGCACACGGCGCAGGAAATCGAAGCCGCTGGCATCGGCGGCCATGGCACGGCGGCGCGCGCGGCCGATGGCCCAATCGATGTACTTGCGGTCCTGTGTGCTGGGTTTGTCGATGATGTAGCTGCGGTACACCGGGAACGAGGCGATCACGTCGGCCAGCAGGCGGCGCAGCGAGTTGAGCGTGAAGTCGCGCGTGCGCCGGTCCTCGCGCGCCAGGCGCAGCAGCATCGTCGCCAGCACGGTGAGTTCGCCGGCCAGTGCTCCGTCCATCACGGCATGCCGGCAGCGCCACGACAGCTCGTCGAAATCCTCGGCTTCGTCGCGCACGAAGGCACGCCAGACGCGGTCCAACCGCGCCTTGCTCGAACCATCGATGAGCAGGCCGTTGACGAGGTTGGCGAAACGATAGCCGGTGGTGCCGTGGATGGCCCAGTCGCTCGGCGTCTGCTCGTGCGGCGCGACGATCTTCTCGACCACCACGTACAGCGGCTTGGCTGCCAGCGGCTGGTCGGGCACGTCGCTCAGGTCCAGACCGGCCAGTTCGGCATGGCGCAGTTGCAGGCGGCGGAAGTACTGCGCCGGATCGGCCAGGCCGTCGGGGTGGTCGATGCGCACCCCGTCGACCGCACCGCTGGCGGTGAGCGCCAGCACCAGCCGGTGCGTGGCCTCGAAGACCTCGGGGCGCTCCATGCGCAGCGCCGCCAGTTCGTTGATGTCGAAGAAGCGTCGGTAGTTGATCTGGTCGGCCGCCACGCGCCATTGCGCCAGCCGATACGGTTGTTCGGAAATCAGCGCGTCCAGAGCGTCGAAGCTGCTGCGCGTGCCGACCACGCCGTTCAGCCGCGACACCTGCGCGTCGATGACGCGCGCCAGCGCCGGCTGTGCCGCCACCTGCTGCGCCAGCCGCCGCTTCAGCAAGGTCTTGTCGCGCTGGCGTTGGCGGATCGCTTCGTCATCGCTGCCGTCGCGCGGCGGCAGTCGCTCGAAGCCCTCGATCAGGCTGGCCAGCGCTTCCAGCTGCGCTGCGTCCAGTTCACGCGGGCGCAGCGTGGCCGCCGCTCGCCGCAACAGCCGGCCATAGGCGCTGGGATCGATCGGCAGCCGGTGTTCGAAGTAGTCGAGCGTGAAGCGGCCCAGTTCGAGCGAGAAACTTAGGCGCAGCTCGCCGCGCTCGAGCACGATGCCGTACTGGTCGCCCAGCAGCGGCAGCAGCACGCGCCCCGTCAACGCCGGGTCGGC
>JAHECC010000274.1 GCA_024641965.1 Rubrivivax sp.
GTGTGCTCATGACACAACTTCTGGAGCGCCCCTTGTGGCGCGATGTCTTGGGCGAGCGACCGCGGTCGTGGCTGTCGCCACGCTGCTCGGCGAGGGCGCGCTCGAACTGTGCGCCGTGCCGGCCGGTGCGGGCCACTGGCGCTGCTGCGCACGGGCGACATGATCGAAGTCGATGTGCCCGCGCGACGCATTCATCTCGACGTGGACGATGCCGAACTGGCCGCACGCCGCGCCGCCTGGGCACCGCCGCCGCGGCGCTACGAACGCGGCTACGGCTGGATGTTCTCGCGCCACATCCTGCAGGCTGAGCAGGGCTGCGACTTCGATCTTCTCGAAACCGGCTTTGGCGCGCCGGTGGCCGAGCCCGCGATCTTCTGATCCGCCGGCGGATGCATTCGCCGTTGCCCTGGCCCTGGCTCGCTGCCAGCGTACTGGTGGTGTTCGGTGCCGGCATCGTGCGCGGCTTTGCCGGCTTCGGCTTCTCGGCGCTGTGCGTGGCCACCTTGTCGCTCTTCCTGCCGCCGGCGCAGGTGGTGCCGCCGGTGTTCGTGCTCGAGGTGCTGGCCAGCCTGAGCCTGTTGCGCGGCGCGTGGCTGCACGTCGACTGGCGCTGGCTGGGCTGGCTGGTGGCGGGCAACGCGCTGTGCATTCCGCTGGGCGTGGCGCTGCTCGCCTTCCTCGCCGAGGCGCCGCTGCGCGCGCTGATCGGCGCGCTGCTGCTGCGCAGCGGCCGGCAGCTGGCGCTGGCACCAGGCCGCGGCTTGCGCCTGGCCACCGGCATGGTCTCGGGCCTGGTCAACGGCATGGCGGCGATCGGCGGCATCGCCGTCGCGGTGATGCTCAGCGCCGCGCCGCTGGCGCCAGCCGCGCTGCGCGCGACGCTGATCTGGTTGTTCCTGTTCACCGACCTGTATGCGCTGGCCTGGGCCGCGCTGATGCCCGCATCGAATGCCGGCGCATTGCTCGGCGCGAACACCTGGCAGCTGGTGCTGTGGCTGGCGCCAGCGATGCTGGCCGGCATCTGGATCGGGCAGCGCGGCTTTGCCGGCGTGTCGCCGCCGCGTCTTCTCTGCTGGGTACTTAACCTGGTGATCGCGATTGCCGCGACCGCCGTGCTGCGCGCGCTGTTCGAAGCGTTGCGCTAGAGCCTCCAACCTTTGAGGTCAGGCATTCATCGTGCGCTATAAGAGATTCGGGGCTGTCGCGCGGCGCGGCGGTCCGGCATGACAACGTATGGAGGAGCAGGGATGCACTTGAATCTTTCCGCTGGCGTGCGGCGCGCGCTGTATGGTGCCGTGGCTGGCCTTGCGCTGGCGCTGGTCGGCACCGCCGCCATGGCGCAGGCCAAGAAGCCCAACATTCTGGTCTTGTGGGGCGATGACATCGGCCAGTTCAACATCAGTGCCTACAACCACGGCATGATGGGCTACAAGACGCCGAACATCGACAGCATTGCCAAGCAGGGTGCGCTGTTCACTGACTGGTACGGCCAGCAGAGTTGCACCGCCGGGCGTGCCGCCTTCATCACCGGGCAGTCGCCGATCCGCACCGGGTTGACCAAGGTCGGCCTGCCCGGCGCGCCCGAGGGCATGAAGAAGGAAGACCCGACCATCGCCACGCTGCTCAAGGCGCAGGGCTACATGACCGGGCAGTTCGGCAAGAACCACCTTGGCGACCGTGACGAGATGCTGCCCACCAACCACGGCTTCGACGAGTTCTTCGGCAACCTCTATCACCTGAATGCGGAAGAAGAGCCCGAGAACCCCGACTACCCGAAGGGCGCCGAATTCAAGAAGAAGTTCGGCCCGCGTGGCGTGATCGAAAGCTTTGCCGACGGGCGCATCACCGACACCGGCCCGCTGACGAAGAAGCGCATGGAGACCATCGACGAGGAGGTCACCGCGAAGGCGCTGGACTTCATGGACCGTGCGAAGAAGGCCGACAAGCCGTTCTTCCTGTGGTGGAACACCACGCGCATGCACATCTTCACGCACCTGAAGGCCGCCTCCGAGGGCAAGACCGGGCTGGGCATCTATGCCGACGGCATGGTCGAGCATGATGGGCATGTCGGCCAGATGCTGGCCAAGCTGAAGGAACTGGGGCTGGAGGACAACACCATCATCATGTACTCCACCGACAACGGCGCCGAGACCTTCTCCTGGCCCGACGGCGGCACGACGATGTTCCGCGGCGAGAAGAACACGCAGTGGGAAGGTGGCTACCGGGTGCCGACGCTGATCAAGTGGCCGGGCGTGATCAAGCCGGGCACGGTGGTCAACGACATCGGCTCGCACGAGGACATGCTGCTGACGCTGGTCAACGCCGCCGGCGCCAAGAACGTCGCCGAAGACCTGAAGAAGGGCGCGACCATCGGTGCGCGCAGCTACAAGGTGCACCTCGACGGCTACGACCTCGGGCCGGCGCTGCGCGGCGAGGGACCCTGGCCGCGCCACGAGTTCATCTACTGGACCGACGACGGCAGCGTGGCCGCGCTGCGTTACGACAACTGGAAGGTCACCTTCCTGCAGCAGAACGCGCTGGGGTTGAAGGTGTGGCAGAAGCCGTTCGAGGAACTGCGCGCGCCGGCGCTCACCAACCTGCGCATGGACCCCTTCGAACGCGCTGAAGAAGAGAACGCGATGGGCTATCAGCGCTGGTACATGGAACGCCTGTTCGCCATCGCGCCGGCCGGCGCCTATGTCGGCCAATGGCTGCAGAGCTTCCGCGAGTTCCCGCCAAGGCAGAAGCCCGGCAGCTTCAACCTCGAGCGGGTGATGGAAGCCGTCAGCCAGCCGCAGGGCGGCGGCAACTGAACAGGCACCTGCGGCGCGCCACGTCGATTCGCGCCGCGTCTTGCTTTGTCGCGTTGCCACGCGACGAGGTGGACGCGGATGGGGCGATCCAGCCTTTGGAAGGGAAGGCGGCGACGCAGGCCGGCGTGAGCGACCTGCGCGCACGTGTTCGCAAGATCTTCTGCACGATACCTGCAGGACAGGCGCAGACGCTGCCCGACATCCGCGACTGCGTCGACGCGCTCACGATCGACGGCGACGAACGCGGAGTCAGCGGCAAGCTCGTCGATCTGCAACTGTCCGCGCCGGCGACTGGTGGCGCCGCCGGAAAGCTGGCCCTGCGCTCAGCGTGCCGCAATGGCTTCTGGCAAGACCTTGCCACTGGCGCCCGATGGCGGCTTGGCGCCGACGATGGCGGCAAGCGTCGTGGCGACGTCAACCGTGTGAACGTCGCGCACGATGCGCTGCGGCGTGATACCCGCTCCGGCAAAGATGATCGGCACATGGGTGTCGTAGCGCCACGGTGAACCATGGGTCGACGCAACCGTCAGCCCATCGAAGTCATTGATGAAGTGCTGCGCTTCGAACACCACGAAGACCTCGCCCGAGCGCTTGGGGTTGTGGTTGTTCAGGATCGAGCGGGTGAGGTCGGTATCGGGTACGCGCCCGTCCATCAAGGCGGCGCTCGACACGGCCAGGGCCACACCCTTGAACTTCATCAGTTCCTCGGCAACCGCGCTTTCGACTTCGGCCTGATTCAACCCGCTGGCCCGGATGACATCGCGGTTCAGATAGACATAGGGGTGGAAATAGTTGGTGATCAGCTCCGCGCCGATGCCGAAGCGCTGCTTGAGGTTGGCAATGCCGGCCTCCTTGTCCCACGCATCCGGGTTCACGTAGGCGGCTTCGATTCCGAACTGGTTCAGATGGCCCGGCACCTCCGGGGCGCCATGATCGGCGCTTAGAACGATGAGTGTGTTCTTCAGCCCCACCTTCTTGTCCACGAAGGCCAGCAGGTCTGCCAGCGTGCGGTCCAGGCGCAGCAGGTTGTCCTCCTGCTCCAGGCTCGACGGCCCGAAGAGGTGGCCGACGTAATCGGTGGAGGAAAAACTCACCGACAGATAGTCGGTCACCTCATCTGCGCCGAGGGCTTCGTTTTCGATCAGCGCCTTGGCGAAATCGAGCGTCAGTTCGTCTCCGGCCGGACTGAGCGTGAGCAAGGTGGTGAAGTACTTGCCGTCGGCGGGACCGTAGGGATGCGGGAACACGCGGCCGAAGCTGCCGAACGCGGTTTCCCAAGGCTGGTCGTCCTTGTCGCCGAAGAGGTAGGAACCCCGGTCGCGCAGCAACTGCCAATTCTTGTTCGCATAGCGCTGGGCAGGCCTGGTCGCGTTGAACGCGACCACCCACTCGGGATACTGCTTGTAGTAGAAACTGCTGGTGACGAACTCGGCCTTCTGTTTGGAAAACCAGAACGCCTTGCCAGCGTGACCGGCCATCGACACGGCGCCACGGTCCTTCACCGACACGCCGAAGACCTTGGAACGGCCTGCGGTGTAGATCGCGAGCTCGTCGCTGAAGGTCGACACCCGCATGGCGGCCGGCGAACGGCCATCGGTCTTGGCCACCTTCTGGGTGGGGTCGATCTCGGTGCGCTTGTCCACGTCCGCGCCGGTGCCCAGCAGCGGATAGCGGGCGTCTTCGATGTTGTAGGTCAGCTGTCCGGTGG
>JAHECC010000275.1 GCA_024641965.1 Rubrivivax sp.
GCATCGGCGTCGCCTGGGTCGACAACCCGCGTGGGCTGCTGGTGCATCAGGTGCAACTGGTCGACGGCCGTGCCCAGGCCTACCGCATCGTCGCGCCCACCGAGTGGAACTTCCACCCGGACGGCGCGATGCCGCTGGCCCTGCTGGGTGCCCCTGTGACCGACGCGGGCGACGCGAAGCGCCGCGCCGAGCGTCTGATAAATTCCCTCGACCCCTGCGTGGTGTGTCACGTGGAAACCGTCGATGCATGAAATGTCCCTGGCCGAAAGCGTTCGCGAGATCGTCGAGGAAACGGCCCGTACCCACGGCGCGAGCCGCGTGGCTTCGGTGCGGTTGGAAATCGGCGCGCTGGCGATGGTCGAGATCGACGCGATGCGCTTTGCCTTCGACGTGGTAAAGCGAGGCTCGCTGGCCGACGATGCGTTGCTGGAGATCGTCGAGACCGAGGGCAGCGCCTGGTGCATGCAATGCTCGAAGCCGGTGGCCATAACCAGGCGCGGCGACGCCTGCCCTTCTTGCGACGGCCACCAGTTGCAGGTGACGGGCGGCGAGCAGTTGCGCGTGCTCGACATCCGCATCGATTGATCAAAGGCGAAGGAGAACGAACATGTGTCTGACCTGCGGCTGCGGCAGCGACGAGGTTCATGTCGAAGGCGCGTCGTTTGCCACCACGCACACGCACGCCGACGGCACCACCCACAGCCATGCGCATGTACACACGCATGCCGACGGCACGACGCACAGCCACGCGCATGCGCCCGATCACGGGCATGAGCATGCGCATGAGCACCTGCACTTCGGCGCCGGCGCGGCCGGCAACAGCGTGCCGGGCATGAGCCAGGCGCGCCTGGTGCAGATCGAGCGCGATGTGCTTTCCAAGAACGACGGCTACGCGCAGCGCAACCGCGCGACGCTGGCCGCCAAAGGCATCTTCGCGCTGAACCTGGTGTCCAGCCCCGGGTCGGGCAAGACCACGCTGCTGGTGCGCACCATCGAACTGCTCGCCGGCAAGCGGCCTGTTTCGGTGATCGAAGGGGATCAGCAGACCAGCTTCGACGCCGAGCGCATCCGCGCCAGCGGCGCGCCGGCACTGCAGATCAACACCGGCAAGGGCTGCCACCTCGATGCGGCGATGGTCGAGACCGCCCTGGCGCGGCTGGCCCCCGCCGACGATTCGGTGCTGATGATCGAGAACGTCGGCAACCTGGTGTGCCCCGCCGGCTTCGACCTGGGCGAGGCGCACAAGGTGGTGGTGCTGTCGGTCACCGAGGGCGAGGACAAGCCGCTGAAGTACCCCGACATGTTCCATGCCGCGTCGCTGCTGCTGCTGAACAAGATCGACCTGCTGCCGCACCTGCGTTTCGATGTCGAGCGCTGCCTGGCCAACGCCAGGCGCGTGAATCCTGACATCGAGGTGGTGCAGCTCTCGGCCACCACCGACGCCGGCATGGCCGAGTGGCTGGCCTGGATCGAACGTGGCGCGCAGGCGGCACGTTCGCAGCGGGAGGACCAGGTGACCACACTGCAGCAACCGGATCAGGAGGTGGCGTCGCTGCAGCGACGCGTGGCCGAACTCGAAGCCCAGGTCGCGCGGCTGCAACCCCGCTGAGTCCGCAACGATGCTCGCCGAAAGCGTCGCAACTGTTGAACGGCATGCCATCCGCGTGCGCGGCGCGGTGCAAGGCGTGGGTTTCAGGCCTTTCGTCTATCGGCTGGCGCATGAGCTGGGCCTGGCCGGCTGGGTGTTCAACGATGCCGAGGGCGTGGCCATCGAGGTGCAGGGCCCGGCGAATACGCTGGCGAGCTTCGAGCTGCGGCTGCGCAGCGACGCACCGCCGCTGTCGCGGGTGCAGTCCGTGTCGGTCTTCGGCAAGCCGCTGGCCTCGGCCGAAGCGGGCTTCCAGATCCTGGCCAGCCGGCGCGGCGCGGTGCGCACCTCGATCCCGCCCGATGCCGCGCCCTGCGATGCCTGCCTGGCCGAGCTTTTCGACCCCGCGGATAGCCGCCACCGCTATGCCTTCATCAACTGCACGCAGTGCGGGCCGCGCTACACGATCACGCACGCCCTGCCCTACGACCGCGCGATGACGAGCATGTCCGGCTTCGCCTTGTGCGCGACCTGTCGGCGCGAGTACATCGACCCGCTGCATCGGCGTTTTCATGCCGAGCCCAACGCCTGCCCGGACTGCGGGCCCGCGTTGTCGCTGGTGGACGCCGCTGGCCAAGCCATCAACGGCGACCCCATCGCGGCCACGCTGGCGTTGCTGCGCGCCGGGCGCATCGTCGCCGTCAAGTCGGCCGGCGGCTTCCAGCTGGCCTGCGATGCACGCAACGCCGCCACGGTGGCCGAGCTGCGCCGCCGCAAACATCGCGAGGAGAAGCCCTTCGCGGTGATGGCCGCCAACCTGCCCTCGGCGCTGGCCTGGGTGCATGCCGACACCGAAGAGCAGGCGCTGCTGCAAGGCGCCGAGCGACCCATCGTGCTGCTACCGCTGCGCGAGGACCGACCCGACCCACTGGCCGGCGTGGCACCGGGCCTGCAGGTGCTGGGCCTGATGCTGCCGAGCACGCCCTTGCACCACCTGCTGTTCCACGAAGCGGCCGGTCGGCCGGTCGACACCGCCTGGCTGAAGCACGAACAGCCGCTGCTGCTGGTGATGACCAGTGCGAATCCCGGCGGCGAACCGCTGGTGATCGACAACAGCGAAGCGCTTCAGCGCCTGCACGGCATCGCCGACGCCCTGCTGATGCACAACCGCGACATCGTCGCGCGCTGCGACGACAGCGTGCTGCGCTGGGCTGGCGGGGCGCCGCAGTTCATCCGCCGCGCACGCGGCTACACACCGCGAGCGATCAAGCTGCCGCGCCGCGGCCCCGCCGTACTGGCCACCGGTGCGTGGCTGAAGAACACGATCTGCATCACACGCGGCGACGAGGCCTTCGTTTCGCCGCACATCGGCGACCTGGACAACGCCGCCAGTTGCGAAGCGTTGGTGGAAATGACCGACCACCTGTGCGCGGTGCTCGATGTTCGGCCGCAGGCGGTGGCGCACGATCTGCACCCCGATTTTTTCAGCACGCGCTTCGCGCTCGACTTCGCCGCCGCGCGATCGTTGCCGGCCTTTGCGGTGCAGCACCACCATGCCCACATCGCGGCCATCGCTGCCGAGCATGGCGAGCGCGGCCCGCTGCTCGGCCTGGCGCTGGACGGCGTCGGCCTGGGCAGCGACGGTGGCGCATGGGGCGGCGAGCTGTTGCGCGTCGACGGCGCCAGCTTCGAGCGCCTCGGCCACCTGGCGCCGCTCGCGCTGCCCGGAGGCGACGCGGCTGCTCGCGAACCGTGGCGCATGGCCGCAGCCGCACTGGCGGCCATCGGCCGCGCCGACGAGATCGAAACCCGCTTTGCGGAGCAGCCGGCCGCCGCCGCCGTGGCATCGATGCTGGCCAAGGGCGTCCGCTGCCCGCCGACGACCAGCCTGGGTCGCTGCTTCGATGCCGCGGCCGGCCTGCTGCGCGTGCGCGAGGTCACCGCCTACGAAGGCCAGGCACCGATGCTGCTGGAGGCGCTGGCCGGCCGCGCCACGGTGTTGGCACCGACAGGCGATCTGAGCGCGCTGGTGTGTCTCGGTGACGACGGCGTGCTCGACCCAACGCCCTTGCTGGCACGACTGGCCGACGAAGAAGATGCTGTCCAAGGCGCCGCGCTGTTCCACCGCGCGCTGGCCGACGGCCTGGCGCGCTGGGTGCAACAGGCTGCCGACCGAAGCGGCTTGCGTACCGTCGCGCTGGGGGGAGGCTGCTTCCTGAACGCGCTGCTCACCAAACTGATGGTGCCAAGGCTCGAAGCCCAGGGCCTGCGCGTGCTGCAAGCGCGACAGGCCCCGCCCAACGACGGCGGCATCGCCCTCGGCCAGGCCTGGGTGGCGCTGTGCCACCTTCGACAAGGAGAATGACGAATGTGTCTGGCCATTCCGGTGAAGGTGATCGAACTGTGCGGCGACGATCTCGCGGTGGTCGACCTGGACGGCATCCGCAAGCAGATCTCGCTGGCGCTCGTCGATGACGTGCAGGTCGGCGACTACGTCATCCTTCATGTCGGCTACGCGCTGAGCAAGCTCGACCCCGACGAGGCGCAGCGCACGCTGGAACTCTTCGCCGAGCTGCCGAAGGCGCCCGCATTGCAGGGCAGCGCATGAAGTACATCGACGAATTCCGCGACGGCGACCTGGCGCGCAACCTGGCCACATCCATCGCCGCCGAAGCCGATCCGGCGCGAAGCTACCACCTGATGGAGTTCTGCGGCGGCCACACGCACGCCATCTCGCGCTATGGCGTGGCCGACCTGCTGCCCGCCCAGGTGCAGATGATCCACGGCCCTGGCTGCCCGGTGTGCGTGCTGCCGATCGGCCGTGTCGATCTGGCGATCCGCCTGGCACTGGACAAGCAAGTCATCCTGTGCACCTATGGCGACTGCCTGC
>JAHECC010000081.1 GCA_024641965.1 Rubrivivax sp.
CGCCGCGCACGGACTGGGCGCTGGGCGCGTTACGCGGGGTGGCAGGACGGCGGGGCGGGCGGGCTTGGGGCACGGCGGGTCGGGGCATGGCGCGGCAGGTGCGCGATTCTCGTTGATCGCGGCGACTCGACCAGTGCAGACGAGCGCCGGTCCCGCGTGTTCGACACGCTGGCGCCGCCTCAGCGGTCGGTGCCGAGCAATGCCCGGCGGTACTGCAGGGCCTCGGCCACATGGGCGGTGGTGATGGCCTCGGCGCCGGCCAGGTCGGCGACGGTGCGCGCCAGCTTCAGTGCGCGGTGCAGGCTGCGGCTCGACCAGCCCAGGCGCTGTGCCGCGCCTTGCGCGAAACGGGCGGTGCCTTCATCGAGTGCACATAGCACATCGATCTGGCCGGCCTCGATGTCGGCGTTGGGTACCTCCTGGCGCTGCAACTGCCGCTGGCGCGCCGCGGCCACGCGCTTCGCCACCACCTCGCTCGGCTCGCCATCGGCCTCTGCGAGCAACTGCTGCGGCTTGATCGCCGGCACTTCCACCTGCATGTCGATGCGGTCGAGCAGTGGGCCCGACAGCTTTGCGTGGTAGCGCGCCACCGCATCGGGCGTACAGCGGCAATGCTTGCCGGTGGCGGCGAAGGCGCCCAGGTAGCCGCAGGGGCAGGGGTTCATCGCGGCGGCGAGTTGGAAGCGTGCCGGAAAGGCCGCCTGCCGCGCCGCGCGCGAGATCGTGATGTGGCCACTCTCCAGTGGCTCGCGCAGCGCCTCCAGTGCGGCCCTTGGAAATTCCGGCAATTCGTCGAGGAAGAGCACGCCGCCATGCGCCAGCGAGATTTCGCCCGGGCGCGGCGGCGATCCGCCGCCCACCAGCGCGACCGCGCTGGCCGAGTGGTGCGGTGCGCGAAAGGGCCGTTGCCCGAAGCTGCCGGCATCGAAGCCCTCCACGCCGAGCCCTTGCAAGGCCGCGCTGGCCAGGGCTTCGTCTTCGCTCATCGATGGCAGCAGTCCGGCCAGGCGCAGCGCCAGCATCGACTTGCCGGTGCCGGGCGGACCGATGAACAGCAGGCTGTGCGCGCCGGCGGCCGCGATCTCCAGCGCGCGCTTGGCGCCGGCCTGGCCTTTCACGTCGCGCAGGTCCTGCACGTGGCGCGCCGCCGCGTGCGGCAGTGCTTGCGCGATGGGCAACGGCACGGCGGTATCGCCGCTTTGCAGCGAACGCACCACCTGCAGCAGGCTGCCGGCCGCACGGATGTCGAGCCCGGCCACGCAGGCGGCCTCCATGGCGCTGCTGTCGGGCAGCACCAGCGTGCGTCGCCCTTCGGCGCGTCGCGCCGCCAGCGCCAGTGCCAAGGCACCACGCACCGGCCGCAACTCGCCGGCCAGCGACAACTCGCCGGCAAACTCGAAAGTCTGCGCCGCGGCCGCGTCGAACTGACCGGCAGCCGCCAGGATGCCGAGTGCGATCGGCAGATCGAAGCGGCCCGACTCCTTGGGCAGGTCGGCCGGTGCCAGGTTGACGGTGATGCGCTTGTTGTGCGGAAAGGCGAAGCCGCTTTGCGCCAGCGCGGCGCGCACGCGCTCGCGTGATTCCTTCACCTCGGTATCCGCCAGTCCGACCAGCGTGAAACTGGGCAGGCCGTTGGCCAGGTGCACTTCCACCGTCACCGGCTGGGTGTCCAAGCCGTTCAGGGCGCGGCTGTGGATCAAGGCGAAAGACATGCCTTGCATCATGCCAGTGCCGCATCCCGGTCCAGAGGTCGAAACGACCGCTCAGATCCGCACGATTGTGGTGCGCGACGCCCGACTTTGGGGAAAACGCCGGTCAAGGCGGTGATCCGGGCACCGAATTCGCGATTCGACGAAGTGGCACGCTTTCTGCATATAGACAGGCAGCCCACCCCATCCCAGTCGATTTTCACTACCCATCGGAGCAACCTAGATGAACCTCGCCCAATCCGCAGTGACCAGCTTGATGGTCCTGACCGCGCTGCCCAGCCTGGCGCAGACCGCAGCGCCGGAGCCGGACTATTCGCTCAGCGGCAACGTCGGCATCTTTTCCGACTACCGTTTCCGTGGCATTTCGCAGACCAACAAGAACCCGGCCATACAGGGCGGCGTCGACTTCTCGATGAAGAACGGCCTGTACCTCGGCAACTGGAATTCCAACGTCGACAGCGGCTTCTACAACGGCGCCAACATCGAGATGGATTTCTACGGCGGCTGGAAGGCCACCTTCGGCGAGTTCGGCCTGGACCTCGGCGGCATCTACTACTACTACCCCGGCTCCGGGGACAACCCGGGCACCGGCAAGATCGACAACTTCGAGTTGTACGCCGGTGGCACCTGGGGCCCGCTGACCTTGAAGTACAACTACGCGACCACCGACTTCTTCGGCGCTCCAAACTCCAGCGGCGCCTACTACGTCTATTTCGGCGCGGCGCACGACTTCGGCAACGGCTTCGGCATCAGTGGCTCGGTCGGCTATCAGGGCGGTCTGAAGAACGGTGCCTGCCCGACCGAGATCGGCGCCGGCGCGCCTGTGTGCAGCATCACCGACTGGAAGATCGGCGGCACCTACACCGTCGACGGCTGGGTCTTCGGTCTGGCCTACATCGACACCAACCGCGACCTGACGGGTGGTACGGCCGCGAACTCCAACCGCAACATCAGCGGCGCAACTGGCGTGCTTTCGGTCGCCAAGTCGTTCTGAAACCGCACAAATCAAGGGAGTCATGAACATGAAAATGGTGACCGCCATCGTCAAGCCCTTCAAGCTCGACGAAGTCCGCGAAGCCCTCAGCGCCATCGGCGTGCAGGGCATCACGGTGACCGAAGTCAAGGGCTTCGGCCGCCAGAAGGGCCACACCGAGCTGTACCGCGGCGCGGAATACGTGGTCGATTTCCTGCCCAAGGTGAAGATCGAGGCCGCCGTCGACGACGCGCTGGTCGAGCGTGTCATCGAGGCCATCGAAACCACCGCGCGCACCGGCAAGATCGGCGACGGCAAGATCTTCATCTCGTCGCTCGAGCAGGTGCTGCGCATCCGCACCGGCGAGACCGGCAAGGACGCGCTGTAAGGGCAACCCAAACTGAAGTCAACCATGAAAAAACTCATCGTCATGCTTTCCCTGGGACTCGCCGTCCTGGGCTTTTCGGGGGCCGGACTGGCGCAGGATGCAGCTTCCGCACCGGCCGCTGCGGCGCCTATGGCCGAAGCTGTCGCAGCCGCACCGGCGGCCGACGCCGCCTCGGCAGCGCCTGCCGTGCACAAGGGCGACGTGGCCTGGATGATGACCGCCACACTGCTCGTCATCTTCATGGCCGTGCCTGGCCTGGCGCTGTTCTACGGCGGCCTGGTGCGCAGCAAGAACATGCTGTCGGTGCTGATGCAGGTGATGGTCGTGTTCTCGCTGATCGGCGTGCTGTGGGCCGTGTACGGCTACAGCCTGGCCTTCGGCGGCGAAGGGCTGATCATCGCCGGCCTGGACAAGCTGTTCCTGGCCGGCGTCACCGGCGATTCGCTGGCCGATACCTTCACCGCCGACGTGAAGATCCCGGAGTACATCTTCATCGCCTTCCAGGCCACCTTTGCTGGCATCACCTGCGCGCTCATCGTCGGCTCCTTCGCCGAACGCATGAAGTTCGCCGCCGTGCTGATGTTCTCGGTGCTGTGGTTCACCTTCTGCTACCTGCCGATCGCGCACATGGTGTGGGGTTCCGGCGGCTACCTGCTGGGCAAGGGCGCGCTGGACTTCGCCGGCGGCACCGTGGTGCACATCAACGCCGGCGTGGCCGGCCTGGTGGGTGCCTACGTGGTCGGCAAGCGCATCGGCTTCGGCAAGGAGTCGATGGCACCGCACAGCCTGACGCTGACGATGGTCGGCGCGGCCATGCTGTGGGTGGGCTGGTTCGGCTTCAACGCCGGCTCCAACCTGGAAGCCACCAGCGGCGCGGCGCTGGCCTTCGTGAACACGCTGTTCGCCACCGCCGCAGCCGTGCTGTCGTGGTGCGTGGGTGAGGCGCTGACCAAGGGCAAGGCCTCGATGCTGGGCGCGGCCTCTGGTGCCGTCGCCGGCCTGGTGGCCATCACCCCGGCCTGCGGCTCGGTCGGCCCGATGGGCGGCATCATCATCGGCCTGCTGGCGGGCTTCGTCTGCCTGTGGGGCGTGAACGGGCTGAAGCACATGCTTGGCGTCGACGATTCGCTCGACGTGTTCGGCGTGCACGGCGTCGGCGGCATCCTCGGCGCGCTGCTCACCGGCGTGTTCACTGCGCCTGGCCTGGGTGGCACCGGCAAGGAGGACTTCTCCATCGCCAGCCAGGTGCTGATTCAGGCCGAAGGCGTGCTCATCACCATCGTCTGGTCGGCGGTGGTGGCCTTCATCGCCTACAAGATCGTCGACATGCTGGTCGGCCTGCGCGTGCCGGAAGATGCCGAGCGCGAGGGGCTGGACATCACCTCCCACGGCGAGACCGCGTACGGCAAGTAGATTGGGATTTGAGCGAGTTCGGGGCTGCCTGCGGGCAGCCCCTTCTTGTTACGGCCGGGTCCGTAGAATGGCCCTTCCCCCAGCCCAGGCACGATGCCCATGGTCCCCCACCTGATCACCTCGCTTACCGGCGCGATCAACGAGATCGAGCAACGCATCCTCGAATCGATGCCGGCCATCGAGCGCTGGTTCCGGCTCGAGTGGATGGAGCACACGCCGCCGTTCTATTGCTCGGCCGACCTGCGCAATGCCGGTTTCAAGCTCGCACCGGTGGACACCAACCTGTTCCCCAACGGCTTCAACAACCTCACGCCCGCGATGCTGCCGCTGGCGGTGCAGGCAGCGATGGCGGCGATCGAGAAGATCTGCCCCGAGGCGAAGAACCTGCTGCTGATCCCGGACGCGCACACGCGCAACACCTTCTACCTGTCGAGCGTGCAGCGCCTGGTGGCGGTGTTCACGCAGGCCGGCCTGAACGTGCGCCTGGGCACCCTCGACACCAGCGTCAAGCAGCCGTTGAAGGTGGCCTTGGCCGACGGTGGCGAACTGCTGCTGGAGCCTTTGCAACGCACGCGCGGGCGGCTAGGGCTGAAGAACTTCGATCCCTGCACGATCCTGCTCAACGATGACCTGCGGGAAGGTGTGCCGAAGGCGCTGCAGGGCCTGTACGAGCAGTACCTGCTGCCGCCGCTGCATGCCGGCTGGACGGTGCGCCGCAAGTCGCACCACCTGCGCAGCTACGAGGAACTGGCGAAGAAGTTCGGCAAGCTGCTGGGCATGGACCCGTGGCTCATCAATCCGATGCATGCGCACTGCGGCCAGGTCGACTTCTCCGAAAGCGAAGGCCTGGACTGCGTGCGCAGCCACGCCGACACGCTGCTCGGCAAGATCAAGCGCAAGTACAAGGAATACGGCATCAACGAGCGGCCCTTCGTGGTGATCAAGCCGGACACCGGCTCCAGCGGCAAGGGCATCCTGACCGTGCGCGACGCTAAAGACATCGATGCCATCGGACAGGCGGCGGGCCGGGGCAAGGCGGGCAGCGCGGACCTGCCGCCCGCCGGCGCCGTGGTCATCCAGGAGGGGGTGCCGACCTATGAGCGCATGAACGACGCGGTGGCCGAACCGGTGGTCTACATGATCGACCGCTATGTCGTCGGCGGCTTCTACCGCGTGCACGCCGAGCGCGGCATCGACGAGAACCTCAGCGCCCCCGGCTCGGCCTACGTGCCGCTGGCCTTCGCACCCAGCGGCCACCTGCCGCGCCTTGGCGAGAAGCCTGGCGCCAGCGCGCCCAACCGCTTCTACATGTACGGCGTGATTGCCCGCCTGGCCATGGTGGCGGCCAGCTACGAACTCGAAGCCACCGATCCGGAGGCTGAGATCTACGCCTGATCACGGCGCCCCACTTGAGCGCCGCCCACACCCCCCGCAGCCCAGCCGCCCTGGCCGCCTTGACACTAGGCGCGCTGGGCGTTGTCTACGGCGACATCGGCACCAGCCCGCTGTATGCACTGAAAGAGGTGTTTCATGGCGGCCATGTGTCGGTCACGCACGACAACATCCTGGGCGTGCTGTCGCTGATCTTCTGGACGATGACGATCATCGTCTCGCTGAAGTACGTGTTGCTGGTGCTGCGCGCCGACAATCACGGCGAAGGCGGCCTGATCGCCATGCTCGCGCTGGCCACCACCGCGGTCAGCGACCGTCCGGCGCTGCGCCGCGTGCTGATGACGGTGGGGCTGTTTGGCACCGCCATCTTCTTCGGCGACGGCGTCATCACGCCGGCCATCTCGGTCCTGTCGGCGGTGGAGGGCCTGGAGGTGGTGGCGCCGCAGCTGCACGCTGCGATCATCCCGGTGACGCTGCTCGTGCTGACCGCGCTGTTCGCGGCGCAGCGTTTCGGCACTGGCGGCATCGGCAAGGCCTTCGGGCCGGTGACGCTGTTGTGGTTCGTCACGCTGATCGCGCTCGGCTTGCCGCACGTCATCGAGAACCCGCACGTGCTGCTGGCGCTGAACCCGCTGTACGCGATCGGCTTCTTCGCCACACAGCCGCTGGTGGCCTTCATCGCGCTGGGCGCGGTGGTGCTGGTGGTCACCGGCGGCGAAGCGCTGTATGCCGACCTGGGACACTTTGGCAAGCTGCCCATCCGCATCGCCTGGTACGGCCTGGTGATGCCAGCGCTGGTGATCAACTATTTCGGCCAGGGCGCGATGCTGCTCGACGATCCGCACCATGCCGTCAACCCTTTCTTTCACCTCGCGCCGCAATGGGCCGCGTTGCCGCTGGTGGTGCTGGCCACCGCAGCCACGGTGATCGCTTCGCAGGCATTGATCACGGCGGCCTTCTCGGTGACCAAGCAGGCGGTGCAGATGGGCATGCTGCCGCGCATGCGCATCCAGCACACCTCGGTGCGCGACACCGGGCAGATCTACCTGCCGCTGGTCAACTGGGGCCTGTACATCTTCATCGTGCTGGCGGTGGTGATGTTCCGCAGCTCGTCGAACCTGGCCTCGGCCTACGGCATCGCGGTCACGCTGGACATGACCATCACCACGGTGATGACCTTCTTCGTCATCCGCTACGGCTGGAAGCTGCCGCTGCCGCTGTGCCTGGCGGCCACCGGCTTCTTCTTCGTCATCGACGTCGTCTTCTTCGCATCGAACATGCTCAAGCTCTTTGCCGGCGGCTGGTTCCCGATCGTCATCGGCATCGGCATGTTCACGCTGATGCTCACCTGGATGCAGGGGCGCCGGTTGGTCAGCGAGCGTTTGCGTGACGACGCGATCGAGCTGAATGGCTTTCTCGACGCGGTGTTCATCAGCCCGCCCGTGCGCGTGCCGGGCACGGCCGTGTTCCTGGCGGCCGAGGAGGGCCTGACGCCGAACGCGCTGATGCACAACCTGAAGCACAACAAGGTGCTGCACGAATACAACCTCTTCGTCAGCGTCAAGCACCACGAGGTGCCGTGGATCGGCTTCGACCAGCGCGTGCAGATGGAATCGCTGGGCCACGACTGCTGGCAGGTGTCGCTGCACTTCGGCTTCAAGAACGATCCGGACGTGCCCGAGGCGCTGCAACTGCTCAAGGGCCGCGGCGTGCCGCTGGACGAGATGGACACCAGCTACTTCCTGTCGCGCGACAGCGTCATCCCGGTGCTCGGCGGCGGCATGGCGCTGTGGCGCGAAAAGCTCTTTGCCGGCCTGCACCGCAATGCGGCCGCGGCAGCGGACTTCCTCAGTCTGCCGGCCAACCGCATCGTCGAGCTGGGTTCCAAAGTCGAGATCTGATCAACCATGGCTGCGGGAATGATCGCCCTGCGGCGCGACCTGTCGTTGTCGGCCGTGGCCGCCGGCTTCATCGCCGTGTTGGTCGGCTTCAGCAGTTCGGTGGCCATCGTCTTCGCTGCCGCGCAGGCGCTGGGTGCGACGCCGGCGCAGACCACGTCGTGGATCTGGGCGCTCGGCCTGGGCATGGGCCTGACCAGTCTCGGCTTGTCGCTGCGCTACCGACAGCCGGTGCTCACCGCCTGGTCGACGCCGGGCGCGGCGCTGCTGGCCGGCACCAGCGGCGTGGGCTTGAGCGAAGCCACCGGCGCCTTCGTGGTCTGCGCGCTACTCATCGTGCTGGCCGGCCTGACGCGCGGCTTCGAGCGACTGATGGACGGCATCCCGCAAGCAGTGGCCGCGGCCTTGCTGGCCGGTGTGCTGGCGCGATTCGGGCTGGACGCGGTGGGGGGCGTGGCCACCGCACCGTGGCTCGTGCTGGCCATGACCGCGACCTACCTGCTGGCGCGGCGCTGGCTGCCGCGCTATGCGGTGCTGGCGGTACTGGCCATGGCCATAGCGTGGTGCGCCACCACCGGCCAGCTGCAATGGGCGAGGGTCGACTGGCAATGGGCGCGGCCGGTGTGGGTCACCCCGGTGTTCAGCCTCGGCGCCATCATCAGCGTGGCGCTGCCGCTGTTCATCGTCACGATGGCCTCGCAGAACCTGCCTGGTGTGGCGGCAATGCGCGCCTGCGGCTTTGCCACGCCGGTCTCGCCGGTCATCACCTCGACCGGCGCGGCGACGCTGCTGCTGGCGCCCTTCGGCGCCTTCGCGTTGAACCTGGCGGCCATCACCGCAGCCATCTGCATGGGCCGCGAGGCGCATGCCGACCCGGCGCGACGTTATGTCGCCGCGGTCGCGGCCGGCATCTTCTATATCGTCATGGGCCTGGCCGGCGGCGCGGTGGTCGGCCTGCTCGGCGCCTTCCCGCGCGAGGCCGTGGTGGCGCTGGCCGGGCTGGCCCTGCTGGGCACGATCGGTGGCGCGCTGAGCACCGCGCTGCGCGACGACCACCACCGCGACGCGGCCATGCTGACTTTCCTGGTGTGCCTGTCGGGTGTGAGCCTGTTGGGCGTCGGCTCGGCCTTCTGGGGCGTGGTCGCCGGCAGCGTGGCGCTGACGGTGCAACACTATCGCTCCCGCACTCCGAGCCCACCATGAAGCTGCTGTTCGTTGCCGACCCGCTGGAGGTCTTCAAGCCTTACAAGGATTCGACCTACGCCATGATGCGCGAGGCCGCGTCGCGTGGCCATGCGATCTTCGCCTGCGAGCCGGCGCACCTGCATTGGCACCGCGGCGCCAAGGTGATGGCACGCGTGCGCGGCCTGTCGCTCACCGGCAGCCTGGAGGACTGGTACGACGCCAGCGTTCCCGAGCAGCGTGCGCTGGCCGACTTCGATGCCGTGCTGATGCGCAAGGACCCGCCTTTCGACAGCGAGTACTTCTACGCCACGCACCTGCTGCAGCGCGCCGAAGGCGATGGTGCGCGTGTCTTCAATTCACCGCGGGCGCTGCGCGACCACCCGGAAAAGCTGGCCATCCTTGAGTTCCCGCAGTTCATCGGCCCGACGCTGGTGACGCGCAGCGCCGACGATGTGCGCGCCTTCCATGCCGAGCACCGCGACATCATCCTCAAGCCACTCGACGGCATGGGCGGCATGGGCATCTTCCGCGTCGGCCCCGACGGTTTGAACCTGGGCAGCATCACCGAGACGCTGAACCGCCACGGCACGACCACGCTGATGGTGCAAGCCTACCTGCGCGAGATCGAGCAGGGCGACAAGCGCATCCTGGTCATCGCCGGCGAGCCGGTGCCTCATTCGCTGGCACGTATTCCGCAAGGCAGCGAGATCCGCGGCAACCTGGCGGCCGGCGGCAAGGGCGTGGCCCAACCGTTGAGCGCGCGTGACGCGGAGATCGCCCGCGCGCTCGGCCCATTGCTGTGGCAGCGTGGGCTGCTGCTGGTGGGCCTGGACGTGATCGGCGACAGCCTCACCGAGATCAATGTCACCAGCCCGACCTGCTTCCAGGAGATCACGCAGCAGACCGGTTTCGACGTGGCGAAGATGTTCGTCGATGCGCTGGAGAAGGCGTTGGTCGCGGGAACTGGAGTAGTGCTGCGATCTTGACGGAATCCATTCAACGCTTGTCACTCCTTCAAGATCAACCCCGTGACGGTAGCCGCATGAAGACGGCTCCGTTCAGTTCTGTTTCTTGAGAGGAGAACGCATCAATGCCATTGACGCCTTTCGGGCTGCACCCCTGACAGCTCAGGGCAATTCCACCGCCCCCATGCGCGCCATGATGGTGGCCGCGCGCGCCGTGACATAGGCCGAGCCGGGGCGCTTCTCGAAGCGTTTCGGCGCCGGCAGCATCACCGCCAGCCGGGCTGCCTCTTCGGGACCCAGACGCGCCGCGTCCTTGTGGAAGTAGTGCCGCGCCGCGGCCTGTGCACCGAACAGCCCTTCGCCCCACTCCACGTTGTTCAGATAGATCTCCAGGATGCGCTGTTTGCTCAGCAGCACCTCGAGCATCAGCGTGATGACGAATTCCTGGCCCTTGCGCAGCACGGTGCGCTCGCCCGACAGGAACAGATTCTTTGCCAGCTGCTGGGTGATGGTCGAGCCGCCGACCACCTTGGCCGGTGCCGGCCGGGCGCGCTTGGCAGCGCTGGCCTCGGCGCGCTGGTTCTTCTCCCAGGCCTGTTCGATCGCGTCCCATTCCACGCCGCTGTGTTCGGCAAAGCCGGCGTCCTCGCTGGCAATGACGGCGCGCTTGAGATAGGGGCTGATCTGCGCATAGGCCACCCATTGCTGGCTCCACTCGATGCGCCGCTTCTCGTTCAGCAATCGCCAGGCCTCGCTGCGCTGGAAGCTGGTCGACTGCGGGTCGATGAAGTTCATCGTCGCGATGCGCAGCGCAAAGCCCAGTTGCAGCGCCAGCAGGCACAGCGCCAGCAGCGCCAGCGCCCGCAGCGCGTGCTTCTTCACGGCGCCTTGACAGCCAGCAACTCGCGCAGGCTGGCCAGCACCGGCCTTGTGTCGGGCATGACGCCGCGCCAGACGAAAAAGGCCTCTGCCGCCTGCTCGACCAGCATGCCCAGGCCGTCGCGCGGGTTTGCGCCGAGCCGTTTCGCCCAGTCGGTGAAGCGCTGCGCGGCGCTGCCGTACATCAGATCAACGGCCAGGGTGCCGCGCTGCAGTACCGCGTCACTCACCGGCACCTCGGCGCCACCCAGGCTGCTGGCGCTGCTGTTCAACACCACGTCGAAGGCCGATTCGGCGCTGTGCAATGCGCCGCCACTCAAGCCTACCCGCAGCCCGTCGGCCAGCGACGCATGCCGTCGCACCAGCGCCATGGCCTTGTCGGGCGTGCGGTTGGCCACATGCAGGTGCGCCGGCCGCGCTTCGATCAGCGGGCCGAGCACGCCTGCCGCGGCGCCACCCGCGCCGATGAGCAGCACGCGTTGGCCGCGCAGCGCGTGGCCGGCGTTGATCTCGATGTCGCGCACCAGGCCGATGCCGTCGGTGTTGTCGGCCAGCCAGCCGCCGTCATCGAAGCGCAACACGTTGGCCGCATGGGCCAAGGTGGCACGCGGCGTCACCTGCCGGGCCAGCGCGCTGGACTGGAACTTGAAAGGTACCGTGACGTTGCAGCCGCGCGCGCCGCTGGCGGCGAAGTCACGCACCGCCTGGGCGAAGCCGTCCATCGCGCACAGTACGCGGCTGTACTCCACGGGATGGCCGGTCTGCCGCGCAAATGCCGCGTGGATGAAGGGCGACTGGCTGTGCGCCACCGGGTTGCCGAGCACGGCGTAGCGGTCCGGGGATGTCATTGTGTCGTGCTGAGCGATGTTTCCAGCCCGTCGTCGCGCGTGAAGTGGAAGCGCGAGGTGATGACGATCTGGTCGGCCTGCTTGCGCATGGCCGCGTTGAACGGACCGAAGGGCGCGGCGGCTCGTACGATGGCCAGCGCGCGCTGGTCGAGATATCTTTCCTTGGAACCGCGCACGATCTCGGCATCGACCACGCGGCCCAGGTTGTCGACGGTGACGTTCATCGTCAGCTCGCCGTACAGCTTGCGCCCGCGGTGTTCGGGAAAGTTGCGCGTGCCGCGTGCCTCGATCTTGCGGCGCAGCGCGTCGTAGTAGATCGCGTACACCTCCTCGCGCGTGGCCGGGCTGATGTAGCGCTTCTTCGGGCGCACGTTCTCGTCGTTGATGCGCTTCTCTATCTCGGCCAGCAGCCGCAGCAGCTGGCGCCGCCTTTCGTCCTGCTCGGCCTGCTGCGGATCGCCCTGCTCGCGCTGCGGGTCGGGCGGCGGCAGCGCCGCCACCTCGCGCCGGATCTGGGCCAGCAACTGCTGCTGCTCTTCCTGCAGGTGGTCGATCTTGCGCTTGGCCTCTTCGGGCGCGTCGCCCACCTCCAGTTGCGTGGTCGGCGGCAGCGGCGACGTGGCGCGGCCCTTGTCGGCCTCACCGCCGCCGGCCAGCGAGGCCTGCGCGATGGCCTGGGCCTTGGTGGGCTTCTCGGAGGAACGCGCGTTCACCAGGATGACCTCCAACGGCGTGTCCTGGAATACGCGGTTGAAGGCCACCGGGTCGACAAAGCGCACCGTCAGCACGGCCGCGTGCGTGCCCACCGACAGCAGCAGCGCCCATTGGAAGGTGGTCAGGCCGCGCCAGCCCATCGCCGCAGATGACTCAGGCCGCCGGTGCGGGGCCGTCGCCCGCCTCCGGCTCGTCCACGTCGATAGCCAGGCGCAGCGCGCCGCCGTCCCCGCCGTCGTCATCGCCCTCCGACTCGGAGGCGATGTCGGCCATGGCCTCGGCCGCATCGTCGACGCGCGCCAGCAGGTTGGCATGCAGCTCCAGCGTCAGCAGGTCGAGGCCATTGATGCGCACGCGCACGCGTGCGCCGCGCGACAGGGCCTCGCAGCCCATCGCGCGAAACACCAGCGGCAAGGTGTCGGCGCGCACCAGGCCGTCGCGCATCACCGTGGCGTCGAGCTCGCTGACCTCGTTCTGCTGCAGCCAGCGCAGCGTCCAGAAACGCTCGATGCCGTTCTGGAAATCGTTGTAGGCGCCATAGGCGGCGTCGAAGCCGGAGATGATCGAGAACAGCGACGCATCCTTCGGTTTGAAGGGCGCGGCCAGCGCCGCAGTGCGGCCATGGCGGGCGCAGGCGATGATCTGCCACTGGTTCACCAGGTCGACATAGCGCCGCAGCGGCGAGCTGGCCCAGGTGTACTGCGCGACGCCCATGCCGGCGTGCGGCGCGGCGCGGATGCCCATGCGCACCTTGTTGCCCGGCGCCAGGCTGGCCTGGCTGCGGTAGATGCCGGGCACGCCGCATTCGGCGAGCCAGCCGCCCCAGGTGCTGTTGGCCAGGATCATGGCCTCGGCCACGATCAGGTCCAGCGGCGAGCCGCGCATGCGGTTGCTGATGGCCACACGCTCGTCGCCGCCGGGTTCGCCCTGGCCGCCTTCAAGCTTGAAGTTGTAGTCGGGCCGGTTGAAGACCTCGGGCTTGCCGCGCACGACTTCGCGCTGCGCCTTCAGGTGCCGCGCCAGACGGAAGGCGAAGCCCAGCTCGGCGGCATGGTCGTAGCCGGCCGGCTCGGTGCCGCTGAGCGTGGCCTCGGTGATCACGCTGTCGAGCTGGTCGTGGCGCAGGTTGCTGACGATGCGCAGCCGTTCCAGCTTCGTCTCGCTGGCCTTGATTTCCAGCGTGGCCTCGTCGAAGTGCACATACAGGCTCACCGCGGCACAGTCCTGGCCAGCCGTGAGGGTGTAGGCCTGCACCACCTCGTCGGGCAGCATGGTCAGCTTCCAGCCCGGCATGTACACCGTGGACAGTCGCTCGCGCGCCACCCGGTCCAGGTCCGAATCGGGCTGGATCGCCAGCCCCGGCGCGGCGATGTGAATGCCGAACACCACCGTGCCCGTGCCCAGGCCCTGCACCGACAGCGCATCGTCGATCTCGGTCGTGGCCGAATCGTCGATCGAGAAGGCCAGTGTGTCGGCCAGCGGCAGCGGCTCCTTGATCGCCGGCACCTCCAGCGCTGGGAAGGCCGTGCCCTTGGGGAAGGTCTCGAACAGGAAGCGCCGCCAGTGGAACTGGTAGGGGCTGTCGATCGCGCCTGCCGCCTTCAACAGATCCAGAGGTGGGCGCTGCGCCTGGCGCGTGGCCTCGACCACGGCCTTGTATTCGGGCGCGTTCTTGTCCGGCTTGAAGAGAATGCGGTAGAGCTGATCGCGCACCGGCGCCGGGCAGTCGCCCGTGGCCAGCTGCCCGGCCCAGGCCTGGATCTGCTCCGCCTGCTGCTTCTTGCGCTGAATGCCCAGCAGCGCGGCCTTGACGGTTTCTTCCGGCGCCTTCTTGAACATGCCACGCCCCAAGCGGCGGAAGTAGTGCGGCGCCTCGAACAGTCGGAACAACGCCGCGGCCTGCTTGTCGGTGCCGAAAGGAGCCTCGAAATAGTCGCGCGCCAGGTCAGCGAAGCCGAACTCGGCCTCGGGCGCGAATTCCCAGGCCAGGTCCAGGTCGATCTCCTGCGCCAGGCTCTGCGCCTGCGCAAACAGCTCGGCCGGCTGCGGTGCGTCGAAGCGCAGCAACACGTTGGCGGCCTTGACCTTGACGCGCTTGCCGGAATCCAGCTCGACCTGCATCGAAGTCTCGGCCTCGGACATCAGCCGGCCGGCCAGGAACTTGCCGCTGTCTTCGAACAATGCATACATGGGGCCGGATTGTCGCCCGAGCTAGCATCGGCACCGTCGGGCATTCGGGAACTACTGCCATGAGCGAACTGGTGTTCTTCACGAATCCGCAATCGCGCGGGCGCATCGTGCACTGGATGATGGAAGAGTTGGGCGAGCCGTACCGGACCGTCTGGCTGGACTACGGCGCGCCGATGAAGTCGGCCGACTACCTGGCAGTGAACCCGATGGGCAAGGTGCCGGCGCTGCGCCACGGCGACGTGGTGGTCACCGAGAGTGCCGCCATCTGCGCCTACCTGGCCGACCGCTTCCCCGATAGGGGGTTGGCGCCGCCGCCCGGCAGCGCGGCGCGCGCCGCCTACTACCGCTGGCTGTTCTTCTGCGCCGGCCCACTGGAGGCGGCCACTACTGCCAAGGCGCTGAAATGGCAGGTGCCCAAGGGGCGCGGCAGCATGGTCGGCTTCGGCAGCTACGACGCCACGATCGACGCACTGGAAACCGCGCTGCAGTCCGGCCCGCATGTCTGCGGCGAGGCCTTCACCGCCGCAGACGTGATGCTGGGCTCGGCGCTCGGCTGGGGCATGATGTTCGGCACCATCGACAAGCGGCCGCGCTTCGAGGCCTATGTGGGGCGGGTGATGCAGCGGGATGCGGCGAAGCGGGCGAATGCGATCAACGAGGCGCGGATGGCGCAGGCCGGCGACGTGTAATGGATCGATCGCAAGCAGCAGAATCGATAGAGCTGGATGCGCGATAGGTATCAGCAATGAGCATCCATTCCGCCCTCAGCCTCTTGCTCGATGAGTACGCGCAAGCGCGATCACAGGCCTTCGCTAAGAACGCAATGGCCGGCCTGCTTCGCGTCGACATCCCCAAAGAGAACGAAGAGGCCGTCGCCGACCCTGCGAGATACGAGATAGACGGAAGCCCAGGGAAAGGGAACTGGACCGACGCGCCTTGGGTAGCTGTGCTGGATCGGCTGGTGACCGAAACGGCGCAGCAGGACTACTACTTGGGCTACTTGGTAAGCGAAGACTGCTCCGGCGTCTACCTCTCGCTGAATCAGGGCGTCACGACGATTCGTCAACAGTACGGTGCTGCGCCCAAGACGGCGCTTGCCACACGTGCCAAGGACTTCGCGCTGCGCCTCTGAATGACAGCCAATCCTATGAGCCCCGAGCAGAACCGAAAGAACGCGATGGCGTTCTACGATCTGATGTTCAACCAGTGCAAGCCGCGCGAGGCGGTCGAACGCTTCGTGGGCGCGAGCTACACGCAGCACAACCCGCATGTGGCCGACGGCAAGGACGCGTTCATCGCCTACTTCGAGGAGATGGCGAAGCGCTACCCGGGCAAGCAGGTGGTCTTCAAGCGCTCCGTGGCAGAGAACCCGTTCGTGGTCCTGCATTGCCACCAGATCTGGCCCACGGATCCAAACAAAGACTGGGCCGGGATCGACATCTTCCGCTTCGACGACGATGGCAAGATCGTTGAACATTGGGACGTTCTGCAGGTCGTCCCGGCCGAGTCGAAGCATTCGAACACCATGTTCTAGGCGGCGACCGACGGCATGCGAAAAGGCATGCACCCGCCTCAACCAGCCCGAGCGCCGTCCGGGCGCCAGCTCTCACTCACCGTAAAGCCGATGAAATCACTTCCTGCGATCTTCGCCCTGTTGATGGCCTCGTTCGCCACGGCGCAACCTGGCGTGGCCGACAAGCGGCAGCTCGTCGAACTGCCGGCACCGATGGCGCAGCACATGCTGGCCAACATGCGCGACCACCTGCAGGCGCTGGTCGAGATCCAGAAGGCCCTGGGCGCCGGCCAGTTCGACGCGGCCGCCGCCGTTGCCGAAAAGCGGCTCGGCATGTCCTCGCTCGATGCGCATGGCGCGGCGCACATGGCGGCCTTCATGCCGAAGGGCATGCAGGACAGCGGCACGCAGATGCACCGCGCCGCCAGCCGCTTCGCGCTTGTCGCCCAGGAGGCCGGCGCTGGCGGTAGTCCGCTGCGCCCGATGCAAGCCCTGGCCGCGGTGACCGAGCAATGCGTGGCGTGCCACGCGGCTTACCGGGTGCATTGAGCCCAACGCTCCGACTCCCGCGCGACACCCGGGTAGGCAGCGCCCGCGCCGCGAAGCGCTTCTGCATGAGGCGTACCCTCGGGCTTGCCGCCGCGACCGGCGGCGCACCCGCAAAGGAGCCGACATGAAAACCATGGACATCGCAAGGCAGCTCGTCGAACTGTGCCGCCAGGGCAAGAACGACGAAGCCATCGGCACGCTGTTTGCCGACGACGTCGTCAGCGTCGAGGCGTCGGTTCCGCCGGGCGGCAACCGCGAGGCCAAGGGTTTGGCGGCGCTCAGGGCCAAGGGCGCCTGGTGGCGCGACAAGCACGAAGTGCACTCGGGCACGGTCAGCGGCCCCTGGCCGCACGACGACCGCTTTGTCGCCGGCTTCCAGTTCGACG
>JAHECC010000082.1 GCA_024641965.1 Rubrivivax sp.
CAGCGAAGGTGCGGCGCCGGCGCCACGCCCGCCGCTGCCGATCAGCGCCACGACCCTGATCCGCGGCATGTTCCAGCCGCCCGGCGCGCGGCCGATGCCGGCGCTGGGCACCTTGCCGGCGGACTGGCTCGACCTGCCGCTGCTGGCCTCTGCGCTGCGCCGGGTCGGCCGCGGCGCGGAGCTTGGTGAATGCTCGCTGCGCTACGGCGAGCCGGCGGGCGATGCCCGGCTGCGCGAGGCGCTGTCGCTCAAGCTCACCGAAGTCGGCATCACGGCCGCGCCGCAACAGATCATCAGCACCGTCGGCGCGACCCAGGCGCTGGATGTGATCACGCGCACGTTGCTGCGCGCCGGTGACAGCGTGCTCGTGGACGAACCCGGCTGGGCGGTGGAATACGCAAGGCTGGCGGCGTTGGGCATGCGCCTGCTGCCGGTGCCGCGGGGCGAGGAAGGCCCCGACCTGGCGGTGATGCAGCGCCTGATCGAAGCCCACCAGCCTCGCCTGTACGTGACCGTGTCGGTGCTGCACAACCCGACCGGGGCATCGCTGTCGCTGCGCAGCGCACACCAGCTGCTGCAGTTGAGCGAAAAGCATGGCCTGCACATCGTCGAGGACGACACCTACGCCCATCTGGCCAGCCCTCACCTGCCGAGGCTGGCCGCCCTGGACGGCCTGCAGCGTTGTTTCTACGTGTCGGGTTTTTCAAAGATCCTGGTGCCGAACTGGCGCGTGGGCTACCTGGCCGCACCGCGGCCATGGGTCGAACGCCTGGTGGACACCAAGCTGCTGTCCACCCTGACCACGCCGGCACTGACCGAACGTGCGCTGGCCTATTGCCTCGAACAGGGCCTGCTGCGGCGGCACATCGAGGGGGTGACGCAGCGCCTGGAGGCCGCGCGCGTGCGCACCGTCGCCGCCGCGCAGCGCCAGGGTTTCGCCTTTGCCGCGCCGCCGCGCGGCCTGTTCGGTTGGGTCGACACCGGCTGCGACACCGAGAAGCTGGCTCAAGCCATGCTCGACCAGGGCTGGCTGATCGCGCCGGGCGCGCTGTTTCACGCGACGCCACGGCCGACCACGCTGATGCGCATCAACTTCGCCACCACGCAGGACCCGGCCTTCTGGCTCGGGCTGCGACGTACCTGCAGTCACATTTCGCGGCGCTGACGCGTCAAACAACGCAGTAGGATAATGCGCTGCGCATTGCGCGGCCGCGATGCCATGTTCCAGTCCACGCTCCCCTTCGGCGAACCCGACCTGATGCGCGCCAGCGCATTCAGGCGTTATCTTGATGTTTCGGCGCGCCAAGTCGACGCCGACAACATGGCCTCGCGGCTGTCCACGCTCAGCCCCTCGCTGATGCTCGACCTGATGCGCTTCGAGCAGGAGGGCAAATCGGGCGGCGTACTCGAGATCCTGGCGGCCTGCATCCGGCATGCGCGCAACCTGCTGATCCATCTGCAATCCGAGACCAAGGTCGTGCCGCTGACGGTGTTCCCGGTGGAGCACCTGGTGCATTGCCCGATGCCGATCGCGCGCTTCCTGGCACTGCCGCTGGGCGAGCTGAGCGTGCTGCACGTCGAGCCGGCCATGCTGCGCCCGCCCGGCGACCGCATGCGTGCCATGGTGGGCGAGCCGCAGCACTACAGCGCCCTGGGGCCGGTATTGTGGGAGCTGGCGCTGCGTGGCGCACGCAGCGCGCTGCTGCCGGAGATCGCCGGCCAGGCCGCCTACCGCATTTCGCCGGGCCTGAACCTGCGCCTGCTCGACCTGAGCGGCAGCCTGGCCGAGGCGGTGTCGCGTCTGAAGCGCGACACCACCAACCTGCGCGAGATGGCGCTGTGGCCGGGCTTCGACCGCGAACGCGCGATGCGCCTCCTCAACGGCCTGTATTTGCAGGCCGGGCTGATGATCAGCCGCACCCACCCGGCCGCGACGAATTAGGGTTGGAGCAGTTCGCGGCAGTGGTTCAGCGCGCTTCCAGCGCCTCCCAGCGCTCCAGCGCCTGCGTCAGTTCGCCGTCGATCTGCGCGTAGCGCGCCTGCAGTTCGGCCACGCGCTGCGGCTCGGAGGTGTACAACTCGGCACTGGCCAGCCGCGCGGCGATCGCCACCTGCTCGGCTTCCAGCGACTCGATGTGCGCGGGCAGTTCCTGCAATTCGCGCTGCTCCTTGAAGCCGAGTTTCTTCTGCGCGGCCACAGGCTTGACCGCTGGCGCCGGTGCAGGCACTGGAGGTACCGGGCGTGGCACGGCGGCTGCCGCCAACTGCCGCGCACGCTCGCGCTGAACCAGCCAGTCCTCGTAGCCGCCTTCGTACTCACGCCAACGGCCCGGTGCCTCGTCGCCCTCCCAGGCGATGGTGCTGGTGACCACGTTGTCGAGAAAACGCCGGTCGTGGCTGACCAGGAACACCGTGCCGGCATAACGCTGCAGTAGCTCCTCCAGCAGCTCCAGCGTGTCGATGTCCAGGTCGTTGGTCGGCTCGTCGAGCACCAGCACGTTGGCCGGCAACGCGAACAGCCGTGCCAGCAGCACGCGGTTGCGCTCGCCGCCGGACAGCGTGCGCACCGGCGAGTTCGCGCGTTCCGGCGAGAACAGGAAGTCGTTCAGGTAACTCATCACATGCTTGCGCTGGCCGTTGAACTCGACCCATTCGCTGCCCGGACTGATGCTGTCGGCCAGCGTGGCGTCGAGGTCGAGCCTGCTGCGCATCTGGTCGAAGTACGCCACCTCGAGGCGCGAGCCCTGGCGCACCGCGCCCCGGGTCGGCTGCAGCTCGCCCAGGATCAGCTTCAGCAACGTGGTCTTGCCCGCGCCGTTCGGGCCGATCAGGCCGACCTTGTCGCCGCGCAGCAGGGTGGCGCTGAAATGGCTGACGATCGGCGCCGCGCCATAGGAAAAGGACACGTCGCGCAGTTCGGCAACGATCTTGCCGCTGGGCACACCGGCGTCGATTTCCAGCCGCACCTGGCCGAGCGACTCGCGCCGCTTCTGGCGCTGCGCGCGCAACACGTTCAGTCGCTCGATGCGCGCCACGCTGCGCGTGCGCCGCGCCTCCACACCCTTGCGTACCCACACCTCCTCCTGCGCCAGCAGCTTGTCGGCGCGCGCGCTGGCCAGCGCCTCGGCGGCGAGCTGCTCGTCCTTCAGGCGCTCGTAGGCGCTGAAGTTGCCGGGGTAGCTGCGCAGCAGGCCGCGGTCGAGCTCGACGATGCGCGTGGCCACGCCGTCGAGGAAGGCACGGTCGTGGGTGATGAGCATGACGCTGCCCTTGAAGCCGGTGAGGAGCTGCTCCAGCCAGGCCATCGAATCGAGGTCGAGGTGGTTGGTCGGCTCGTCGAGCAGCAGCACCTCGGGCACGGCCACCAAGGCCTGGGCCAGCGCGACGCGCTTCTTCATGCCGCCTGACAAGCTGCCGACCTCGCGGCTGCCGTCCAGGTGCAGCTGCGCCAGCGTGGTGTCCACGCGCTGCTCCCAGTTCCACGCATCGAGGGCCTCGATGCGCGTCTGCAGCGCATCCAGGTCGTCACCCGGCGCATGCGCCTCATAGCGTTCGCGCACCGCCTTCGCCTCGGCCACGCCCTCGGCGACGATGTCGAAGACGCTGGCTGTGGCATCGAACACCGGCTCCTGCGGCACGTAGCAGATGCGCAGGCCCTGCGTCATCTGCAGCAGCCCGTCGTCGAGCTTCTCCTGGCCCGCCAACACCTTCAGCAAGGAGGACTTGCCCGCACCATTGCGGCCGATCAGTCCGAGCCGCTCGCCGGCCTCCAGCGACAAGGCCGCGCCGTCGAGCAGGGCCACATGGCCATAGGCCAGGTGGGCGTTGGACAGCGAAAGGATGGCCATGGATTGCGGCAGCGTCAGGCGTTTCGGAGGAGGCGCGATTATGGACAGCGTGGGGGGATTCGATTCCGTCCCGCGGAGTGGAGCAAGTCCGTGAGCCCGAGAAGGCTGCCGTGCGCGGCAGCGTGCCAAAAGCAAATGGCATCTCGACGGCGCCGCGCACTACAGCCGGTGACAGCGGTCGCCATTGGCAAAGCCCACGGCTTCGAAGTTCACACCGCGCGAAAGGCCAATGACCTTGAACAACTCACCCATCTCGTGCTCGTGGATCAGCCTCTGTGCCGGCACCGCGACACGCGGGTCGGCACCCGCAAGCATCTTGGCCAAGCCGCAATTCAGCAGGAAGCGCGCCTGCGACGTGTAGCCCAGGACTTCAAGTCCGGCCTCCTGGGCCGTCAGCGCGATGCCACTGAAATTGACATGCGCGGTGATGTCCTTCAGGCCAAGGTCCATCAACGGATCGCCGTCGGCAAGATGCGCGCGATGGCACATCAGTGTGCCCGCCGTACGCTGCGGGTGGTAGTACTCCAACTCGGGGAAGCCGTAGTCGATGAATAGCGCCACGCAGCGGCGCATATGTTCGGCCAGGGTGCGCACGAAAGCCTCGGCTTGTGGGTGGATTTCGACCACCGTGCTGGGAAGAAACCCGTCCGGTACGGGCGGCCGCAGCGCGGTCGGCCGGTCACTCCAGTTGAACTGCCCGTCCGCCCACGCCACCCCGCGCTCGTGCCAAGCCTTTCCGTCCCAATGCAGCAGTTGCACCGGCATCGCATCCAGAACCTCGTTGCCCAGCACCACGCCATCGATGACCTCCGGCAGACGATCATGCCAATGCAGACGGTCGCCCCAGGGTCCCAGCAGCTCGGCCTGGCGCGCGCGCAATGTTGCCGACAACTCGACAATGTGATAGCCACCAACCTTCTCACCGAGAGCGCTCAGCAGCTGCGCGGCCAGTGCGCCGGATCCCGCGCCGAATTCCCAGACCTGCGCGCTATCACACGCCTGCAGCGCCTGCTCGACTTGCACTGCCAGAGCGCGACCGAACAGTGGGGACATCTCCGGCGCCGTGACGAAGTCGCTGCCGGACGACGGCATCGCGCCGAACTTGCGGCTGTCCCGAGCGTAGTAGCCCATCCCGGGCTCGTACAACGCCATCGACATGAAGCGGTCGAAGGACAGCCAGCCGCCGTTGCCCTGGATGGCCGCGCGGACCCGCTGTTGCAACAGCGCCGATAAACTCCTGCCTTCACCCTCCTCCATCCAGGCATTGTAGAAAGCATGAGTCCACGCCCCGTGGCCCTCGTCACCGGCAGCGCGCGCCGGATCGGTCGCGACATCGCGCTCGATTTGGCGGCCCACGGCTGGGATCTCGCACTGCATTTCCGCGACTCGGTCGACGCCGTCCAGGCCACCCTGCATGACGCGCGCAGCTGCGGCGTCGAAGCCATGAGCCTTGCCGCCGACCTGGCCGACGAACAGGCGTGTCGCGCCCTGGTGCCGGCCTTGCTGCGTCACTTCGGTCGGCTCGATGCTGTGATCAACAACGCGTCGCTGTTCGAGTACGACGACGCCGAGAGCTTTGGCTATGGGCTCATGGAAAGGCACTGGCGCAGCAATGTCGGTGCGCCGCTGGTGCTGGCACAGGCCCTTCACGCTCACCTGGAAGGCAGCACGCGCCAGGGCTGCGTGGTCAATCTGCTTGATCAGAAGCTGTGGAATCCGAACCCCGACTACCTGTCCTACACCTTGTCCAAGGCCGCGCTCGAGGCTGCGACCACACTGCTTGCACAGGCGCTGGCGCCGCGCGTGCGCGTGTGCGGCGTGGCGCCCGGCGTGACGCTACCCTCAGGACCGATGAACGACGACGAGTTCGCCAGGGCACACCAGCAGACACCATTGCAGCGCTCCTCGACCGGGGCGGACATCGCACGCGCGGTGCGCTTCCTGCTCGACTCGCCCGCCATCACCGGCACCACGCTGCTGGTCGACGGCGGCCAGCACCTGTCGCGCCAGGCGCGCGACGTGATGTTCATGACGAAGGACTGACATGCAAAGCTTGCTGCTGCATCCTCGCCTGACGGATTGCCGACGGCTGTTCCTGCGCAACTACGCGGTGTGGATCAACATCGGCGTGCACGACTTCGAGAAGAAGGGCGAGCAGCGGGTGATGATCAACGTCGATCTCTTCGTGCCTCTGGCCCGGTCCACGCCGCGCGCCGACAAGCTGACCGAGGTGCTGGACTACGATTTCATCCGGCGCAGCGTGGGTGAGTACGTGGCACGCGGCCACGTCCACCTGCAGGAAACGCTGGCCGACGAACTGCTGCGCGTGATGCTGGCCCACCCACAGGTGCGCGCGGCGCGCGTGTCCACCGAAAAGCCCGACGTCTATCCGGATTGCGACGCAGTCGGTGTCGAAGTGTTCGGCTTCAACGCCGACGAAAGCTGAAACCCATGAACGCCCTGACCGACCTGCCCGCACACGAAGCCGTCCTGCGCGATCCGCGCAAACAGGCCTTCGAAGCCAACAAGCTGAGCAAGAAGTTGCACCGCGAGGTGGGCAAGGCCATCGCCGACTTCAACATGGTCGAAGCCGGCGACAGGATCATGGTCTGCCTGTCCGGCGGCAAGGACAGCCATGCGCTGCTCGACCTGCTGATCTCGCTGCGCGAGCGTGCGCCAGTACCCTTTGAACTCATTGCCGTCAACCTCGACCAGAAGCAGCCCGGCTTTCCCGAGCATGTGCTGCCCGAGTACCTGCGTTCGCGGGGCGTGCCCTTCCACATCGAGGCCCAGGACACCTACTCCATCGTCAAGAAGCTCATCCCCGAGGGCCAGACGATGTGCAGCCTGTGCTCACGACTGCGGCGCGGCATCCTCTACCGCGTCGCGGGCGAACTGGGCGCCACCAAGATCGCCCTTGGTCACCACCGCGACGACATGGTGGTGACGCTGCTGATGAACATGTTCTTCGGCGGCCGGCTCAAGGGCATGCCGGCCAAGCTGGCCAGCGACGATGGCCGGCATGTGGTCATCCGACCGCTGGCCTATGTGGCCGAAACCGACCTGGAACGCTGGGCCGCGCATCGCCAGTTCCCGATCATCCCGTGCACGCTGTGCGGCAACCAGGACAACCTGCAACGCGTGCAGATCAAGGCCATGGTGCGCGACTGGGAACGCCAATACCCCGGGCGCACGGACAACATGCTGCATGCCATGGGCCACGTGGTGCGCTCGCACCTGATGGACCCACGGCTGTACCCCTTTGGCGACCTGAAGGCCACTGGCGTACCCGATGCGAATGGCGACAAGGCCTTCGACGCCGACGACGGCTGTGCCAGCCCGGCACCCGCCGCGGGCATCAAGATTCACGCCGGCTGATCGGCCGGCGCGACGATCGCGCCCAACTGCTGCGGCTGCGGCTTGCCCGGATCTGGCGTGGGGTTTGGGCGCTGCGCCGCCAGCGCACGCAGGTCGTCTTCCCAATCCTTGAGCTTGTCGCGCGCCGCCTGCCGCTGCGCCGGCGTGGTGCTGTTGTGCACCTGCGCGGCAAAGGCACAGTTGTATTCGATCAGCCGCTGCTGGTAGGCGCGATAGGGCCCGGCCGGCGGATGCAGCGCGCGCTGAGCCAGCGCGCGCAGCCCGGCCAGATTCGATTCGCGATCGGCCCGCGCCGGCCCGCCAGCGCTCAGGCGCGACAGCGTCAGCAATACATCCACCTGTATCGCCTGGCGCTCGGCATACCAGGTCGCCGGGTCGAAGGGCGATGCGGCCACGCCCTTGATGATCAGTTGGCGCTGCCGCTCATCCAGCCGCCCGTAGAGCATCTCGGCCCGGTCGACGAGGCGTTTGACCGAGGCGTCGAGCCGTTCGTCCAACTGCACCTGCAGGAAATCCTCCTGGAACTCCAGGTTCGATTTCTTGTAGCGCTTGTCCAGGTGGCTCAGCTGCGCAGGCCCGATGCGCGGCAGCAGCTGCGCGGCCAACGGCACGGCATGCTGAAGCGATCGGTCGATGCGCTCACGCAAGTCTGCGTTCCAGCGGCACAGCTGCGCCGGCGTCGCCGGCTGCAGCACCTGCACCTGGGCAGCGGCCAACAGCTCGGCATAGTCAAGCAACTGCGTGCTGCGGTGCCAGGCGAACCATTGGCCGAGCGCAGCCTTCACCAGCGGCGACTGCTCGGCATCGAAGTCCATGTAGCCGTCGAGCCACCACCAGGCCAGCGTCGGCGCCTGGTTGTAGCCCACTCTTACCGCACTGCAGCCCGACAAGGCCAGCGTGCACGACAACAGCACGCCGATAATTCGATTTTTGGCTGTGGACACACGCATGGCATTGAACATCGTCGTCATGGCTGCCGGCAAGGGCACCCGCATGAAATCGGCGCGACCGAAGGTGCTGCATCGCCTGGCGGGCACGAGCCTATTGCAGCATGTTCTGAACAGCTGCGTGCCGCTGCAGGCCATTCGCACGGTGGTCATCACCGGGCATGGCGCCGACGAGGTCGAGGCCTCGGCACACGGCGACGGCCTGGTTTTCGTGCGGCAGGTGCCGCAACTGGGCACCGGGCACGCCATCCAGCAGGTGCTCGGCGCGCTCGACGCCAAGGCTTCGACCACCCTGATCCTCAACGGCGATGTGCCGCTGATCCGCGCCGACACGGCGGCCACGCTGGCTGGCGCCTGCGCTGGCAGCCAACTGGCGCTGCTCACCATCGAACTGGCCGACGCCAGCGGCTACGGTCGCATCCTGCGCGATGCCGCCGGCGGCGTGCGGGGCATCGTCGAACACAAGGATGCCAGCGCGGCGCAGCGCAGCATCCGCGAGATCTACACCGGCATGATGGCCGCGCCCACCGCGGCGCTCAAACGCTGGGTCATGGCGCTGCAGAATCACAACGCGCAGGGCGAGTACTACCTGACGGACATCGTCGCCATGGCGGTGGCCGAGGGCGTGCCGGTAGTGGCCACGCAAGCGGCCAGCGAGACCGAGGTGCTGGGCGTGAACAGCCCCGTGCAACTCGCCGACCTGGAGCGTCGCTTCCAGCGCGCGCATGCCGAGGCGCTGATGGAAGCCGGCGTGCGCCTGGCCGATCCGGCGCGGCTGGACGTGCGCGGCACGCTGCACTGTGGCAACGAGGTCGAGATCGACGTGAACTGCGTCTTCGAAGGCGAGGTCCGGCTCGGCGACGGCGTGTGCATCGGGCCGAACTGCGTGATTCGTGATTCCACGATCGACGCCGGCGCGGTGATCCACTCCTTCAGCCACATCGAGGGCGCCCATGTCGGCCCGGGTGCACTGGTCGGGCCCTTTGCGCGGCTGCGTCCCGGCGCCAAGCTGGGCGAGGCGGTGCACATCGGCAACTTCGTCGAAGTGAAGAACAGCACGCTGGCTGCGGGCGCCAAGGCCAACCACCTCGCCTACCTGGGCGATGCCGACGTCGGCGCGCGCGTCAACTATGGCGCCGGCAGCATCACCGCCAACTACGACGGCGCCAACAAGCACCGCACAGTCATCGGCGCGGACGTGCATATCGGCTCCAACTGCGTGCTGGTGGCACCGATCCACATCGGCGATGGCGCCACGGTCGGAGGCGGCTCGACCTTGTCGAAGAACGCCCCACCCGGCCAGCTGACCGTGGCGCGGGCCCGACAGACCAGCATTGCCGCCTGGTCGCGGCCCACCAAGACCAAGCGTTGACGACGCGCTGGCGCCGCGCCGAGCCAGGTCAAGCCCGAGGCGCCGTCTCCTGCGCCGCCTCAAGGGTTGCCGCCGCCAGGCAAAGATCGTCCCAGGCGCGAGCCTTTTCCGCCAGATTGCGCAGCAGATAGGCCGGGTGGTAGGTCACGACCAGCGGCACGTCGTGGTAGCGGTGCACGCGCCCGCGCAGCTTGCCCACCGGCTCGCTGCTGCGCAACAGGGCCTGCACCGCAAAGCGGCCCATCGCCAGGATCAGCTGCGGCCGGATGAGTTCGATCTGGCGTTGCAGGAAGGGCTCGCACAGCGCCAGTTCCTGCGGCTCGGGGTTGCGGTTGCGCGGAGGCCGGCATTTCAGCGTGTTGGCGATGTAGACCTGTCGCTCGGGTGCCGCGTCGACGCGCGTCAGGCCCAGCGCGTGCAGCATGTTGTCGAGCAGGTGGCCGGCGGCGCCGACGAAGGGCTCGCCCTTCAGGTCTTCCTGTTCGCCCGGCGCTTCGCCGACGATCATCCAGCGCGCCTGCAGATGGCCCACGCCGAAGACGGTCTGCCGGCGCGCCTCGCAAAGTCCACAAGCGGTGCAGCTTGCCACCGCGGCGCGCAACGCCGGCCAGTCCATGCCGGCAATCGAGGACGCGCGCGCATCGTCGCCGGGCTTCCCCGTCGGCGATGGTGTCGGCGCCGCGGCTCGGCGGGGCGGAGTTGCAACACGCTCCGGCGTCGAAGCGGGTGCTGCGGGTGCCATCGCGGGGGCAGGCGGCACCGGCGCCCAGACGCGCAGGCCCATCTCCTGCAGCATCCGACGCTGGCGTTCAGTCCAGCTCATGCCCATGCTCCGCCGGCAAGGCCAGGCTCATGACGATGGCGTCCTCGCGCCGCGCGGCGCCGGCCGGGTAGTAGCCGCGGCGCAGACCGACTTCGGCAAAGCCGCGCTGTGCATACAACTGGCGCGCGCGCTGATTGCTCGCCCGCACCTCCAGCCAGATCTTGCCGACATGGCTTTCGCGGCAACGCCGTTCCAGATCGTCCAGCAGCGTGCGCGAATGCCCGCGCCGCTGCAATGCCGGCGCCACGGTCAGGTTCAGCAGGTGGATTTCGTCCACTCCCGGCATCGCCAGGTAGTAGCCGACGACGCCGGCCGTGTCATGCACCAGCATCTGCGCCAGATAGCCGGCGGCGAGCGAATCGATGAAGTTGCCGCGCGTCCATGGAAAACTGTAGGCACTGTGTTCAACCACCATCACGGACGCCAGGTCGCCCACCGTCATGGGCACGAGCACCGGGTGCGGCTGCAGCAGCGCGTTCATCCAGCACCGCCCGCCGCGCGCAATGCCTGGCGCTCGCCCACCGTCAACGCCACCTTGTCGCGCAGGTACACCGGCACGGCCAGTGCCGCGTCGACAGCCTGACCATCGATCCAGGCCTGCTGCGCCAGGCGCATCAGGGCGCCGCCGCGGTCCTGGGCCTGCAGAATCAATCGGGCCTTGCCAGGGCTCAGTTGCGTGCCGAAGGCCGCCCATGCCGAACCCGTCGCACAGACGGGTGGATGGACGAGACATGCGGCGTTCAAGGCCTCGGTCGTGCACAGCGCCGCTGCGGCCAGCACCGACCAACGCTGGCCGTCCCAGGCATAGCGGCCCGCGTAGATCTCCCCCATGCGCGCGTCCATCGCCACCAGCATGTCGAGTGCGGCGCCTTCGGCGAGGCCGGTCACGGCCTCGGGCCGGGCAGCCTCGGCCACGATGAGCAGGCTGTCCACTGCAAGCACCGGCAGCGCGGTGCCAAGGGCCAGGCCCTGTGCCACCGCGCAAGCGGTGCGCAGCCCCGTGAAGGCACCCGGCCCTTTGCCGAACGCAATGGCCTGCAGGTCGCCGAAATCGAGCCCGGCCTGGCGCATCAACGATTCGATCTTCGGCAGCAACTGCGACGAGGCCGCGGCCCCGCCCGCACCGTTCCAAGTCAGCAGACCCGCGTCCGACTGAAGCGCCACCGCCATGAGCTCGGTCGAGGTGTCGAAGGCCAGGAGACGGGCGTTCATCACCCCGTCCTGCGCGGCCGGACCGGCCGCACGCACTGCCATGTCGGACGACTCGCACACATGACGAAGAGTGTAGCCGTGCGATCATCGTCGCCATGCTGATACAGCTTCTCGCTGACCGATGGTCGCTGCGTTGGCAGCGCGCCGTTGCGCTGCTTTCGACCCTGCTTGCTGTATTGCCCACCCTGGCCATGCCGCCCGACGTGGATGCCGCGTTGCGGCGCGCACGCGTGCCGCTCGAGGCGGTATCGGTGGTGCTGCAGGAAGCCGGCAGCGCACGCACGGTGCTGGCGCACAACGCCGCGACGCCGATGAACCCGGCGTCGCTGGCCAAGCTGCTGACCACGCTGGCCGCGCTCGACCAACTTGGCCCGGCATTCACCTGGTCCACCCCTGTCTGGCTGCTGGGCAACGTGAAGGACGGCGTGCTCGACGGTGCGCTGGTCATCAAGGGCAGCGGCGACCCGAAACTCGTCGTCGAGCGGGTGTGGCTGCTGCTGCGTCGGGTGCAGCAACTCGGCGTGCGCGAGATTCGCGGCGACATCTTGCTCGACCGCAGCGCCTTCGCCGCAAGCAAGGCCGACTCGGCCGATTTCGACGGCGACCCGACGCGCCCGTACAACGTGCAGCCCGATGCCTTGCTGCTGAACTTCAAGTCTGTGACCTACACCTTCGTGCCCGATGCGACACGCGGCGTGGCGCAGGTGCTGGTCGACCCGGAACTGGCGCGCACCCAGGTCGAGCGCAGTGTGCGCCTGTCCACGGCCCCGTGCGACGACTGGCGCGGCGCGCTCAAGGCCAGCTTCGCCGATGCCACGCGCGTGGGCTTCGCCGGCAGCTACCCCGCCGCCTGCGGCGAGCGCAACTGGCCGGTTGCCGATGCCGACCCCGCCAGCTACAACGCGCGGCTCATAGAAGCACTGTGGCGTGACATGGGTGGCAAGCTCGGCGGGCGCATCGTCGACGGCGCGGCACCCGTCGGCGTCAAACCCAGCTTCGAAATGAAATCGCCACCATTGGCCGATGTGGTGCGCGACATCAACAAGTTCAGCAACAACGTCATGGCGCAGCAGTTGTTCCTGAGCCTGGCATTGCAACGCCAGCCCGAGGTGCCGGCCACGGCCGATGCCGCGCGTGGCGTGTTGCAGGACTGGCTGGTGGCGCGGCACGGCGAACTGCCGGCCGGCTCGGTGCTCGACAACGGCTCTGGCCTGTCGCGCGAGGCACGCATCAGCGCGGCCCTGCTGGCGTTGCTGCTGCAACAGGCTTATGCCAGCCCATCGATGCCCGAGTTGCTGAGCTCGCTGCCCGTGAATGGCCTGGACGGCACGCTGCGCCGCTCACGGGCCACGCCGGGCCGCGCCCACCTGAAGACCGGATCGCTGCGCGACGTGGCCGGCGTAGCAGGCTACGTGCTGTCCGACAGCGGCCGGCGCTACGTGCTGGTGGCGATGATCAACCACCCCAACGCCAACGCCGCCCGACCGGCGCTCGATGCGCTGGTGCAGTGGAGCCTGCGCGACGCACCGGCACGCTGATGCCCACCGACATCCCCACACAATGGCTGGGCTACGTGGCCGCCACGCTGACCACGCTGTCCTTCGTGCCGCAGGCGCTGCTGACGCTGCGCACGCGCCAGGTCGAGGGTATTTCCGGCGGCATGTATGCCCTGTTCACACTGGGCGTCGCGCTGTGGTTGGCCTATGGCTTGCGCCTGGGCGAATGGCCCATCGTCCTGGCCAACGCGGTGACACTGGTACTGGCAGCGACGATCCTGCTGACCAAGCTGGTGATCAGCTGGCGCGCCCGCTGATCAGAACGGGTTGCCCAGCACGCGGCCGCGTGCGAAGTTGCCCAGGTTGAGGTGCGCCGTCGGGCCCATCCAGAGGTCGCTGGCCCACAACCAGGTGACGGCATTGCCGTTCGGCACCAATGTGCCGGTAGTGCAGTCGGGCAGATCCACCGCGCAAACGGCCTGCGTGATGTTGGTCAGGCCGTAGCGCGAAGGGTCGTTGACACCGGCGTTGAGCAGTCCGTCGAGCTCGATCAGGCCGATGAAGCGGCCATCGTTGACGATGTTGACGCGCAAGGCGGTGTTGAAGGCCTGGCTGAATTCATACAACGCGGCCACTGCACCGATGGCGGGGCGGTCGATGGCTTGCTGGTAAGCATAGGGCGTCAGGTTCATCAGCGGGATGGTCGAGAGCAGGACTTTCGGCCCAGACACATCGAGCGTGGTCAATTCGTTGACGATCTGGCCCAGACGCGCACCGCGCGCCTGCAGTTCCACGACGATGGCGTTGTAGGTGTCCGTGGTGGGATCGGCGAGATACACGCGCTGGTACAGGTCGAGCACGTCGTTGGCGCCGACCAGCATGGTGAACAGGTCGGTCCTGCTGAAACTGCCGTTCACAAGCCTGGCGCGCTCGATCTGCGCCGGGATGTCTTCGACCTTGGCCCCCGGGACGGCGTAGATCTTCGCCGCGTTGCCGCCCAGGCCGCTCGGGTCGCATTCCTCGTAGCTGAACAGGTAGGTATAGGCGACGGCCTGATGCCAGATCGGCAGCACAACGCAGTCCAGGTCGACGTTGCTGCCAGTGACCAGAGAATTCACACTGTACTTGCGGCCTTGGGGCTGCAGCTTGGTCAGCACGCTCATCTCGTCACCCAGCACCAACATCCGCGTCGGCGCAAACGGGTCGATCTGCTCGGTGGAACCGCCGCACGACGCCACCATGCCCAGTGCCAGCAGCGCTGCGCAGAGCGCGCTCGTGCGCCGTGCCAACTTGCCCATCAAATTCATCATTGCTCCAGATTGTCAGTGTGGTCGAGCCTGAACCTTCAGGCAGCCGCCGCGCGTTGCAGGCGGTCGCGCACGCCTTCCCATTCAACGGACATCGGTGGCTGTTCGACCCAGATGATCTGCACGCGTCGTGCATCGAAGTCGCGCAACGCGGCAAACAACTCATGTGCCGCGGCTGCCGGATCGTCGGGCATGCGCCGCTGCTCGATACCGCGCCCGGCACGAATGCCGGAGCGTGAATATACCGCCAGCTTCAGATCGGAGGCATGGCCAGCGAGCAGGGCCAAGGCATCGCGCAGCTGCTCGGTGCTCATCAACCGCAGCTTGGCCTCGGGTGCATAGTGTGATTGCAGGCTGCCGCTGACCCGCGGCGACTGCACATCGGGCTCGCGCAGCTGCATGCCCAGCACCGCCTCGATGCGCGCGCGCTGCAACAACCCCGGGCGCAGCAGTACCGGTGCCTCGCCCCGGCAATCGACGATGGCCGACTCGATGCCACCGGGGCAATCGCCGCCATCCAGCACCGTCAACTCCGACCCGAACTCCTGCGCGACATGCGCGGCACGCGTGGCACTGACACGGCCGAAGCGGTTCGCGCTCGGCGCGGCGATACCCGCCACGTCCAGGCCCAGCGCAGCGCGCAACAGCGCCTGCGCCACCGGATGCGCGGGCACACGCAACCCGATACTCATCTGCCCCCCGGCTGCGGCGTCGGCACAGCCGGCTCGGCGTTGCACGATCAGCGTCAACGGCCCGGGCCAGAAGGCCTCGGCCAGGGTCTGGGCCACGTCCGGCCAGGCCGACGCGAAGCGCCTGGCCTGCTCGACATCAGCGACATGCACGATCAGCGGGTGCGCCGCCGGCCGCCCCTTGGCGGCGAAGACGCGCGCCACGGCGGCATCGTCGTCGGCGCGCGCGCCCAGGCCGTAGACGGTCTCGGTCGGAAAGGCGACCAGTTCCCCGGCGGCCAGCCGCGCAGCGGCGGCAGCAATCGACTGCGGGTCACCGGCATCCAGGCAGGGCATCGGCGGGCCTCAGAACGCCGGCAGGCCCAGCCGCATTGCGGCCTCGAGCGCCACCTCGCGAGCGCCTTGCGCGTCTGCAGCGGTGACCGTCAGGTGCCCCATCTTTCGGCCGCGCCGCGCCTCGGCCTTGCCGTAGAGGTGCAGGTGCGTGCCGGGCAGTTGCAGCACACGCTGCCACGGTGGCGTCGACGGCGATTCACGGCCTGGCTCGAACCACAGGTCGCCCAGCAGGTTCAGCATCACGGCGGCCGAATGTTGCCTCGGCGCCGGCAGCGGCAGCGCGGCCATGCAGCGCAACTGCAGCTCGAACTGCGAAACGTCGCAGGCATCGATGCTGTAGTGCCCGGAGTTATGCGGCCGCGGGGCCATCTCGTTGGCCACCAGCGTGCCGTCCTGCAGCACGAAGAACTCGACGCAGAGCACCCCGACATAGTCCATCGATGCGGCTACGCGCCCGGCCATTTCGACGGCACGCGCCGCCAGCACCGGCTCGATGTCTGGCGCAGGAACCTGCGTGACGGCCAGGATGCCATCGCGGTGCAGGTTCTGCTGTACCGGAAGGTGCACCCAGTCGCCGCTGCCGGCGCGGGCCACGATGACACTGATTTCTTGGCGCAGGGCCAGACGCTTCTCCAGCACGCAGGACACTTGCCCCAGTTGCTGCCAGGCCGGCGCCAGTGCGTTGAGCGTGGCCACGGCCAACTGCCCCTTGCCGTCGTAGCCCAGCTGCGCAGTCTTCAGGATGGCAGGGAACAGCGCCGCATCGGCGGCGCGCAGATCGTCCTGAGTTTCGATCACCGCATACGGCGCGCAAGGCACGCCGCAGCGAGTGAAATGCGCCTTCTCGGCCGCGCGCTGCTGGCAGATCGCGACGGCCGCGGCGCCCGGCGCCACCGGTCGCTGGCCGGCCAGCCAGGCCAGCGACGGCGCCGGCACGTTCTCGAATTCGGTGGTCACGGCAGCGCAGTGCCGCGCCAAATGCGCCAGGCCCTGCGCATCGTCGTAGGCGGTCTTCACGTGCAAGTGCGACACGCGCCCGGCCGGGCTGGTGGCATCGGGGTCGAGCACCGCGGTGGCATAGCCCATGGCTTGCGCGGCATGCACGAACATGCGCGCCAGTTGGCCACCGCCCATCACGCCGAGCATCGTCGGCTGCGCATTGGGCCCGGGCGCACCGGGCAGCAGGCAGTCCATCAGCCGATGTCGCGGCTCATCGCACGCGCAGCCTCGGTCTGCCGCGCACGCCAGTCGAGCAGCCGCTCGCGCAGCGCCGCGTCCTGGTTCGCCAGCATGGCCACTGCGAACAGCGCCGCATTCGCCGCACCGGCGTTGCCGATGGCGAAGGTGGCCACCGGCACGCCCTTGGGCATCATGACGATGGAGTGCAGTGAATCGACACCCTGCAGATGGCGACTGGCGACCGGCACGCCAAGTACCGGCACACAGGTCTTTGCGGCCAGCATGCCGGGCAGGTGTGCCGCGCCACCGGCGCCGGCGATGATGGCCTTCAGCCCGCGGCCGGCCGCGGCTTCGGCATAGACGAACATGTCGTCGGGCATGCGGTGCGCACTGAGCACGCGCG
>JAHECC010000083.1 GCA_024641965.1 Rubrivivax sp.
CAGGCAGCGAAGTGCGGCCCCGGCTCTCGCGCCCGGCCCTTGGGCGGTGGCTGGGGGTCCAAGCCCAGGTGCTGCAGGATCTTCTGGATCACCGGCCGTTCGAGGATGGCCGCGATGATCTTCAGCTCGTCGCCGCCCGGGCGAATGCTCGACCAGCCGCTGCGCCGGCCCTTGCGACGCGAGTCGCTGAGCCTGTCGCTGCAGTTTTCCGACGCGGCGCTGTGTGCACCGGCCATGATCACGGTGCGCATCGTCGGCCTGTCCGAAGGCCGCGCGCTGAACCGCGACTATCGCGGCCAGGACCACGCGACCAATGTGCTGACCTTCGACTATGAGCGCACGCCGCGCATCGCCGCCGATCTGGTGCTGTGCGCACCGGTCATCGAACGCGAGGCGGCCGCGCTGGGCCTGGCGCCGCAGGCCCACTACGCGCACCTGCCGGTGCATGGCGCGCTGCATGCTCAGCGGTCCGATCATGTCGAAGCCGCAGACGCCAACCGCATGGAAGCACTGGAAAGGCGCGTGCTGCGCTCGCTGGGCCTGCACGACCCCTACCCTGGCTGAAGGGTTTCAAGGCCGGCGGCGTGATCCGAGGTAGCGTTTGCGCCAGAAGTAGACACCCAGGACGATCGCGACAACGGCCATGCCAATGCTGGCCACCCAGGCGCCAGTGGCGCTGTGGATCAGCGGCAGGGTGTCGAAGTTCATGCCGAAGAAGCCGGTGATCAAATTCAGCGGCAGGAAGATCGCGGTCAGCACCGTGAGCGTGCGCATGATGTCGTTGGTTCGGTGCCCGAGCGCCGAGAAGTGCATCTGCACGGCGGCCTCGGCTGACAGTTCGAGGCGGCGCACATGGGTCAGCACGCGTTCGATGTGCTCGACCACGTCGCGCGAGCGCAGGCGCAGCAGTTCGCGCTCACGCGGCGACCCGGATTCGCTGTCCAGCGGCCATTCCTCGAGAGCGTCGATCCATTCCTGCATCGCGCTGCGTTGATCCTCGCAGATGTCCTCGAGCATGTGCAGCGTCTTGCGCGCGTCGAGCAGCATCTTCCAGTCGTAGAAGCGGCTCTTCGGGTCGAGCAATTCGCTTTCCAGCGTGTCCAGCTGCCGCGACAACAGGCGGCGCAGTTCAAGGTAGCTGTCGACCATGTGGTTGGCCATGCGCAGCATCAGGTCGGCCGGAATCGGTGGCAGCCGGGCTTGGCCGCGGGTGTCGAGGCTTTGCGCCTGCAGGGCCAAGCGCTGCGCGAAGTACTCGCGTACCGCGCATTCGGGCGCGTGCACGCTGAGCAGCACCCGGTCGAAGGCAGCGAACCCGACCGGGCTGGTGTCGATGGCCGCCATGGCTTCATGTACGGCGTCCTGCGTGCCGTTGCGCCCGTTGGCCCACACGGAAGCGCTGCCTGGCAGCGCCGCCAGGCGGCGAAAGACCAGCAAGTCGTAGTAGGAGGTGGTGTCGAAATGCGAGGGCAGGTGGTTGTTCAGCAGGTCGGACACGTGCAGGTCGACCAAGGCGCCGCAACCCCAGTCGCGCAGACTGTCCTGGATTCGCGGCAGCGCCGCGTCGAGCTCGCGACGGGCGATGCCGATCCAGACGAAGCCGCTGCTCGGCAGCTGCGCCGGCAGCGCGTCGAGTTCGGCGAACTGCTCCGGCCCGACGTGAAAGACGCGCATCGGCGCAGTCATGCCGCGCCGAGCATCAAGCGGCGCGCAGCAGCGACGCCGCGTCGAGCGCGAAGTAGCTGAGTACGCCGTCGGCGCCGGCGCGCTTGAAGCCGAGCACGCTTTCCATCATCACCGCGTCATGGTCGAGCCAGCCGATGGCGGCGGCCGCCTTCTGCATCGCGTATTCGTCGCTGACCTGGTAGACGATGGTCGACACACGGGATTCGTCCTTCACGCGACGCACGATGTCCAAGTAGGGCATGCTGGGTTTGACCATCACCATGTGAAGCATAGGAGTTTCAAACGCCCTCCGCAACGCCCAAGACGATTTCGGGACCGGCCTGCGTCGGCCTGGAGTGCTTGGCTTCGGTGCCGTCGCCGTCGCTTCGCACCAATTCTGCGGGTCCTTGACCGCTCAAGAGGGCCGGTTCTGGCTTCGGCCTCAGGGTTGACCCTGCCGTCGACATCGTTGTGCCCGCGCGGCGCGCAGCGCCACCCCGGCTGCAGCGTGGCAGTGCAGCCCATGGAGTTGGCTTGTGCAACACTTGCCCGCATGCACCGAGTGCTCGCGAATACCTGCGCGCGAGGGCAGGTGTCGCACAAGCCTCAACTACTGCTGCCATTGGCGCCAACGCTTCAGATGACGGCTTCACGCGCATCGCTGGGGCTGACGTTCGACCAGAAGCGGTGCTCCCGCTCAAACATGCCTGCGACCCAGGGCATAGTATTCATCGATGAAGTGCCAGCGTTGCCGAGTCGACGTCTCCAGCGACTATGCCTTTTGCCCCCGTTGTGGCAATAAGCTGGCCGCGCCCACACCTGCCTCTCCGGTCGAGGTAGCGGACGCCGATCGCCGTTCAGCCACCGTTCTGTTCGCGGACTTGACGGGGTTCACGACGATCTCCGAGCGGCTGGACCCCGAGGACGTGCGTGCGCTACAGACGGACTTGTTTGCCGGCCTGCGCGAAGTGGTACAGCGCTTCGGCGCATTCGTCGAGAAGTTCGTCGGCGATGCGGTGATGGCAGTCTTCGGCGCGCCGGTGGCGCACGAAGACGACCCGCAGCGCGCCTTGCGCGCTTCAATCGAGATGCATGCATGCATGGCCGCGCTCAGCGAACGTTGGCGTGATCGACTCGGCCATCCCCTCACGCTGCACATCGGCATCAATACCGGTCGGGTGGTGGCCGGCCATCTGGGATCGTCGGCGGACGCCGCGTATGCCGTGACCGGCGACACCGTGAACACAGCGGCGCGCCTGCAAGCTGCTGCGCAGGCAGGGCAGACTCTGGTGAGTCGCGCCACGTTCGAGCTCACGCAGCACGAGTTCGCATTCGAATCCGGCGGAACCCTGGCGCTGAAGGGCAAGGCCGAGGCGCTGCAGGTGTACAGCCTGCTGGGTGTTGTCGATCGGCCGCACAGGCTTCGCGGACTCGCGATGCACGGGCTGACCGCGCCGCTGACGGGGCGAGACGCCGAGATGGGGCAGATGCTGTCGGCGGCCATGCGCGTACTGGAGGGACGTGCACAAGTCGTCAGCCTGATCGCGGAAGCCGGCGTGGGCAAGACGCGACTGCTCGACGCCGTGGTCGAGCGCATCGGTTCTGCCACCGGCTTCGCCCGGGCGTCGGTGCGCCGCGTCGTCTGCTCGCCCTTCGGTCAGCGACCCTACGGCGTTTCTGCAGACCTGTTTCGCGAGGCCTACGGCATCACACCGGCGCACACGCTGGAAGAAGCGCGCCGCAAGGTCGCCGACGTACTGCGCGAGCTCGGCGCAGCGGAGATAGAACTCGCGCTGGTGATTCCGGTGGTGGGCTACATCCTAGGGTTGCAGGAGCTCGCGCCATCCGACGAGATCGAACCCGAGCGCTTCAAACGCCAGATCTTCCTGACCCTGCGCACCGTGCTCGAGCGCCGCCTCGGCCAGGGGCCGCTCGTGCTGGCGGTCGAGGACTTGCAGTGGGCGGATGCGGCGTCGATCGAGGGCCTGCACACCTTGTCGGACTGGCTGTGCGAGCAGCCCTTGTTGGTCGTGCTGACCGGTCGGCCGACATTCGACCCGGCCCGCCTGGACTTCGGCCGGGTGGCGCAGACCGTAGTTCGCTTGGCTCCGCTTTCGGACGAGGCGATCGAGGCGCAACTGGGTTGCTTCTTCGGTACCGGCGCCGCTTACCCCATCCCGCCCGAACTGCACGAGCGCATCTTGCGCCAGGCCGGCGGCAATTCGCTGTATCTCGAAGAACTGGTGCGCGCGCTGATTGCGCAAGGCGTCCTGGAACGCGGCGCGGACGGATGGCGCTGCGCCGTTTCGACCGATTCTGTCGAGGTGCCATCGTCGATCGAGGGCCTGTTGTTGTCTCGGGTCGAGCGCTTGACGGAATCATCCCGCCGTACGCTGCAGAGTGCCGCGGTGCTGGGCTCGGAATTCGACCCCGCGCTGTTGACCGCGGTCAGTGCAGAGCCCGCCGACCCGGCCGTGCTCGAAGTGCTGTGCGACAGCGAATGGCTGGTGCCGGCCGGAAGCGCTGCCACGCCGGGCACGCCATCCGCGACACCCCCGTCGCAACGCTACCGTTTCGCCAGCACCATGGCACACGAGGTCGTCTATCAGAATCTGCTGCTGCGACGGCGCACCGAACTGCACCAGCGCGCGGGGGCGGCCCTCGAAAGACTGTGCGGAACCCACCCGACACGGTTGGAAGATCTCGACGCCCTGGCTCACCATTTCAGTCGGGGTGAGGATCAGGCGCAGGGCGCGCACTATCTCGTGATGGCGGGCGACTGGGCGCGTGGCATCTATGCCAACGAGGATGCCTTGCGCTACTACGAGCGGGCCCTGGCCGTCTTGCGCGATATTGGCGCACCCGACGAGCAGGACGCGGCCAGCATCCGCGAGCACATGGGCGACCTGCTGGGCCCGATCGGTCGCCGCGACGAGGCGCACGCGCAGTTCGACGCGGTTTTGGCGCTGGCCCGTGCCGCCACCGACCCCGTGCGCGAAGGGCGCGTGCAGCGCAAGCTGGCCGGCCTGCACTGGGACGCAGGCGAGCGTGAGCGCAGCTTTGATTGCCTGCGTGAGGGCCTGCGGCTGCTCGAATGCCGCGTCGAAGCGGTCGGCAGCGATCTCCACGCAGACATCGAACTCGCGCATTTGTTCCACGAGATGGGGCGTCTGTCGTTTCGAAGCGGCGACAACACGGGTGCGGATGTCTGGGCCCGTCGCGCGTTGCTGCAGGCCGAACACGCCGGGCAACGCGCAAGCGACGATGCGGTTGTCAGCCGCGCCGCAGCGCTGGCCATCTCGCATTCGCTCAATACGATCGGCGCCGCGCTCGCCCGGCTCGGGCGGTCCGCCGAAGCTGTCGAGAGCATCGAGCGCAGTGTCGCGGTGGCGCAGGAAGCGGGGTTGCTGCAGGCAGCCTGCCGCAGCTATGCCAACCTCGGCGTGCTGTATGCGACGCTGGACCCGGGACGCGCCGTCCAGACCTGCCAGTTGGGGCTCGAGACCGCCAAGAAGATCGGCGACCTCGGTTTTCAGTCCCGCCTCTACGCGAATCTCGCCGTGGCCTTTTGCGCGCTCACGCAACGCTGCGACGACGAAGGCCTGCACGCGGCGCAATCGGCGATCGATCTCGATCGGCAACTCGGCCTGCTCGACCATCTGGCGGTGCCGCTGATCGTGCTCGGCCAGATTCAACAGTGCCACGGCAGCGCGGACCAGGCTCTGCGATATTACGAAGAGGCGCTGGCACTCGCCGAGGAAATGGGCGAGCCCCAACTGATGTTTCCGTGCCTCGAGGGCATGGCGACCGTGTTTCTCGATCAGGGCGACGATGCGCGCGCCGAGTCCTACTTCATCCGCGCCGACGAGGTGTGCGCGAAGGCCGGGGTCGACCGCGATTCGCTCGTCGTGCTGCCGTTTCTTTGCTGAGCGTGCGCTTCAGCGTGCGAGGCCGCTCGCGGCAGCGATCAGCTGCGCCGGCGTGGGAAAGATGCACAGCTTGTTCGGATCATCGGGCGCCTCGATCTGGGCCCAGCGGACGACGCCATCCGCATCGACCAGAAAGTGCCCCACGAGCTGTGTGGGGTGGGTCGCCAGGATCGCCTCATCGGCTTGCTCCATCTGGAAGCCGTCTTTGGCGTTGAGCACCGTGTTCGCTTCCATCGGCTGCACCGGCACCGGCATTTCGCCGGTGGGATTGATGCGCGCGGCCATGAACATGTCCATCGTGGCCTTGTAGGGCCATTGCGGCGTTTCGCTGCTGCCTTCGGGCAGGAACTCGCCGCGCGGCACCCCGAAGGCCCGATGCGTGAGGCAATCGGGATCGCTCAGCAGCATGACGGGTGTCGGCCGATGGCGGAAGTACATCCGCGCACGCTCGAGCGGCGTGTTGATGACCGCGAGCGTCTCGATGCCGGCGGCTTGCAGGGCCGGCTGTGCTGCGGCGAGCTGCACGAGCTGACGACGACAGAACGGGCAGTGCAGACCGCGATAGAAGCCAATCAAGAACGGCCGGCCGCGCAACTCGGCCAGAGAGACCGTCCCTTCGCGGTTGGCTGCGGGCAGCGTGAACGCCGGTGAAGCCTCGCCCGGTTGCAGCGGGCGCCTCTGCTCTGTCATCAAAAACTCCATGCGTTGCGCGGCTCAGGTGAGAAGGCAGCGGAACGGTCAATTGTCGCAGGATCGCACAACGCTCGACGCCGCCATCATCATGCTTCCCGCGACGGAGAACGCGCTTCAATCATTGCAGCATGCAGATCCGAAGTGCACGCTCAGTGGCGGCCTCCGGACATCGGCGCCTGTACTTCCTGTGTCATTGGCGGGCGGGCTCGCATCGATGTGAACGAGGATCCGCTGGGTCGAGGCCGCAGCGCCGCCACGGGATTCACTTCGCCCAGGTTTCCTTCAACGGCGTGATGCGGTTGAACACCGGTCGGCCCGGCGCATGATCGATGCGGTCGGCGACGAAGTAGCCGTGGCGCTCGAACTGGAAGCTGTGCCCGGCTTCGGCCGCGGCCACCGTGGGCTCGAGCCAGCCACTGACGATCTTCTTGCTGTCGGGGTTCAGGCAGCTCTTGAAATCGCGCCCCGCGGCGTCGGGCTGGGCCTCGGTGAACAGCCGGTCGTACAGCCGCACCTCGGCCGGCAGCGCGTCGTGCACCGCCACCCAGGTGAGCACGCCCTTGGTCTTGACCGCGTTGGCACCGGGCGTGCCGCTGCGCGTGTCGGGGATCAGTTTCGCCTGCACCTCGGCCACCGTGCCGTCGAAGTTCTTCTTCAGCCCGGTGCACTGGATCACGTAGCCGTACTTCAGGCGCACGATGCTGCCGTCGATGCGCGCGCCCTTGCCGTCGAAGCGCGGCGGGCTCAGCCGGTGGTAACCCTTCAGCGGCTCTTCCATGAAGTCCTCGCGCTCGATCCAGACCTCGGGGCCGAGCGTGAACTGACGTTGCGCGCTGTCGTCGCGGCCGGGCAGCAGCGGTGCCGTGCAGGGCAGCGTCTGTTCCTTGCCGATGACCTCGTTCCAGTTGCTCAGCACCAGCTTCAGCGGGTCGAGCACGGCCATGGCGCGCGGCGCCTTGGCGTCCAGGTCCTCGCGCAATGCGATGTCGAGCGAGCTGTAGTCGATCCAGCCGCCGGCCTTGCTGACGCCACTGCGCTCGGCCAGCAGGCGCAGGCTCTCGGGCGTGTAGCCGCGGCGGCGCAGGCCCGCCAGCGTCGGCAGGCGCGGGTCGTCCCAGCCGTCGACGATGCCTTCTTCGACCATCTGCCGCAGCTTGCGCTTGCTGGTGACGATGTACGTGAGGTTCAGCCGCGCGAACTCATACTGCTTCGGCAGCGGCTGCGCCAGCAGACCGAGGTCGGCCAGGCGTTCGAGCACCCAGTCGTAGAAGGCACGCTGGTCCTCGAACTCCAGCGTGCAGATGCTGTGCGTGATGCCTTCCAGCGCGTCTTCCAGCGGGTGCGCATAGGTGTACATCGGGTAGATGCACCAGGTGTCTCCGGTGTTGTGGTGCGTGGCGCGCTTGATGCGGTACAGCGCCGGGTCGCGCAGGTTGATGTTCGGGCTGGCCATGTCGATCTTCGCGCGCAGCACCATCGCGCCGTCGGCGTGTTTGCCATCGCGCATCTCGCGCAGACGCGCCAGGTTCTCGGCCGGCGCGCGGTCGCGGAACGGGCTCGGCGTGCCGGGCGTATTGAAGTCGCCGCGATTCGCGCGCATTTCGTCCGCGCTCTGCTCGTCGACGTAGGCATGGCCGGCTTCGACCAGCGCCTCGGCGGCGCGGTACATGAAGTCGAAGTAGTGGCTGGCGTAGTACAGGTGGCTGGTGCCATGCGCCTGCCAGTCGTAGCCCAGCCAGCGCACCGCGTCGAGGATGCCGTCGACGTACTCCTGCTCCTCCTTCTCGGGGTTGGTGTCGTCGAAACGCAGGTGGCACACGCCGCCATATTCCGCCGCCAGGCTGAAGTTCAGCCAGATGCTCTTGGCATGGCCGATGTGCAGGTAGCCGTTCGGCTCGGGCGGGAAGCGGGTGCGGATCTTCGCCGTGTCGATCGGCCCGGCGGCATGGTGTGCCGCGTCGCCGGGCGTGCCGGCGAAGTGGCGAGTGGCAAGCTTGCCTTCTGCCAGATCGCGCTCGATGATCGAACGCAGGAAATTGCCCGGCTTGACCGGTTCTTCTTTGGGGGCGGAGGACATGCGTCGATTCTATCGACGCGGCATCAGTCTCGATCCTGCTGTTTCAGCCGTTCGAGCTCGCGCTCGACCATGCTCTCGCGCACACCGTTGCCGCGCAGGTTGATATAGGTGACGATACCGTGGATCGCCAGGCCCAGGCCCCAGCCGGCCATGGGCCACAAGGCCCATGGCTTGCCGCCGGCCACGCCGTTGATCGCGAGCAGGCCCAGGTTCACCAGCACATAGATGCCGGCGTGGATGAAGAAGCCCATCTTCAGCTTCACGCGGCGCTGGGCCTTGCGGCGCAGCGCTTCGTCGGATGGCACGTTCATTTCGTTCTCCTTGTCACGGCACGATGCCGTTCAGCGGCGTGCCCCAGCGCAGGCTACCGAGGAAGCGCCCCGGAAGCAACTTGAACAGCCAGGCAATGACACAGGCGCCGAAGTAGAGCCGGGTGATCGTCTTGCGGTGGCCGTGAGCCGGTGGACGAAGGTCAGCGGGCGGCGCTGCAGCGAGTTTGGGGGCTCATGGGCGTTCGGCGGCGTGGGTGAACGGGCCTCAGGGCCGGCCATTCAGTTGTTCGACGGCGGCCACCACCGCAGCCACCGCGGCGGGCTGCAGCGTCAGGCCGACATGGCCGATGCCGGGCAGCAGCGTCACCGGGATCGGTCGGCCTTCGTCCTTGAAGATCGACTCGAAGCGATCGGCAACGAAGGCCTCGTCGTCGCTGCCGGCGATCAGCGCCATCGGCATCGCGGCCGCGCGGATGCTGGCGCGCCAGTCGGACAGTGGCCTGAAGTTCGTGGCCAGTGCATAGGAGTACTCGGACGTGAGCCCTGCGCGGCGGACCGCAACGCGGTTCAGTGCGCAGCCAGACGCGCGCGAATGACCTCGATGCGCTTGCGGTTCACGCCGAAATCCTTGCGCCCCAGGCGCGAGGCCGAGCGCACCTGCACCACGCCGCTGGCCGGGTCGAACCAGAATTCGGCGTCATCGACGAACTTCATCAGCCGCGTGCTGAACTGTACGCGCAGGTAGTCGTCCTGGCTTTGTGTCACCTCGGCGCCGGGCATGGCTTCGACGATGGTCTTGATGCGCGCGATCGTCGCGGCGCCGTCGCCCTTCAACGGCAGCGGCGCGATGCGCGCGTAGTCCTGCATCGGGTGCTCGACCCACAGGTCGGCCTGGCTGCTGACACTGTTGGGCGTCTTGGACGGTGGCTTGAGCTTGCCGTTGCGATGTCCCAGGTTGGCAGGTGCGTGGCTGCTGAAGGCGCCGAAATACGCGGCCAGCAGGACCAGCGCGGCGAGGCCGACAGCGCCCAGGGCGATCCACTTCAGTGTTTGCACGCAATCCCTTGCAGTTGAACCCAGTGGCCCATTGTGCGGGTTGCGCGCCGCGGCTTGTTCAGCGTCGCTTCGAGCCGCCGCCCAGCAGGCCGCCCAGCACGCCGCGGAAGATCTCGCGGCCCAGGGCCGAGCCCATGCTGCGCACTGCCGACGATGCGGCCTTTTCGACCAGGCCTTCGTGCTTGCCGCCGCGCGGGCCGGTGCTGCCGAAGAGCAGGTCCTTCAGGTCGCCCATCACGCCGCCGTCGCTGCCGGCGGCCGCCTTGTCCGCCTTGGCAACCATTTCGCTGGCAGCTTCGCCGGTGGCGACAGCCCGCCCCTTGAGCTTCTCGTAGGCCGATTCCCGGTCTTCATGCTTTTCGTACACACCAGCGACCAGCGAGCTCTGGATCAGCGCCGCGCGCTGCTCGGGCGTGATCGGGCCGATCTGGCTGCCCGGCGGAATGACGAACACGCGCTCGGTGATGCTCGGCCGGCCCTTGGTGTCGAGAAAGCTGACCAGCGCCTCGCCCACCGCCAGCTCGGTGATCGCGGTCTCGATGTCCAGCCCCGGGTTGGCGCGCATCGTGCTGGCCGCCGCCTTGACCGCCTTCTGGTCGCGCGGCGTGAAGGCGCGCAACGCGTGCTGCACCCGGTTGCCCAGCTGCGCGAGCACGGTGTCGGGGATGTCGAGCGGGTTCTGCGTCACGAAATACACGCCCACGCCTTTGCTGCGCACCAGCCGCACCACCAGCTCGATGCGCTCGACCAGCGCCGCCGGCGCGTCCTTGAACAGCAGGTGCGCCTCGTCGAAGAAGAACACCAGTTTCGGCTTGTCGGGGTCGCCGATCTCGGGCAGCTGCTCGAACAGCTCGGAGAGCATCCACAGCAGGAAGGTGGCATACAGCCTGGGCGCGTTCATCAGCTGGTCGGCGGCGAGTATGTTGACCACGCCCCTGCCATCACTCGTCTGCATGAAGTCGGCGATGTCCAGCATCGGCTCGCCGAAGAAGCGGTCGCCGCCCTGTTCCTCGATCTGCAGCAGCCCGCGCTGGATCGCGCCGACGCTGGCCGGGCTGACGTTGCCGTACTGCGTCTTGAACTGCGCCGCGTTGTCGCCCACGTGCTGCAGCATCGCGCGCAGGTCCTTCAGGTCGAGCAGCAGCAGGCCGTTGTCGTCGGCGATCTTGAAGACCATGCTGAGCACGCCAGCCTGCGTGTCGTTCAGCGCCAGCATGCGCGCCAGCAGCAGCGGGCCCATGTCGGACACGGTGGCGCGTACCGGGTGGCCCTGCGCCTTCTTGTCGTCGGCAAACACGTCCCACAGCGTGCTGGGGCAGGACCCGGCCTCGGGTGCGACGATGCCGCGCTCGGCCAGCACCGCGGCCATCTTGGGCGGGATGCTGCCGACCTGGCTGATGCCGGTCAGGTCGCCTTTGACGTCGGCCATGAACACCGGCACGCCCAGGCGGCTGAAGTTCTCGGCCAGTGTCTGCAGCGTGATGGTCTTGCCGGTGCCGGTGGCGCCGGTGATCAGGCCGTGGCGATTGGCCAATGCCGGCAACAGCTGGCATTCGATGTCGCCATGCCGTGCAACGAGGATGGGATCGGCCATGGGGTGCTTTCCTGCGCGACGGTGGTGGGTGGGGCCAAAAGTAGAATGCCAGTCTATCGAACATCCGCCATGCGCCCGTTGCCCGGGCCGGGCCACAGGGGAAACACACGCATGGCCGGTCATTCCAAATGGGCCAACATCCAGCACCGCAAGGGCCGGCAGGACGAGAAGCGCGGCAAGATCTGGACGCGCGTGATCCGTGAGATCACCGTCGCGGCGCGGCAGGGCGGCGGCGACCTGGGCATGAACCCGCGGTTGCGCCTGGCGGTGGAAAAGGCCAAGGCCACCAACATGCCGGCCGAGCGCATCAAGTACAACATCGACAAGGCCTCGGGCACGCTCGAAGGCCTGAGCTACGAGGAAATCCGCTACGAAGGCTACGGCATCGGCGGCGCGGCGATCATCGTCGACTGCATGACCGACAACCGCGTGCGCACCGTGGCCGAGGTTCGGCATGCCTTCAGCAAGTACGGCGGCAACATGGGCACCGAAGGTTCGGTGGCCTTCCAGTTCCGCCACTGCGGACAGTTCTTCTATGCGCCGGGCACCGATGAGGACAAGGTGATGGAAGTGGCGCTGGACGCGGGTGCCGACGATGTCATCGTCGATGACGACGGCGCCATCGAGGTGCTGTGCGCCGCGCCGGACTTCGAGGCGCTGAAGGTGGCGCTGGAAGGCGCGGCGCTGCCGCCCGAGGTGGCCGAAGTGACGATGCGCGCGTCCAGCGAAATCGAACTCGCTGGCGAGGATGCGGCACGCATGCGCAAGCTGCTCGACGTGCTGGAAGATCTGGACGACACGCAAGCCGTCTATCACAACGCGGCCATCGACGAATGAAGGTCCTCGTCATCGGCGGCGGCGGACGTGAACACGCTCTCGCCTGGAAGCTGGCGCAAGCCGAGCGCGTGCAGCGCGTGTTCGTGGCGCCGGGCAATGGCGGCACCGCGCGCGATCCGCAACTGCACAACGTCAACATCACCGACATCGGCGCGTTGGCCGATTTCGCTGCCGCAGAGAAGATCGGCCTGACGGTGGTCGGCCCCGAGGCGCCGCTGGCTGCCGGCGTGGTGGACCTGTTTCGCGAGCGTGGCCTGCGCATCTTCGGGCCGACGCGCGCTGCGGCACAACTGGAAAGCTCGAAGGCTTTCGCCAAGGAGTTCATGCAACGGCACGGCATTCCCACCGCCGCGCACGTCACCTTCAACGACGCGGCGGCCGCGCGGGCCTACGTGCAGGCCCAGGGCGTGCCCATCGTCATCAAGGCCGACGGCCTGGCCGCCGGCAAGGGCGTGGTCGTGGCGACCACGCTGGCGATGGCCTTCGAGGCCATCGACGCGATGCTGGTCGACAACCGCCTGGGCGTGTCGCACAACGCCGACGGTGCACGCGTCGTCATCGAGCAGTTCCTCGAAGGCGAGGAGGCCAGCTTCATCGTGCTGTGCGACGGCAAGAACGTGCTGCCGCTGGCCACCAGCCAGGACCACAAGCGCCTGCTGGATGGCGATGCCGGTCCCAACACCGGCGGCATGGGCGCCTATTCGCCGGCGCCGGTGGTCACGCCCAATGTGCATGCACGCGTGATGCAGGAGATCGTGTTGCCCGCGGTGGCCGCCATGGCCAAGGAGGGCACGCCTTTCACCGGTTTTCTCTATGCCGGGCTGATGATCGATGCCGCCGGCCAGCCGCGTACCGTGGAGTTCAACTGCCGACTCGGCGACCCGGAGGCGCAGCCGATCCTGATGCGCCTGAAGAGCGACCTGCTCGAGCTGCTGCTGCGCGCCACCGACGGCACGCTGGACAACGTGGAACTCCAATGGGACCGGCGCGTGGCGCTGGGTGTCGTGATGGCCGCGGCCGGCTACCCGATGGCGCCGCGCAAGGGTGATGCCATCAGCGGTCTGCCCGCGGCGGCGGAGGACCTGCGTGTATTCCATGCCGGCACGGCGGAGCGCGACGGGCAACTGGTGACCAGCGGCGGGCGCGTGCTGTGCGTCACCGCGCTCGGCGAGAAGGTCAAGACTGCGCAGCAGCGCGCCTACGCGGCGCTGAGCAGTATTCGCATCGAAGGTGCGCAATACCGCAGCGACATCGGTCATCGTGCCGTAAAGCGATGACGAAGGGACATGGTGTGACACAGGCCTTTGACAGCGCGCCGGTACGCGACTACCTGCTCGGGCTGCAGAAGCGCATCGTCACGAGCTTCGAGGCCGAGGACGGCACGCCCTTCATCAGTGACGGATGGACGCGTGAACCCGGCTCCGCGCTCGAAGGCGACGGTCTGTCGCGCCTGGTCGAAGGCGGCAAGGTCTTCGAGCGCGCCGGCTGCAACTTCAGCCATGTGCGCGGCCGCGCGATGCCGCCGTCGGCCACGCAGCACCGCCCCGAACTGGCTGGCGCGCCCTTCGAGGCGCTGGGCGTGTCGCTGGTGATGCACCCGCGCAACCCGCATGTGCCGACGGTGCACATGAACGTGCGCATGTTCGCCGCGCTGCCTTCAGGCTTGCCGGCGGTCAGCTGGTTCGGCGGCGGCATGGACCTGACGCCCTACTACGGCGTCGAGGACGACGCCGCGCATTTCCATCGCAGCTGCCGCGATGCGCTGGCGCCCTTCGGTGACGACAAGTACCCGCGCTTCAAGCAGTGGTGCGACGAGTACTTCTTCCTCAAGCACCGCGGCGAGGCGCGCGGCGTCGGCGGCGTGTTCTTCGACGATTTTGCCGAACTCGGTTTCGACGGCAGCTTTGCGATGATGCGCGCCGTGGGCGACGCTTTCGTGCCGGCCTACCTGCCGATCGTGCAGCGCCGTCGCGAAACGCCCTATGGCGAGCGCGAGCGCGACTTCCAGGCCTACCGGCGCGGACGCTATGTCGAGTTCAACCTGGTGTTCGATCGCGGCACGCATTTCGGGCTGCAATCGGGTGGGCGCACCGAGAGCATCCTGATGTCGATGCCGCCGATCGTGAAATGGCGCTACGACTGGAAGCCCGAGCCCGGCACGCCCGAGGCGCGGCTGTACAGCGACTTCCTGCCGCCACGCGACTGGCTGGGTCAAAGCTCTTGACAAGACGCATAGGGCTTTTCGGCGGCAGCTTCGACCCGGTGCACAACGCGCACCTGGCGCTGGCGCGACTGGCGCTGGACGAACTGGCGCTGGACGAAATGCGCTGGGTGCCGGCGGGAGATGCCTGGCAGAAGGAGCGTCGCCTGAGCGATGCCGAGCACCGCGTCGCGATGCTCGATCTGGCGCTGCAGGGCGAGCCGCGCTTCGTTGTCGAACGCTGCGAGATCGAGCGCGTGGGCCCGAGCTATACGCTGGACACCGTGCACGAACTGCAATTGCGACAGCCCGGCGCGGCATGGTGGCTGATCATCGGCCAGGATCAATTCACCAACCTGCACACCTGGCATGGATTCGAGGACCTGCTGCGGCGCGTGCGCCTGGCGGTGGCGTTGCGCGACGGCGCCGCGCCGTGTGCCGACCTGCGTGTGCTGGAGGCCGCCACCCATCGGCTGAGCCTGCCGCCGATGGCCGTGTCGGCCACCGATATCCGCGAGCGCGTGGCGCGCGGGCTCGACATCGGCGCGCTGGTGCCCCCTGGCGTGGCGCACTATATTCACCAACACCGCCTCTATGCAGGCACCCACGGGAGCTGAATGGACATCCGCAAACTGCAGCGCGCCATCGTCGATGGCCTCGAAGACGTCAAGGCCCAACAGGTTGCGGTGTTCAACACCGAACACCTGTCGCCACTGTTCGAGCGGGTCATCATCGCCTCCGGTGCCAGCAACCGGCAGACCAAGTCGCTGGCGGCCAGCGTGCGCGACACGGTGCGTTCGCGCGGCCTGCCAGTGATGCGCACCGAAGGCGAGGACAACGGCGAGTGGATCATCGTCGACTGCGGCGCGGCGGTGGTGCACATCATGCAGCCCGCCATCCGGCAGTACTACCACCTCGAGGAGATCTGGGGTGGCAAGCCGGTGAAGATGAAGCTCGGCGCGCAGGAGCCGACGCGGCTGGTCAAGGCGTCGGAGGGCGCACCACGTGCCGCTGCGGCGGGCGTGTCGGCGCAGTACACGGCAGCGCAGGTCACGCCAGCGAAGAAGGCCGTGAAGAAGCGTGCCACCGCGAAGCGCCCGGCCACGCCGCGAACGGCAATGGCAAAGGCGGCCGTGACCAAGACGGTGGCGCGCAAGTCCACGCCCTCGCGCAAGTCCGCGCCGTCGAAGCGCCGCGCATGAGGCTGCAGGTGTTGGCCGTGGGCCAACGCCAGCCCGCCTGGGTCGACGAGGCCTGGGCCGAGTTCGCCAAGCGCTTCCCGCCCGAAATGCGGCTGGAGTTGACGGCGCTGAAGGCCGAAGCACGGCGTGGGCGCAGCGCGCTGCAATGCATGGCCATCGAAGCGCAGCGCATCGAAGCCGCGATCAGCAAGGGCGCGCGGCGTGTCGTGCTCGACGAACGTGGCACGCCCAGTGATACGCCGCAACTGGCCGGACGTTTGCGCTCGTGGCGCGGCGACGGCCGCGACGTGGCGCTGCTCATCGGTGGCCCCGACGGCCTGGATGCGGCGCTGAAGGCCAGCGCCGACGAGACGCTGCGCCTGTCGGACCTGACGCTGCCCCACGCGCTGGTGCGCGTGCTGCTGGCCGAGGCGCTGTACCGCGCCTGGACGCTGTTGCACGGCCACCCGTATCACCGCGAATGAAGCGGGCTACGCACGACTTCATCTACCTGGCGTCGCAGAGCCCGCGCCGGCAGCAACTGCTGCAGCAGATCGGCGCCGGCTTCCAGCTGTTGCTGCCCGATGTGCACGAAGACGCCGAAGCGCTGGAGCTGCACCGGCCGGGTGAACTGCCCGAGGCCTACGTGCAGCGTGTGACATTGCTCAAGCTGGCCGCAGCGCGCCGCCGACTGGCGCGCCGGCGTCTGCCCTTGGCGCCGATCCTTTGCGCCGACACCACCGTGGCGCTGCAGCGGCGCATCCTGGGCAAGCCGGCGGACGCGGCCGAGGCCGCATCCATGCTGGGCCTGCTGTCCGGCCGCAGCCACCGCGTGCTGAGTGCGGTGGCGCTGGGCCATGGGCAGCGCACGCTGTCGGCGTTGAACGTCTCGCGCGTGCGCTTCGCTGTGTTGCCGGCGGCCGTGATCGAGGCCTATGTCGCTGCCGGTGAGCCCTTCGGCAAGGCCGGCGCCTATGCGGTGCAAGGCGCGATCGCCGGCTGGATCGAAGGCGTCGAAGGCAGTCACTCCGGTATCATGGGTTTGCCTCTTTTCGAGACCACGCAGTTGCTCCGGCGCGCCGGGGTGAGGCTGCCGATCTGAAACGAGTCGCGCCGCAAGACAGAGCAGAACAACAAGTGGCCAACCAGGACATTCTCATCAACTGGGCCCCGCAGGAAACGCGCGTGGCCGTGGTCGAGAACGGCGCGGTGCAGGAGCTGCACATCGAGCGTGCGCTCGAACGTGGCCTGGTGGGCAACGTCTATCTGGGCAAGGTGGCACGTGTGCTGCCGGGCATGCAGAGCGCCTTCATCGACATCGGCCTGGACCGCGCCGCCTTCCTTCATGTGGCCGACCTGAACCCGCCGGC